>CBFGZZ010000122.1:0-22468 GCA_965653385.1 uncultured Streptomyces sp. | reverse complement strand
TCGCGTCTCGATAACTTCCGGTCAGCTGGTAGGTGAGCCCGAACAGCAGCGGGCCCAGCCAGCTCATGCCGCGGTCGCTCATCTCGTACGCCGAGAAGTATTCGGCCTCCTTCCCCGGCGGGACGAGATGGGAGAACAGGGACCGGGACAGGGCCTGGCTGCCGCCGAGGACCAACCCGATGCCGGCGGCCAGCACGAAGAACCACACGGGCGCCCCGGCCGGCAGGAAGTACCCGGCCGCCAGCGTCACCGTCCACGCGATCAGCGAGCCGAGAATCGTCCGCTTGGCGCCGTACGTCCGGGCCAGCCGCCCCATCGTCAGCGCCCCCACCACCGCCAGCACCTGGACCAGCAGGACGGCGCCGATGAGCGTCGACTGGCCGAGGCCGAGCTCCTCGGAGCCGTACACCGACGCCTGGGAGATGACGGTCTGGATGCCGTCGTTGTAGATCAGGTAGGCGAGGAGGAAGGCGAGCGTCAGCGGGTGGCGGCGCATGTCGCGGACGGTTGCCGCGAGCTGCCGGAAGCCCATGGCCGTCTGCTTCCTCCCGGGAGGTGCTTCTTCCCCGGCCTCGCTTCGGGCGCGACGATCGCGCAGCCGTCGTAGCGGGATGAGCGCGAAGGCGCCCCACCACAGGCCCGCCGACGCGAGACAGATGCGGACCGCCGTGCTCTCGGAGACGCCGAAGGAGTCGTGCGCCAGATACAGGACCAGGTTCACGATCAGCATCAGGGAGCCCGACGCGTAGCCGAAGGCCCAGCCCCGGGAGGAGACCGCGTCGCGTTCCTCGGGCGGGGCGATCTGCGGGAGGTAGGAGTTGTAGAGCATCATCGCGACCGACTGGGCCGCGTTCGCGACGATCAGCAGGACCCCGCCGAGCAGATAGCGGTCGCCGTCCAGGAAGAACATGGCCGTGGTGGCCGCGGCTCCCGTGTAGGCGGCGGCTCCGAGAAGGGGCTTCTTGCGGCCGGTGCGGTCGGCCGCCGCACCCACCAGGGGCATCACCAGGACGGCCACGATCACCGACAGGGACACCGAGTACGCGAAGAACGACCCCGCGCGCACCGGGATGCCCAAGGGGTGGACGAACCCGTCCGCGTCCGCCGCCTTCTCGGCGACCGACGTCAGATACGGGCCCAGGAACACGGTGAGCACGCTCGTCGAGTAGACCGAGCACGCCCAGTCGTAGAAGTACCAGCCGCGCTGCTCGCGCAGCCGTCCGGCGGCCTCGTCGGCCGGCTCTGTCCGCACGGTTCCGCTGCCCACCGCGCCCTCGCTTCCCCGTGAAGATCCCGCGCGCGGGTGGGGACGGGGGCGGGGGTCAGACCCAGACGCCGCGGTCCTCCATGACCTTGCGCAATGTGTCGATGTGATCGGTCATGATGCCATCGACTCCCAGGTCCAGGAGCCGGTGCATCACCTCGGGATCATTGATGGTCCACACGTGCACCTGAAGCCCGCGCGCGTGGGCGGCCCGTACGAAGCGGTGGTCCACCACCTGGATCCCGGACTGCGCCTCGGGCACCTGGGCGGCGACCGCCGAGCGGCGCAGCGCGGCCGGGACGCCCCAGGAGCGCAGCCGCAGATTGAGCACGCCCCGGGTGCCGTACGACGTCGCCAGGCGCGGCCCGGCCAGGCGCTGGGCGCGGATGACGCGGGCCTCGGAGAAGGAGCCGACGCAGACGCGGTCCCAGGCGTTCGCGCGCTCGATCAGATCGAGGAAGGGATGGAGCGCCGGCTCCGCCTTGAGGTCGACGTTCCAGCGGACCTCCGGGAAGGTCTCCAGCAACTCCTCGAAGAGGGGCACCGGCTCCTTGCCGCCCACGCGCGCGTGCCGTACGTCGTCCCAGGGCAGGTCCGCGATCCGGCCCGCCCCGTCGGTCACCCGGTCCAGGGTGGAGTCGTGGAACGCGACGAGCCTGCCGTCGCGCGTGGTGTGGACGTCGGTCTCGATGTACCGATAGCCCAGCTCCACCGCGCGCCGGAACTGGAGCACGGTGTTCTCCAGGCCGTCGGCGGCGCCGCCCCGGTGGGCGAAGGGGATCGGGCCGGGGTGGTCGAGGTAGGGGTGGCGTATCCGCGTGGTGCTCACGGACGCAGTATCGCTCCCCGGGGTTGCCCGGTGGCAACGACCGTGCTGTCCGATGCCGACGGGACGGCGAACACGCGCAGGAAGAGCTGGGCGAGCGGGCCGATGGACACCGCGTAGAGGACCGTGCCGACGCCGACCGTGCCGCCCAGGGCGAAGCCGGTCACGACGACCGCGACCTCGACAGCCGTGCGCATCAGGCGGATCGAGCGGCCGGTGCGCTGGTGCAGGCCGGTCATCAGGCCGTCGCGGGGACCGGGGCCGAAGCGGGCGGCGATGTAGAGACCGGTGGCCAAGCCGTTGAGCAGGATGCCGGCCAGGAGGAGCGGGATCCGTACGGCCAGGGTGTGGGTCTCGGGCAGCAGGGCGAGCGTGCCGTCCATGGCGAGGCCGACGACGAAGACGTTGGAGACGGTGCCGAGGCCGGGGCGCTGGCGCAGTGGGATCCACAGGAGCAGCACGGCCGCGCCGACGATGATCGACACGACGCCGATCGTCAGGCCGGTCCGTTCGGCGAGGCCCTGGTGCAGCACGTTCCAGGGCTCCAGGCCCAGGCCCGCCTCGACGAGCAGCGCCGAGCTCGCGCCGTACAGCGCGAGCCCGGCGTAGAGCTGTGACAGCCGCCGTAGGAGATGGCCGTGTGTGAGCCGTCTCGTGGGATGCCCCTGCGTGGACAAGGCGTGCCCCCCTGTGGTGGTAGTGGACTGATGCGTGACACCCTGTGGCTTGGGAGGCGGCGCCCTCCATGGCCAATTCGGGGAAGGTGGACTGGAATCATGGCGCAGTGGACTTCCGCAGTGGGGGCCGCGCAGCTCGCCCGGCTGCTCACCTCGCAGCAGGACCGCCCCGCCGGCCCCGGCACCAAGCGCCCACCCGCGTACCGTTCCCTCGCCGACGGCATCCGGCTGCTCGTCCTGGAGGGCCGCGTCCCGGTCGCCGCGCGGCTGCCCGCCGAGCGGGAACTGGCCCTCGCCCTGTCGGTGAGCCGTACGACCGTGGCCGCCGCGTACGAGGCGCTGCGCACCGAGGGGTTCCTGGAGTCGCGTCGCGGGGCCGGGAGCTGGACGGCCGTACCGGCCGGGAACCCGCTGCCCGCCCGTGGTCTGGAGCCGCTGCCGCCCGAGGCGCTGGGCTCGATGATCGACCTGGGCACCGCGGCGCTGCCCGCGCCCGAGCCCTGGCTGACCCGTGCCGTCCAGGGCGCCCTGGAGGAACTGCCCCCGTACGCCCACACCCACGGCGACTATCCGGCCGGGCTGCCCGCGCTGCGCGCGATGATCGCCGACCGGTACTCGGCGCGCGGGATCGCGACCATGCCCGAGCAGATCATGGTGACGACCGGCGCGATGGGCGCCATGGACGCGATCTGCCATCTGTTCGCGGGGCGCGGTGAGCGGATCGCGGTCGAGTCGCCGTCGTACGCCAACATCCTCCAGCTGATGCGGGAGGCGGGCGCCCGGCTCGTGCCCGTCGCCATGGCCGAGGGGCTGGCCGGCTGGGACGTGGACCGGTGGCGGCAGGTGCTGCGGGAGGCCGCGCCCCGGCTCGCCTATGTCGTCGCCGACTTCCACAACCCGACCGGGGCGCTGGCCGACGAGGACCAGCGGCGGCGGCTGGTCGACGCGGCGCGGTCCGCGGGGACGGTGCTCGTCGCCGACGAGACGATGAGCGAGCTGTGGCTCGATCCGGACGTGGAGATGCCGCGCGCGGTGTGCGCCTTCGACCCCGCCGGATCGACCGTCATCACCGTCGGCTCGGCCAGCAAGGCCTTCTGGGCGGGGATGCGGATCGGCTGGGTGCGGGCGGCTCCGGACGTGATCCGCAGCCTCGTGGCCGCGCGCGCCTACGCCGACCTCGGCACGCCGGTGCTGGAGCAGCTGGCCGTGAACTGGCTGTTCGGCACCGGGGGTTGGGAACAGGCGGTGGAGCTGCGGCGTGGGCAGGCCCGGGAGAACCGGGACGCGCTCGTCACGGCGGTGCGGCGGGAGCTGCCCGGCTGGGAGTTCGAGGTGCCGCGGGGCGGGCTCACGCTGTGGGTCCGGACGGGCGGCCTTTCGGGCTCACGGCTCGCCGAAGTCGGGGAGCGGGTGGGCGTACGGGTGCCGTCCGGGCCCCGGTTCGGGGTGGACGGGGCCTTCGAGGGGTATGTGCGGCTGCCGTTCACCGTCGGTGGCGCGGTGGCGGAAGAGGCCGCGGTGCGGCTGGCGGCCGCCGCGCGGTTGGTGGAGAGCGGGGCGACCGGGGCGGGGGAGTCGGTCCGGCCGTTCGTCGCGTGACGCGCCCGGCGTGCGGGCCGGGTGATGGGGTGGGGGCCCGGGGGCGGGCCGGTGGCTCACGCCGCCCGGCATGCCGCCCGGGTCACGCGGTCTCCGCCGCCACGGCCTCGGCCACCACGGCCTCCGCGGGCACCGGCTCCGGCTCCTGGTCCGCCTTCTCCAGCCGGCCCAGCGTCTCCGCCTCCACCGGCGTCGTCCGCTCCGGCAGCAGTTCCAGTACCGCCTGCCGATGTGCGTCGCTGGTCGCGTCGTCGTACGGGTCCGGGGTCGCCGGGACCTGGAGGCGGTGGACCGGGCCGGTGCCCAGCCGGGCGTAGCCGCGGCCGGGCGGGACGTCGGCGACCGGGGTGGTGTGCGGGGGAGCGCCCAGGGCCGTCCGCAGTTGCTCGGCCGTGGCGGGGCCGAGCACGACACGCGCGCGTGTGTGCTGGCGCACGGCGTCGCTCAGCGCGTCCAGGCCGTCCCACTGCTCGGCCACGACCACTGTGACGTTGGCCGACCGGCCGTGCCGGAGCGGGACCTGGAGCAGGGCCTGGGGGTCCTTGCGGTCGTCCGCCGCGGCGAGGTGGGAGAACGCGGTCGGGCGGTCCAGGAGGATCCACAGCGGGCGCTTGGTGTCCTCCGGCGGCGGGTTGCCCGCCTGGCGGGCCCGGTTCACCGCGATCAGGCGCCGCTCCGTCTCCGTCGCCGCCCACTCCACGCTCGCCAGCGCCCCGGCCAGCCCGCACTCGACCGCCAGGACCCCGTCCCGGCCGGTCAGGCACGCGTACTCGCCGGTGCTGCCGCCCTCGACGATGACGACGTCGCCGTACTGGAGGGCCTGCAGGGCGATGGAGCGCAGCAGGGTCGAGGTGCCGCTGCCGGGCTGGCCCAGGGCCAGCAGATGGGGCTCGGTGGAGCGGACGCCGGTGCGCCAGACCACCGGTGGTACGTCGCGCTGCTGAGCGCCGTGGGTGAGCGGAAGCGTGCGCTGGACCAGGGTGGGGTCGGTGAAGCCGAGGACGGTCTCGCCGGGGGCCGTGACGAAGCGCTGGGCGGCGATGTCGGTCGGCAGCGGGGCGAGGGCGGTGACGGTGAGCTCGTTGCCCATCTCGTCCCAGGCGAAGTGGTACTCCCGGCCGCGGCCGGACTTCGCGGTCAGCAGATGCTCGATCCGCGCGCGGGCCGGCGCCTCGCCGTCGGTGAAGTAGGCGGGGTAGCGGACCAGAAGGCTGCTGATCCGGCTCGTACCGTCGAACTCGTACTCCGGGAAGGCCTTCTCCCACTCGCCGCCGTGGGTGTACAGCGGCGCCGGGTCGTCGACGGCGGAGAAGTACGGGACCAGCGCCTCGTACAGCGCTCGCAGCCGTTCCGTCTGGGACTCGTCAGGCCCTTCGGGCGTGGCCGGTGCGCGGTCCCTGCCCTGCCAGGCTGCCGCCGCCATCAGGGTGATGACGGCGAGCAGCGGTCCGTACGGCACCAGCGCCACGACCAGGATCACCGAGGCCACCAGGAACAGCAGCGGTCCGCGCTTGTCCTTGGGGGTGTCGGCCCACCTGCGCCGTCCGGCCGAGGCCAGCCGGCGCAGACCGCGGGTGATCGTGATCAGCGGATGGAGGACGTCAGAGGCGCTGTCGCTCGCCGTCCGGGCCAGTTCCCGGCTACGGGTGAGCTGCGCCCGGGCCAGCTCCCGGCTTCGGGCGATCTGCGCGCTGCCTGTGCTCAGGATGCGGGGGAGGGGGCGGCGGGCCACTGCTGTCTCCTGGAGGTGCGTACGGGCGGGACGGGCGGCGTCAGAACTGGATGCCGCCCAGGAGGCTCGCCAGGCTCTCGCCGCCGGCCTTGATGCTCGGGGCGATGGCCGTGCTGGCCAGATAGAAGCCGAACAGGGCTGAGATCAGGGCGTGGGACGCCTTCAGCCCGTCCTTGCGGAAGAAGATGAAGACGACGATGCCGAGCAGTACGACGCCTGAGATGGAGAGGATCATGTGAGTGCTCCTGGTTTTGGTGGGGACAGTCACCATGAGTACTTCCAGGCTCACAGGATGTATCCATACGATAAAAGGTGCAACTGGGTGAAATTCCGCAGATTTCCTACTGTTGGCGGAGTGTCCTTGACTGGATGAGCTTGGGTGATGCGTCCGGCCGTGTCTGCGATGATCTTTGCCGCGGACGCATCGGGTCATGTGCCGCGCGAGCCAGTACCCTGGCGAATCACTCGTACGGCCGACACCGCTCGCCGGTCGTACCCGTGCTCCCCAGCAGTTCCGTAGCACCAGCAGTTCCCGCAGTCCCCGTGTTGTAGTGAGAGGCGGTCCGGCCGATGACTGATGCCCCCGACCCAGAGGTCGTGGAGCTGGCGACCAAGATCTTCGATCTGGCCCGGCAGGGGCAGACCGAGGCGCTCGTGGCGTACGTCGACGCGGGTGTTCCCGCCAACCTCACCAACGACCGCGGTGACTCCCTGGTGATGCTCGCCGCCTATCACGGCCACGCCGACGCGGTCCGCGCCCTGCTCGCCCGGGGTGCCGAGGGTGACCGCGTCAACGACCGGGGGCAGACGCCACTCGCCGGTGCCGTCTTCAAGGGTGAGGCGGAAGTGATCAAGGTCCTTCTGGAGGCCGGCGCCGACCCGGCCGCGGGCACTCCGTCGGCCGTCGACACCGCCCGCATGTTCGGCAAGACCGAACTGCTCGAGCTGTTCGGCGCACACTGATCCGAATGATCTGACCAGCTAAAACATGGAAAACGGGGGAGGCGGTACAGGGCCGCCGAAATTTCGGTCGCGGTAGATGTAAGTGCCGAGTCATCATGACGTCGTGATTCACGGACGCGATGGCTGGGCAGGTGTTGCCGCACCGCGCGGGCCGTGATGCGGTCCGCATGGGCCACCGACGAGAGGCAGAGGAAGATGGTCTACAGCAAGCAGGAAACGGCGGGCGCCCCGACGTGTTGTCACGCGGCCAGGTGAAGCAGGAACCCCGGTTGCGTCGACGCTTGATGTGAGGCTGTTTCCCATGTTCGAACCGGTCATAGCGCCCAGCGGTACGCTGCTCGGCCTGCTCCAGCGGGGCCGCGGCGACGGCACACTGCACGCGCTCACCGCCCCGCGCGCCGAGGCGCTCGCGGCCCTGAACCACTGTGTGCTGCGGGACCCCCGCCACGACTGGCAGGTGGAGAACCGCTCCCTGTACTACGCCCGTCTCTACCTCGACCTCAGCGGCGAGCTGGACGAGATCGAAGCGCACCTCTTCGACGTCGAGGACGTCCTCGACACCGAGGAATCACGCACCGGGCTGGCCCTGGCCGTCCTCGGCCACCTCGCCTCCTACGGCAGGCGGGACGCGCTCCAGCTGCTGCGCAGGTACGCCGCCACGGGCTCCAACTGGGCCTGGGCCCTGGACGAGCTCGCGCTCAGGGACGACGACGCGGGCCTGCGTGCCCTCGCCGTGCCCGTCCTCGCGCGGTTCCCGGCCGATCCCGAGGGCGAGGCCGAGCTGGCCACCGCCGTACGCGATGCTTTTGAGCCACGGCCGTGGCGGCTGTGGGCGGAGGATCCGCGCCCATCGATCGCCACGCGTGTGCGTGCCGCGCACGAGGCAGGCTGTTTCGACCGCTGGCAGCGGCAGATGCGACCTACCGGGCCCCGTCCGGGGTGGAGCGTGCAGGCGGTCTTCGAGTGGGCCCAGCAGGGCATCGAGCGCGGAGCGGCCCTCCATGTGCCCGCCGCGCGGTGTCTCATGGCCGTCGCGGGCCCCGAGGACCGGCCGGACATCGTCGCCGCCGCCAAGGACGGCACCGACGGAGCCCGCTGCACCGCCTTGCGTTACCTCGCCGACAGCAATGATCCCGAGGCCCTCGATCTGATCGAGGCGGCCGTGGTCACCGGCTCGTCGGCGGTCGTCGAGGCCGCCGTCGACGCCTTCGAACGGATGCGCAGCATCGCCGCCGTCGAGCGGGCGCGTGGCTGGGCGCGACGGCCCGACGAGCTGGGCGCCGCCGCCGGACGCATGCTCGCCTGCCGGGGCGGAGCCGAGGACAAGGACCTGGTCCTGGCGGCCCTGCGGGAGGCCGTACGCGGCGAAGGCCCCGACGCCCCGACCCTGTGGACCCTCGTCGACGGCACCGGACGGCTCGGCATCGTCTGCGCCGCCCCGGTCCTGCGCCATATCTACCGCGAGACCGCCTCCTCCCATCTACGCGGCCGCACCGCCCGTGCCCTGGCCGCCACCGACCCCTCCTTCCCGTCCGGCTTCGCCGTCGAGTGCCTCTGGGACTGCGAGGAGACCACCCGCGAGATCGCCGCCCGGCATGCCGAGACCGGTGACACGCGCGTCGTCGAGCGACTGCGCCGGCTGGCCGCCGATCCGGCCGAGGAGGCCGAGGTGCAGACGGCCGTACGCAGCCGCATCGGGCCGGACACGCCCGCCGGCTGACCCTCGGGCGGGCATGTGTCCGCGCTGTGAACTTCGCGGAGATCCGCCCGCCGGGTGAACTCCGGATGACCTGCGGGTCAGGCGTGCATGGACATGGCCTGACCCGCTCGGGGGCGCAGCGGAACGCTCATGGGACGTTTGTCGTTCGGAAAGATCCACTTTGACGCGGCCACGTCCAGCACGGCGACAACACCGGTATGCGTGTAGTCATCGTGACCGAATCCTTTCCCCCCGATGTGAACGGCGTGGCCCACTGCGCGCTCCAGACCGCCCGACACCTCGTCGATCGCGGTCACGCCCCCATCGTCGTCGCCCCGGCCCCCGCTCCCGGGAACAAGGCGGCCGCCGCTCTGGCGCCCTGCCCCGTGGTCCATGTCCCCTCCCTCCCGCTCCCCGGCTATCCCCAGGTCAGGGTCGCGCTCCCCAGCCGGCGTCTCGCCGCCGCGCTGATCCAGCATCAGCCCGACGTCGTGCACCTGGCCAGCCCCTTCGTCCTCGGTGTGCGCGGCATGGCCGCCGCCGCCCGGCTCGGCATTCCCGCCGTCGCCGTCTACCAGACCGACCTGGCCGGATATGCCCGCACCTACATGGGCGCCGGCGAGGCCGCGGCCTGGCGGCGCATACGGTCCGTCCACTCCGCCGCCGACCTCACCCTCGTCCCGTCGAGCGCGTCCATGCGCGATCTGGAGACCCACGGGGTGCCCCGGCTGCGGCTGTGGGCACGCGGCGTGGACACCGCGCGCTTTCGCCCCGGACGCCGGGACGAGGCGCTGCGCCGCGAGCTCGCCCCGAACGGCGAGACCATCGTCGGCTACGTCGGGCGGCTCGCCCCCGAGAAGCGCATCGACCTGCTCTCCGGCGTGTGCGGACTGCCGGGCGTGAAGGTCGTGATCGTCGGCGACGGGCCGAGCCGGCCCGCCCTCGCCGAGGCGCTGCCCGGCGCGGTCTTCCTGGGCCGCCGCGGCGGCGACGACCTCGCCCGGATCTTCGCCTCCTTCGACGTCTTCGCCCACACGGGCCCCTTCGAGACCTTCTGCCAGACCGTGCAGGAGGCCATGGCGAGCGGCGTGCCCGTCGTCGCGCCCGCCGCCGGCGGCCCGCTGGACCTGGTCGACCACGGCCGCACCGGGCTCCTGGTGCCGCCGCGCGACGCCGACGCCGTACGGGACGCCGTGCGGTCCCTGGTCGCCGACCCCGCGCTGCGGGCCGCGTACGGGGCCGCCGCACGTGCCACGGTCGAGGGACGCACCTGGGCGGCCATCGGCGATCAGCTGATCGACCACTACGAGGCCGTGCTGAAGGCACGGAGGCCGGCGGTGGCGGTATGAACAGCTCGATGAACACGTCCACGAACACGCCGGTCAACGCCTCGCTGCGCATCGTCCGGCTGGCGAACTTCGTCGCCCCCGCCTCCGGAGGGCTGCGGACCGCACTGCGCGAGCTCGGCAAGGGCTTCAAGCTGGCCGGGCACGACCCGGTCCTCGTCGTGCCGGGCGAGAAGTACACCGACTGCGAGACCGAGCAGGGCCGCGTGATCACCCTGCCCGGGCCGATGCTGCCCGGCACCGGCGGCTACCGCGTGCTCCTCGACAAGCGGCGGGTCGCGGCCCTCCTGGAGGAACTCGCCCCCGACCGCCTGGAGGTCTCCGACCGTACGACGCTGCGCTGGACCGGCAGGTGGGCCCGCCGCGCCCGGGTCCCCGCAGTGATGGTCTCCCACGAGACCGCCGACGGCGTGCTGCGCACCTGGGGCCTGTCGGAGAACCTGTCCCGGCGCGCCGCCGACGCCCTCAACGTCCGTACGGCCCACACGTACTCGAAGGTCGTGTGCACCACCGAGTTCGCCGAGCGGGAGTTCGTGCGGATCGGCGCCCGCAACGTCGTACGGGCCCCGCTGGGCGTCGATCTGATGAACCGGCGCCCCACCCTGCGCGACGCGGCGCTGCGCGAGACACACGCGCGTGCCGACGAGAAGCTGCTCGTGATGTGCTCCCGGCTCTCCGTGGAGAAGCGGCCCGGCACCGCGCTGGACGCCCTGGAGTCGCTGCGCGGACGCGGGGTGCGCGCGGTGCTCGTGGTGGCCGGAAACGGTCCGTTGCGCGCCCGGCTCGAACAGCGGGCACGGGAACGCGACCTGCCGGTGACGTTCCTCGGGCATGTCGCCGACCGCAGCCTGCTCGGCGCGCTCCAGGCCTCTGCCGACATCTGCCTGGCCCCCGGGCCCGCCGAGACCTTCGGGCTCGCCGCGCTGGAGGCCATGGCCTGCGGCACGCCGGTGGTGGCGAGTTCGTCGTCCGCGCTGCCGGAGGTGATCGGCTCCGCCGGGGCAACCGCGGCCAACGACGGGGACGCCTTCGCGGACGCGGTGGAGACGCTGCTGGCCCGTCCCGAGCGCGAGCGCCGGGAGGCGGCACGCGCGCGTGCGGAGCGCTTCGGGTGGGGCACGGCGGTGGACGCCTTCCTCACCGCGCACGACGCGGCGGTGCCGGTGCGCCCCTTCGCGCGTGCGGAGGGCGTGGCATGAGACCGCTCCGGTTCGTCGCGCTCGGGGACTCGCTGACCGAGGGGGTGGGCGACCCCGTCGGGGAGGGGTGGCGCGGCTGGGCCGCGCTGCTCGCCGCCGGGCTGTCCGAACCCTCCGCCGAGTTCACCAACCTGGCCGTCAGCGGGGCACAGACGCGGGACGTGCTGGAGACCCAGCTGCCCGCCGCGCTGGCCCTGCGCCCGCAGGTCGCGTCCGTCGTCGTGGGCGTCAACGACACGCTGCGCGGCACCTACGACATCGAGAAGATCGCCGAGCGCCTCGACAAGGTCTACGCGTCCCTCGCCCGGCAGGGCACCGCCGTGCTCACGGCCTGTCTGCCCGACCCGGGCACGATGCTGGGGCTGCCGGGCGTGCTGGGCAACCCGCTGGCCCGACGGCAGCGGGCGGTCAACACGGTGGTCCACACGCTGTCCGAGCGGTACGGGGCCGTACATCTGCACGCCGTCGACGACGACTGGATCGGCGAGCGCGCGATGTGGAGCTCGGACCGGCTGCACCCCGGGGAGCGCGGGCACCGGCAACTGGCGCTGCGCTTCCACGCGATGCTGGCCGGGCGGGGCATCGCGACCGGCGCCGCGCCTTCGGCCGAGCCCGAATTCCCGCCACCCACCAGGGCGGCGAGCCTGCTGTGGCTGGCCACCGCCGGTACCGCCTGGGTGGTCCGGCGCTGCAACGACCTGCTGCCCCAGCTGCTGCGCCTCGCCGTCACCGAGACGAAGCACCGCGCGAAGGGCACCTGCGGCCGGCTCGACCTGCGCGCGGCGCAGTCGGTGTCCGCGGCGCTGGCCGCGCTGGCGGCGCCGGTGTCGGAGCAGCGGATGCCGTCGCCGGAGCAGCGGCCCGTGCCGGAGCCACGGTCGGTGATGGATCGGCCCGTGCCGGAGCGTCTCCTACCGGAGCCCCGGTCGGTGTCGGGGCAGTGGCCCCTGCCGGAGGGGTTGGCGGTGCCCGGGCCGCGCTCGGTCGCGGGGCAGCAGCCCGCGCCGGAGGCGGCGTAGCGCACGCGTGCGTGGCGGAGCGCGGGGTCAGCGCCGCCGTACGGCCACGAAGCGCACCGGGGTGCCCGGCACCGCCTGTGCGGCGGCCGGGAGGTCGGTGGCGCGGACGACGGCGATGACCGGGTAGCCGCCCGTCGTCGGATGGTCGGCCAGGAACACGACCGGACGGCCGTCGGGCGGGACCTGGACCGCGCCCAGGACGACACCCTCGCTGGGGAGTTCGCGGGTGACCGCCCGCTCCAGGGCGGGGCCCTCGGTGCGCAGCCCGATGCGGTTGCTCGCGGGGGACACGCGGTACGCGCGGGAGGTGAAGGCGCGCAACGCCGCCGGCGTGAACCAGTCGTCGCGCGGGCCCGGTGTCACGCGCAGGACTAGTTCGGCGGGCGGCGCCGGCTGCGGGGCGACGTCCACGCGCGCGTGGAGCCGCGTCGGCCGGCCCAGGGGGAGCACCGTGCCGTCCGTGAGGGGCGGTGGGCCGAGGCCGGACAGGAGGTCCGTGGAGCGGCTGCCGAGGACCGGCTCGACGGCGATGCCACCGGAGACGGCCACGTAGCTCCGAACGCCCGAGCCGGCCGCGCCGACGTCCAGGAGCGCGCCGGCGGGTACGCGCACCGCAGCGCCCCAGGCGACCGGGCGTCCGTCGACCCTGACGCGGCAGGGCGCCCCGCCGACCGCGACGGTCACTGCCGAGCGAGGCCGTACCGCACAGCCGTTGAGCGTGGTCTCCAGCACGGCGGCTTCGGGCGCATTGCCGACCAGCCGGTTGACCAGCGCCGCCGCCGGCCCGTCCAGCGCACCCGAGCGGGGCACGCCGAGGTGGGCGTGTCCGGGGCGGCCGAGGTCCTGCACGGTGGTGAGCGCCCCGGCGCGTACGACGCCGAGCGCGCGGTCGGTCATGAGTTCCTCACCGGAACGAAGCGCACGCGCGTGCCCGGTGACAGCAGCGCGGCCGGCACGCGGGTGTGGTCCCACAGGACGCTGTCCGTGGTGCCGATCAGCTGCCAGCCGCCCGGCGACGAGCGCGGGTACACACCCGTGTACGGACCCGCCAGCGCCACCGCGCCGGCGGGGACGGCCGTACGCGGGGTGGCCCGGCGCGGGACGTCGTAGCGCGGCGGCAGACCGGTCAGATAGCCGAACCCGGGCGCGAAGCCGCAGAAGGCGACGCTGAACTCGGTGGCCGCGTGGATCCGGGCCACCTCGTGCGGCGCGACGCCCCAGTGCGCGGCCACGTCGGTGAGGTCGGGGCCGTCGTAGCGCACCGGGAGTTCGACGACCTCACGGGCGTGTGGGGGAGCGGGCGGTATCGCGGCGGTGGTCAGTTCGCAGGCCAGGCGGGCCGGATCCGTGAGGCCGTCGAGCAGGACCGTCCGCGCGGCGGGGACGATCTCGCCGACCGACAGCGAGCCCTCCGCGCGGCGCCGCAGCAACTCCGTGTGCAGCGCCCGGGCCTCCTCGCCCGAGGCCACCTCGACGAGCAGGGCGTCGTCGCCGACGGGCAGCGCCCTCATACGAAGGCCTCCACCCGGACGCCCGACTCCTCCAGCCGCGCTCGCACCCGACGGGCCAGCTCCACGGCACCGGGCGTGTCCCCGTGCAGGCACAGGGAACGCGCGCGTACCTCGACCCGGGCTCCCGAGCGGGAGGTGACCAGGCCCGCGCGGGCCAGCCCCACCGAGCGCTCCACGACGGCCTCCGCATCGGTGACCACGGCGCCGTCCTGGCCGCGCGGCACGAGCGTGCCCTGTTCGGTGTACGCACGGTCCGCGAACGCCTCCGTGACGGCTGGGAGTCCGGCCTTGGCGGCCAGCTCCAGCAGGCGCGAGCCGGGCAGGCCGAGCACGGGCAGCGTGGCGTCCGCCAGGAGCACGCCCTCGACGACCGCGGCGCCCTGCTCCTCGTCGTGCACGACCCGGTTGTAGAGCGCGCCGTGCGGCTTGACGTACGACACGCGCGTGCCCGCCGCTCGCGCGAACACCTCCAGGGCGCCGATCTGGTAGGCCACCTCGGCCGCCAGCTCGGCGGGCGGCACCTCCATCGCGCGCCGCCCGAACCCCGCCAGGTCCCGGTAGGAGACCTGGGCGCCGATCCGTACGCCGCGCTCGGCCGCCTGCTCGCACACCCGCCGCATGGTGGCCGCGTCCCCGGCGTGGAAGCCGCAGGCCACGTTGGCGCTCGTGACGACGGACAACAGGCGTTCGTCGTCGGTGAGCTGCCAGCGGCCGAAGCCCTCGCCGAGGTCGGCGTTGAGATCGATCGAGGTCATGAGTTCCGTCGTTTCCTCAGTCCGGTGGTCAGGCGACGATGCGGTACTGCTCGTCGCGGGCATCGGTCAGGAACATCTGGCCCGGTGCGTGGGTGATGGCGAACGGCGGTCGCGAGGCCGTCACGGCGGCCTGCGGGGTCACTCCGCAGGCCCAGAACATCGGGATGTCGTCGGTCTCCAGGTCGACCGGGTCGCCGAAGTCGGGGCGGCCGAGGTCGGTGATGCCGAGTGCCGAGGGATCGCCGCAGTGCACGGGGCCGCCGTGCACCGCGGGCAGGAGGCCCGTCTCGCGCAGTGCCGCCGCCACGTGCTGCGGCGGCACCGGGCGCATGGACACCACCATCGGGCCGTGCAGCCGTCCCGCCGGGCGGCACTGCCGAGTCGTGACGTACATCGGGACGTTGCGGCCCTGCTCGACATGGCGGATCGGGACGCCCGCCCCGGCCAGCGCCGACTCGAAGGTGAAACTGCACCCGATCAGGAACGACACCAGATCGCCCCGCCAGTGCGCACGCACGTCCGTCGGCTCTTCCACCAACTCGCCGTCCCGCCACACCCGGTAGCGCGGCAGATCGGTGCGCAGGTCGGCGCCGTTCGCGAGGACGGTGGTCCAGGAACCGGCGTCCGTGACGTCGAGGACCGGGCAGGGCTTGGGGTTGCGCTGGCAGAACAGCAGCATGTCGTACGCCCAGTCGGCGGGCACCGAGATCAGATTGACCTGCGTGTGCCCCGCCGCGACCCCGGCCGTGGGGCCCGTGAGGCCCTCCCGGAAGCGGGTGCGGGCGCTCGCGGGGCTCCACGCGTGCGCGTGCTCGTCGACGGCGGTGACCGGCTGGTCCGCCGTCGCGAGAGTGACCGGACGGTCCTGCGCGCGGTTCACACCAGCTCCTTCCCGCGGGTCTCCGGCAGCCCGAGCAGGGCCAGCGCGGCGATGCCGTAGCCGATCGCGCCGAAGACCAGCGCGCCGCCCACACCCCAGCTGTCGGCGAGGAAACCGACCGTGGTGGGGAAGACGGCGCCGACCGCGCGGCCGGTGTTGTACGTGAAGCCCTGTCCCGTGCCGCGCACCGCCGTCGGGTACAGCTCGCTCAGGTAGGACCCGAAGCCGCTGAAGATCGCCGACATGCAGAACCCGAGCGGGAAACCGAGCACCAGGAGCAGGGTGTTGGCGCCGTCCGGGATGTTCGCGTACGCCAGGATGCAGACGGCCGAGAGCAGCGCGAAGAGCCAGATGTTGCGCCGGCGGCCCAGTCGGTCGGTGAGGTAACCACCGGTCAGATAGCCGATGAAGGCACCCGAGATCAGGAACGTCAGATAGCCGCCGGTGCCGACGACCGACAGGTCGCGCTCGGTCTTCAGATACGTCGGCACCCAGGTGGCCAGGGTGTAGTAGCCGCCCTGGACGCCGGTGGAGAGCAGCACGGCGAAGACCGTCGTCCGCAGCAGGCCGGGCTTGAAGATGGCGGTGAACGAGCCCTTCTCGGAACTCTGTTCGCGTACGGCCACCGCCTCCGGCGCGTCGTGCACCCGGCGCCGCATCCAGATGACCAGCAGGGCGGGCAGCGCGCCGGTCCAGAACATCACGCGCCAGGCCAGGTCGTCGTCGGCGAGCGAGAAGACCAGCGTGTACATGATCGCGGCCAGCGCCCAGCCGACGGCCCAGGAGCTCTGGATCGCGCCGAGAGTGCGGCCCCGGTGCTTGGCGCTCGCGTACTCGGCGACCAGGATCGCGCCGACCGCCCACTCGCCGCCGAAGCCGAGGCCCTGGAGGGCGCGGAAGACCAGCAGCGTCTCGTAGTTGGGCGCGAAGCCGCAGGCGACGGTGAAGACCGCGTAGGTGATCACCGTGATCATCAGCGCCCTGACCCGGCCGATCCGGTCGGCCAGTACGCCCGCGAGGGCGCCGCCGACCGCCGAGACCACCAGCGTGACCGTGGTGAACAGGCCGGTCTGGCCGCTGTCCAGGCCGAAGTACGCGGCGAGCGCGACCATGCTGAGCGGCAGCGTGAAGTAGTCGTATGAATCCAGGGCATAGCCGCCGAACGCGCCCGCGAAGGCGCGGCGGCCACGCGGACCCAGGGCGCGCAGCCAGGCGAACGCGCCGTCGTCGTCGGCGCGTTCGTCGGTGGTGGAGTGGGTGTCGGTCAGGGCCTGCGGTGGAGGGGTCGTGCTCATGGGCACCTCGCAGAGAGGGACGGAGGGTGCGGGACTGAGCTGAACGGTGAGCAGCAAGGTAGAGGATCGTTGAACGATCCTTCAATACCCCCGTTGTTTCGTTCTCGTGTCTGCGGTTGAATTCCGGGCATGGCAGAGCAGCTGGGCGGACTGGCCGACGACCGTGCCCTCCTGGGCCGCACGAGCACCGCGGAACGGGTCTCGGACATCCTCAGGAGCCGTATCGCCGAAGGGTTCTTCCCACCCGGCACCCGGCTGTCGGAGGACAGCATCGGAGGGGCGCTCGGTGTGTCCCGCAACACACTGCGCGAGGCGTTCCGGCTGCTCACCCATGAACGGCTGCTGGTGCACGAGCTGAACCGGGGCGTGTTCGTACGGGTCCTCGCCGTCGAGGACGTCGAGGACATCTACCGCACCCGACGCCTCGTCGAATGCGCCGTCGTACGGGGCCTCGGCGCGCCGCCGTACGGTCTGGACGGGCTCGCGGCGGCCGTCGGGGAAGGCCGCCGGGCGTCCGCCGAGGATGACTGGAAAGGTGTGGGTACGGCCAATATCCACTTCCACCGGGAACTGGTCGCCCTCGCCGGGAGCGCCCGCACGGACGAGCTGATGCGCAGCGTCTTCGCGGAGCTGCGCCTGGCCTTCCACGTGGTGGACGATCCGCGTCGGCTGCACGAGCCGTACCTCGCGCGCAACCGGGAGATCCTGCGGGCCCTGGAGGCCGGGGACAGGAGCGAGGCCGAGCAGCTGCTCGCGGTGTACCTCGACGATTCGCTGGAGCGAGTGGTGGAGGTCTACCGGCGACGGGTGAGCGCCCCGTAGCCGGGGGACCCGCGACCGCGGCTCCCTCGGCGGAGGCCGTCGTTTGGGTCGATGTCAGACCCAGGACCTAGTCTGTGCACCGTGACTTCGCCTGCACCGACGGACCGTGTTCCGCCCCAGCTCAGCGCGGGGCCGCGCCCGGCTCCGGGCCCGGCCGCCGACGAGGGCCTGGCGCGGCGGCTGCGCGCGCTCGCGTGCACCGCGCCGCTGCACGACCTCGACGCCCGCAAGGCCAACCTCGCCGGTGAGTACTCCGTGTACGGCATGGCCGAGGTGGCCCTCGCCGCCATCGACCTGGTCACACTGAACATGGACTTCGACACGGGCGCCGACCACGACCAGATCGTCGCCCGGCTCATCCCGCGCATCGCCGCCCAGGCCCCGCGGCGCCCGGTCGCCGAGCACGAGCGGGTGGCCCGCTGGGTCCTGGAGAACCTGATCAACGTCGGCAGCGTGGACCGCGGCTTCCGTGCCGTGTACGGCACCTTCGCGCCGGATGGCAGCTATGTCCGCCGGGACTACGACTTCAAGCTGATCGAGGAGGTGCCGGGGCCCGGCGGCACCGTGTACCTCCGCACGACGGACGAGGCGGTCAACGTCCTGGTCGGCGCCCTCGACACCGACGTCACCAGCGCCCAGATCGCCGCCGAGGTCAAGCTGGAGGTGCTGATCAACCGCGGCCGCCTGGCCGACGCGCAGCTGGCCGCCGAGCAGGCCCGGTACCGGACCGTGCAGTACTCCGAGACCCTCCGCAGGGCCCTGGACGCGACCCGCCGCAACGTCCGCGCGGTCGACTGGCTGAACGCCGTGCCGGACATGATCGCCGAGGCCCTCGACCACGTCGCCGACCGGTACCGCCACGAGAACGCGATCCTCACCAACATCCGCAAGGCCCGCGACGAGACCGAGGACCCGGAGCACAAGCGGCGCGCCGCCGAGCTGGTCGACATCGTCAAGGACTGCATCCGACGCCACACGCAGCTGCAGTCACGGTTGCTGGAGGCCGGACCGCTGTTCCGCGCCGAACAGGACCGACAGGCCTTCGCGACGCCGATGACGACGTCGGGGATCGACCTGTACGGCCATCTCGTGGCCCCCGTCCTGCCATTGCCCCTGGAGCAGTCCGTCAAGGTCACGGACGCCTTCTTCGCGCGCGGGACCGGGTTGCGCACGCCGGTGTCGGTGCGGGTGGGCGATCTCGTCGACATACTGCTGACGCCGCCCGTGGAGCGGGAGCACCTGGGCGCCGAGATGCCCGAGCCCGACCTCATCGCGACGCCGGACGACAGCCGGTTCAGCGAGGAGCAGTTGGCCGCGGCGACGGAGCTGCTGGACCTGCCGGCCGACGCGCCGCGCAGACTCTCCGGGCTGCTGGCCCAGGCGCGCCGGCAGGACCCCGATCTGCCGTACCTCGTCGCACTGCTGGCCGTTCACGCGGCCAGCCCGCCGGTCGGCACGGCCTACCGGCAGGGCGAGCAGAAGCTGCTCTTCGCCGTGGACGACGGGACCGAGCTGGACGATCCCGAGTTCGGCGGAGCCGACCTCATCGTCGGGACGGCCCTGCTGGACGCGGCCGGGATGGCGGCGGACAGGACGGAAGCAGCATGAGTGAGCGACAGCGCAGCAAGGAGCACCGACCGTGAGCGAGCACGTCGAATGGAGTGACACCGAGGCCCCGGCCCCGTCGGCGACCGCCGCCGTCACCCCCGCCGACGCGGCCGACGCGGCCCGGCTGGTCGCCTTCGGCCTCCAGCCGAAGCTGCAACCCGCACGCGACCAGGAGTACGCGGAACTGCTGCGGCGCTACCGGGAGGACCCGCCGTTCGCACGGCTCGCGGACGCCGTCGCCGCCGGGCTGGGACTCGTCGTGCTGGAGGTGTCCCCTCGCGCGGGGATGGCCGTGACGGCCGCCGAGGACTCCGTGTTCGCCGTCCGGATGGGCGACTACGCGCGTCGTACCTCCGCCGACGGCAGCGACCGGTTCCTGCACGGCCTGGCCCATCTCGCCATCGCCGCGATGGCGTTCCCCCGGCCCGAGGACCTCGCCGACGACGGCTACATCGGGCGCGTGACGGTCAACGGCGTCGACGCCTTCGTACGGCAGGCGTGCCGGCGGCTGGAGGAACGCGCCGACGAACAGGGCGAGAACACCGACCCGGCGACGGACGCGCCCGGACTGGAGGCCGCCTGGCGGATCTGGGTGAGACGCAGCGCCACCGGCGCCACCAAGGACGCGCGCAGACTCGCTGGTTCGACCACCGGCATCGTCGGCAAGGCGGCCGCCTTCCTCACCGACTCCGGCTTCCTGCAGCGCACCGGTGACGACAACGGCGGCACCTACCGCACCACGGCGCGCTACCAGCTCCAGGTGCGTGACATGGCGGGCGCCGCCGCCATGGCCGAACTGCTGGAGCTGGGCGTGGTCCCGGTCACGGACGGCACACCGACGCTGCTGGCCGCCGAGGACACGGACGACCTGGACCTGGTGGCCGACGCCGGGCTGCCGTTCCACTCCGCCTGAGTCCTCGGCGCCTGAATTCCTCCACCCGAGTCCCTTCCACCTGAATCCCCGAACGTCCCTGATCCGCCCAAGACCTAGCCGAAGACTTACGAGAGTCCGCCATGTACGAGCTGTCCCGGGTCCGCCTCTACTCCATCGGGCCGGCCGGTGCGCGCTACGCCGACACCGTGCTGGACCTGCGCGGTGTCGGCGAGCCCGTGCCCGACCCCGCGCCCACACAGGCGGAGTTCTTCGAGGAGGAGCCCGTCGGGCCGCCGCGCCGGCCCGCTCCCGCCGGGGTGCTCTTCCTTGAGAACGGCGGTGGCAAGTCGGTCCTGCTCAAGCTGATCTTCTCCGTGATGCTGCCGGGCCACCGCAACACCCTCGGCGGCGCCAGCTCCGGAGTGCTGCGCAAGTTCCTGCTCGCCGACGACTGCGGTCATGTCGCGCTGGAGTGGCAGCACACGCTCACCGGCGAGTGCGTCGTCGTCGGCAAGGTCAGCGAGTGGCGGGGGCGCCAGGTCTCCAACGACCCGCGCAAGTTCGCCGAGGCCTGGTACTCCTTCCGGCCGGGCCCCGGACTGAGCCTGGACAACCTGCCCGTTGCCGAGTCCACCGCCGTACGGCCGCCCGTCGAGGGCCAGTCGGGCGCGCAGGGCCGCCGGCGCACCATGAAGGGGTTCCGGGACGCCATCACCGAGGCGGGCAAGGCCTATCCGCATCTGGAGGTGCACTGGGAGGAGATCCACGACCGCTGGATCGAGCACCTCGGCGATCTCGGCCTCGACCCCGAACTCTTCCGCTACCAGCGGGAGATGAACGCCGACGAGGGTGAGGCCGCAGGCCTCTTCGCGGTCAAGAAGGACTCCGACTTCACCGACCTGCTGCTGCGGGCCGTGACCGACACCCGCGACACCGACGGCCTCGCCGACCTGGTCAGCGGCTTCGGCAACAAGCTGGGCCGGCGTGCCGAGCTGATCGCCGAACGGGACTTCACCGCCGGGTCCGTCGACCTGCTCGGACGCATCGTCGAGGCCGCCGAGACCCGCTCACGCGCGCGTGACATCCACACCGGAGCCGAGCGCCGGACCCGGACCCTCGCCCGGCGGCTGTCCGCGCGCGGAGTTCAGGAACGCGTCCGGGCGGGCGACCTCGCCCAGCGGGTCACCGCCGCCGCGTACGCCGTCACCCACTCGGAGGCGGCGCGGGAACGCAGCGCGCTGATCGCCGCCGAACTCGCTTACCGACACGCCTCGTTGGCGCTCGCGGCAGCCGAGAAGACGGCGGCCGCGCAGAAGCGTGAGCTCGCCGAGGCGCGGACCCTGCACTCCGCCTGGCAGGCGGCCGAGACCGCCTTGCGGCACCGCGCCGCCGCCGACCGCGTCGCGCGCGTCGCGGCCGCGATCCAGGAGGCAGAGCGGGACGCGGCGCCCGCACTGGCCGCCCGCGCCAAGGCCGCCGTCGATCTCGTACGGGCCCTGCAATCTGCCGCGCAGGGCGCCGAGGCCCTCGCCAACGAGGAGGAGGAGCGGTCCGCCGCCCTTCAGGAGGTCAGCGACTGCGCGTACCGGGACTCCACCGCCGCCGCCACCGAGGCGCAGCGGGCCCGCAGCGAGGTCGGCCATCTGAAGCAGCGGCTGTCCGAGGTCGAGCAGGAGACCGCCGAGGCCGTGCGCGCGGGCTGGCTCGACGACAGCGCGCCCGACGCCGACCCGGCCCGCGCGGCCCTCGCGGCGAGCGACGCCGAGAAGTCGGCCGTCGCCGCCTGGGACACCGCCCGCGAGGCATCGAGGCGCGCCTCGGAGCACGCGCGTGAGGCGGCCTCGACCGAGTCCCGCGCGGAGCTGACGGCTGCCCGCGCGGCGGACGCGGCGACCGCCGCGGAGCGCGCCTACGACGCCGAGCGCCGGCTCGCCGAGGGGCTGGCGGCGGAGGAGCGGCTGGCCGAACTGATCGGTCTGACCGGCGAGTTCGGGGAGCCCGGCGATTCCGGCGGGCGGCGCGGAGCCGTGCCCGCTCCGCGCAGTGGGGACGACGGCAAGGGGGCCTCGACCGCGCGCGACGACGCGCAGGACGCCGCCTCTGGTGCCGCCGCCGAAGGCGGTCTGACGCCGGAGGACCTGGACCGGTTCGCCGACGAGCTGCGCGAACTGCTCGACGACGCCGTATCCGCCGCCGAGCGGCAGCTCTTCGAACTGCGCACGGCGGCTGCCGACGACTCCCGCATCCTGGGCGCGCTCGGTGACGGCGGGCTGCTGCCGCCCGGCCCGGACGTGCTGGCCACCGTGGAGTTCCTCGGCGAGCAGGGCATCCCGGCGCTGCCCGGCTGGCGCTATCTCGCCCAGGCCGTCGACCCCGCCGACCACGCGCGCGTGCTGGCC
>CBFGZZ010000121.1:0-22468 GCA_965653385.1 uncultured Streptomyces sp. | reverse complement strand
CGGGGCTCGTCGACGGGGCGCTGGACGCGCCCGGCGCCCGCGAGGAGGCACTGCGCCGCGCCGCCGCCTGCGGCTACCTCGGCGTCACGCGAACACCCGATCAGGAACAGGAGGTCGAGCGATGAGCCGTCCCGGAGGCCACCCCGCGCAGGCACGCCGCCTCACCCCGTACGAGTACGCCGCCACCCACGGCCCCCGCGCCGGCGACCGCATACGCCTCGGCGACTCCGGGCTGACGATCCGCGTCGAGTCGGACTCCCAGAAGTACGGCGACGAGTTCCTCGCCGGGTTCGGCAAGACCGCCCGGGACGGACTGCACCTCAAGGCCGCCGCCGTCCGGGAGACCTGTGACGTCGTCATCAGCAATGTCGTCGTGATCGACGCGGCGCTCGGCATCCGGAAGGTCTCCATCGGGATCCGGGAGGGCCGGATCTGCTCGATCGGGCGGGCCGGGAACCCCGACACCCTGGACGGGGTCGACGTCGTGGTCGGCACGGGTACGTCCATCGTGTCCGGTGAAGGGCTCATCGCCACCGCCGGAGCCGTCGACACCCATGTCCATCTGCTGTCGCCGCGCGTCATGGAGGCCTCGCTCGCGTCCGGCGTGACCACGATCATCGGGCAGGAGTTCGGGCCGGTGTGGGGCGTCGGCGTCAACTCGCCGTGGGCGCTCAGGCACGCCTTCAACGCCTTCGACGCCTGGCCGGTCAACATCGGCTTCCTGGGCCGGGGTTCGTCGTCCAGCTCCGCACCCCTCGTCGAGGCCCTCGCCGAGGGCGGCGCCTGCGGGTTCAAGGTCCACGAGGACATGGGCGCCCACACGCGCGCCCTGGACACGGCCCTTCGTGTCGCCGAGGAACACGACGTCCAAGTCGCCCTGCACAGCGACGGGTTGAACGAGTGCCTGTCGGTCGAGGACACCCTGCGGGTACTGGAGGGCCGCACCATCCACGCCTTCCACATCGAGGGCTGCGGCGGCGGACACGTCCCGAACGTCCTGAAGATGGCCGGCGTCCCCAACGTCATCGGCTCCTCCACCAACCCCACCCTGCCCTTCGGCCGGGACGCGGTCGCCGAGCACTACGGGATGATCGTCTCCGTCCACGACCTCAAGACCGACCTGCCCGGCGACGCCGCCATGGCCCGCGACCGCATCCGCGCCGGGACCATGGGCGCCGAGGACGTGCTGCACGACCTGGGCGCGATCGGCATCACCTCGTCCGACGCGCAGGGCATGGGCCGGGCCGGCGAGACGGTCCGCCGTACCTTCGCGATGGCCGGGAAGATGAAGGCCGAGTTCGGCGCCCCGGACGACGGCCACGACAACGAACGCGTCCTGCGCTACATGGCCAAGCTGACCATCAACCCCGCCATCGCCCACGGACTCTCCCACGAGGTCGGCTCGATCGAGGTCGGCAAGCTCGCCGACATCGTGCTGTGGCGGCCGGAGTACTTCGGCGCGAAGCCGCAGCTGGTGCTGAAGTCCGGCTTCCCGGCGTACGGCGTGGTCGGCGATCCGGGCGCCGCGACCGACACCTGCGAACCCCTCGTCCTGGGACCGCAGTTCGGGGCCTACGGGGCCACCCCCGCCGACATCTCGGTCGCCTTCGTCGCCCGGGCCGCCGCCGACCAGGGCAACGACACCATGCCCACGCGCAGAAGGCGGGTAGCCGTCCGGGGCACCCGTGGCATCGGACCGGCCGACCTGCGCCTGAACTCCCGTACCGGAGCCGTCGACGTCGACCAGCGCACCGGTCTGGTCACCCTCGACGGCGAGCCGCTGCGCTCCGAGCCGGCCGAGTCCGTCTCCCTCAACCGCCTCTACTTCCTCTAAGGATCACTCATGCCCGCAGCCGCCGACGGCTTCCGCATGCCCGCCGAGTGGGCCCCGCACGAACGCACCTGGATGGCCTGGCCGGGGCCGAACGTGACCTTCGAGGACCCGGAAGACCTGGCCGGCGCCCGCACCGCCTGGGCGTCCGTCGCCCGTGCCGTGCGCCGCTTCGAGCCGGTGACGGTGGTGTGCGGACCCGGTCAGTCGGCCGAGGCCCGCGCCCTGCTCGGCGACGGTGTCGAGACGGTCGAGCGGGACCTCGACGACGCGTGGATGCGGGACATCGGTCCGACCTTCCTGACCGACGGCAAAGGCGGACTCGCCGCCGTCGACTGGACGTTCAACGGCTGGGGCGCCCAGGACTGGGCCCGTTGGGAGCACGACGCGAAGATCGCCGCCCATGTGTCCGACCTGGCGGGCTCGACGAGGACGTACGCCTCGAAGCTCGTCAACGAGGGCGGTGCGATCCATGTGGACGGCGACGGGACGGTGCTGCTGACGGAGACGGTCCAGCTCGGCCCCGAGCGCAACCCGCACTGGACGCGCGAGGAGGTCGAGGCCGAGATCCACGGCATGCTCGGCACCCGCAAGGCGATCTGGCTGCCCCGCGGCCTGACCGGCGACTACCCGCCCTACGGCTTCGGGACCCTCGGCCATGTCGACATCGTCGCCGCGTTCGCCCGTCCCGGAGTGGTCGTCGCCCATGTGCAGCCGGACTCCGCGCACCCCGACCACGAGGTGACCAAGGAGGTCGTAGGGCTGCTGCGGGCGCAGACGGACGCGCGGGGCCGCAGCCTGGAGGTCGTCGAGATCCCGGCGCCCACCGTCCTGGAGGCGGACGGCCACTGGGCCGACTACTCCTACATCAACCACTACCTCTGCAACGGCGGCGTCGTCCTGTGCGGCTTCGACGACCCGCGCGACGAGATCGCGGCCGGCATCTTCCGCCGGCTGTTCCCGGAGCGGACGGTGACGCTCGTCGACGCGCGGACGATCTTCGCGGGCGGGGGCGGTATCCACTGCATCACCCAGCAGCAGCCGAGGAGGGTCGTCAGGTAGAACGTACGGGTGAACGTACTGCTCTGCGCCACCTGCGGAACACGGCTGACCGAGCCGGTCCGGCGGCTCGACGAGATGCCCGAGTACCCGGGCTGGGACGGCCTCCCGGGGCCGGACGGCCGACGGCACGGTCCGTCGCTTGTCCCGCGCGGGGCGTACGTCGTCGATCCCCTGCCGTTCGGGGCGCCGTTCGTGCCGACGGACGCCGACGAGGAGGAGTACGACGGGGTCGTCCCCGGCGGCATGTGGATGTCCGACGAACGCGGATTCCTGGTCTCCGACGGACCGCGCGGGACGTATGTCCTGCACCCGCTCGACGTGGTCGACCTGGGCCTGCACGCCGACACCTCCCGGCTGGAGGGCTGCTGCGGCTCGAATCCCTTCCACGGGGTCAACCGGGTCTGCGCCTGCGGGGCCGCGGTCGCCGTCCACGGCTCCGACTGCTGGGGCGGCTACCAGACCAGGCTCGTCCCGGACGCCGTCCACCTGGAGGCCGCAGCGTGACGCCCGCCCGCCGCCGCACTCCCGCGCCACCACGCGAGGACGTCCTCGCCGCCGCCATGGAGATGATCGCCGAACGCGGCCTGGAGAAGCTGACCATGGCCGCGCTCGGCCGCGAGGTCGGCATGAGCAGCGGCCACCTCCTCTACTACTTCCACTCCAAGGACGAGTTGCTGCTGCGCACCCTGGAGTGGAGCGAGGGCCGGCTCGGCGCCGAGCGCGGCCGGCTGCTGACGCGGGCGTCCGCCACGGTCCGCGAACGGGTCGAGGCGTACGTCGACCTGTACGTCCCCGAGGGGCACCGCGACCCGCACTGGACGCTGTGGCTGGAGGTCTGGAACCGTTCGCAGAACGCCGACGACGACGCCCGCGACCGGCAGGCCGCGATCGAGGGCGCCTGGCACCGCGACCTGGTGGCGCTGGTCGCGGAGGGCGTCTCGCGCGGGGAGTTCCGGGCGGTGGACCCGGACCGTTTCGCCGCCCGGCTGCGGGCGCTGCTCGACGGGTTCTCCATCCATGTGGCGATCGGCCTGCGCGGCACGGACCGGGCACAAGTTCTCGGCCACGTAAGGGAGTTCCTCGACGACAGCCTCCTCGCGGACTCCTGAGCTCACGTCCAGGTTGTACGCAATACGTCGGATTGACCCTGTCACGCGTGGTGCGTTTGCCTCGATAGGCGCCCCCGGCGGCGAGTGAGCCGAAGGGAAGGGGGCCGGGGGAAGGCGTCCACGGGGACCACAGGGGGGAACATGTCCAGAGCCGCACGTGTGTCCGGAGGCTCCTTGGCGGCGGCGCTGCTGCTCGCGCTCACCGGCACGACCGCGTCCGCCGCGCCGCCCGCACCGCACGTCGAGCGGGTCAGCACCGCAGCCGACGGCACCCAGGGCGACGCCGCCTCCAGCGCCGCCCACACCACGCCGAACGGCCGTTTCGTGTCGTTCCGTTCCTCGGCGACCAATCTCGTGCCCGAGGGCATCACCCACCCGGGCACCTACTCCTACATCCGTGACCTGAGAACCGGCCACCTCGCCAAGATCGAGGCCGCGCTCAGCACACCCCGCCTCAGCTCCGACGGCCGATGGGCCACGTACACCGACTGGGGCGTCCGCAAGATGAACGTCTTCCTGATGGACCTGAGCACCGGTACGCGGATCCGGGCCGGGGGCGACGCCCAGGACAGCGCGTCCGCCCCGGACATCAGCGCGGACGGCCGCTACGTCGTCTACACCTGGTCCGGACACCCGCAGTACCCGAACCGCATCGACCTCTACGACCGGGTCACCGGCACCCGCGAGACCGTCAGCGCCGGCCCGCAGGACGACGAGAGCCGGGACATGGACGACGCGTCGATCAGCGGCGACGGCCGCTATGTCGCCTACGAGGACGAGGGCGGCGGGGACGTGTGGGTGGCCGACCGCACCACCGGAACCCGGACCGAGGCCGACGACGGCACGTTCTCGACCGTGGTCCAGCTGAGCGCCGACGGCCGCGTCCTGGTCATGGACTCGGCGGACGGTTCGTACGTACGGGACCTGCGCACCGGCCGTGTCCAGCACTTCCCCGGCGTCGACGTGCGGGCCGTCAGCCCCGACGGGCGCCGGATCCTCCTCCGGGACGCGCAGTCGAACCTGTGGCTGCGCAACCTCCACGGCGGACGCCAGGTCCTCGTCGGACACGGCAGCGCCATCGACGGATCGGTCTCCGACAGGGGCCGCTCCGTCGTCTACTCCACGCAGGACACGGACGTCGTCCCCGGAGACACGAACGGCGTGTACGACGTCTTCCTGCGGACAGTGCAATGACAGCGACCAACCACGGGGGAACAACCATGCACAGCAAGAAGCGCCTGGCCGCCGCTGCCCTGGCGGCCGTCGCCACGGCGGCACTCGCCGTCCCGGCGGCGGACGCCGCACCCGGCGCCCCGCGCACCGAGCCGATCAGCGTCACACCCGAGGGAAAGGCGGGCAACGGAGTCTCGCGCACAGCCGTCATCAGCCGTAACGGGCGCCACATCGCGCTGACATCGGACGCCGAGGACCTCGACCCGAACATGCCGCACGGCGGCATGTACCTGCGCGACCCGCACACCGGCAAGCTCCGCTTCGCGGGCTTCGGAGGCCTCGTGGCGGTCCTGAACGACGGGCGCTACGTCTACACCGAGTACGGCCCGACGTCCGCGGAGGTCTGGATCCACAACCGCGACACGGGCGAGCGGGTCGGCTTCGGCATCGAGGTCCCGGACGGCTTCACCGGGCAGCCCGCCGAGGTCTCCGTGAGCCCCGACGGCCGCTACGCGGTCTACACCCTCCGCGAGGCCGACGGCGGCACCAGCGTCGTCTTCCTGCGCGACCGCGTCGCCGGTACCACCGAGCGCGTCAGCCACCCCAAGCCCGGCTGGGAGCCCCGCAACGCCTACGACCCGACGGTCAGCGACGACGGGCGCCGCGTCGTCTACCAGTACAGCTACGCCAACGGCCCGCGCGGCGACGACTGGGGCGACATCTGGATGTACGACCGCGCCAAGGGCGAGCGCACCCAGGTCGACCGCTCCTACGACGGCTCCCGGACCGAGAAGGAGTCCCTGAGGCCGTCCATCAGCGGCAACGGCCGTACGGTCGTCTTCGAGTCCCGGGACACCCACCTGGTGCCCGACGACAACGACGTCAGCTGGAACGTCTTCGTGCACGACCTCGCCACCGGCGCCAACCAGCGCGTTCACGGCACCCAGGGCGGCCCCGGCGAGGTCTACACCCGCAACCCCGCGGTCAGCGCCGACGGCCGGTACGTCACCTTCATGTCGGAGATCGCGGAGCCCGGCAGCCGCTACGGCAAGGAGTGGCCCGTCTACCTGCGGGACCTGCGCAAGGGCACCACCACCCTGGTCACCCCGGACACCGCCGGTGGCACCGCCACCGCCGACGTCCCTCCGGGACGCATCGCCGACGGAGCCCGCCGCATCCTCTTCCAGTCCACCGACCCGACCCTGATCCCGGCCGGCGACACCAATGACGGCACCGACGTCTTCGTACGGCACCTGCGGTGAGCGGGAACAGCGGGCGACCACTTCGAACCACGGGGGAGATCGTGTTCAGAACCATGCGCGGCATGTCCGTCGCCGTCCTCGCCGGGGCGATGGTCGCCCTGACGGCCACCTCGGCGGCACCGGCACCGCCGCGGGGCACCGAGCGGATCACGCTCTCGGCGACGGGCGAACAGGGCGACGGCGACTCGTACGGCCCGCAGTTCAGCGCGGACGGCCGGTTCGCGGCCTTCACGGCCTACGCGACCAACCTGGTGCCGGGCGACACAGGCGGCCACGCGGACGTCTTCGTGCGCGACCTGCGCAAGGGGACGGTGGAACGGGTCAGCGTGGCGTCGGACGGCACACCGGCGGACAAGCCCTCCACCCTGGCCGCCATCAGCGCCGACGGCCGCTACGTCCTGTTCCGCTCCAACGCCCGCAACCTGGTCCACTGGGACCAGCCGCCCACGAACGACGCGGCCGAGGACATCTACCTGCACGACCGCCGCACCGGAAGGACGGAGCGGATCAGCGTCGCCCACGACGGGGGCTCGGCCTTCGCGGCGGGCGCCCACTTGTCCGCGGACGCCCGCCACATCGTCTTCAACGCCAAGGCCGACCGCATGGAGCCCGGCGCACGCGACCTCTTCGGTGCCGTGTACGACTTCGACCGGCGCACCGGCACCACTCGGCGGATCAGCAACGGCGACCGCCCGACCAACCCCGCGCTCCTGGAGGACATCAGCGCCGACGGCCGCTATGTGGCGTACACCCAGCTGGTGCCGCGCAGCGGGGACGGCGTCACCTGGGTGCACGACCGCCGCACCGGCACCGAGGAACAGGTCAACGTCAAGGCCGACGGCACTCCGGCCCGGCGCTACGCGATGCCGGTCTCCCTCTCGGCGGACGGCAGGACGGTCGCGTTCAAGTACGACGGCGACGACCTGCTCCCGGACGACGCCCCCGGCGACAGCACCGACCTCTACGTCCGCGACCTGCGCGCGGACGTGACCCGGCGCATCGTCCCCGGCCCCGACGGCGAACGACTGCCGGACAACCCTCGGCTCAGCCCGGACGGCCGCCACCTGGCCTACGAGGCGCAACCGCGCCTGGCCGACGGACAGTACGGGCCGGACAACGTCTACCTCCGCGATCTGCGCACCGGCGAGACCCGTCTGATCAGCACGTCCGTCAGCGGTGGACCGGTCACCGACGAGTACGTGACGCTCTACGAGGTGGGCACCGGCGGACGGATCGGCCTCGGCAGCCACTCGGCCCAGCTGGTCCCGGACGACACCAACGGCCACTACGACGGATTCGTCCACCGTCGGCGGTGATCAACGCAGTGCTCGCATCCTGAGACGGACGGTGAGCCCGGGGGCGGTGTGTGCCAGACTGCCCCCGTGCTCTCGTTCGCCATGATTATTGGCAGCAGGCGCGCCGGTCCGCAGTGACCGCCACGTACGACCAGGTACGGGCGGACACCGTCGTCCTCGACCCGCGCGCAGACCTCTCGCACCCGCGAGGGGTTTTTCGCTTTTCTGGCCCACCTTCAGCCGGGAGTAAAGCGCGAGGGAACATTGGGGACGGTGGAGCCGGTCATTCCGGTAACGACCGTGATCCGACGGGATCCAACAGCAGGAGCCTTGACACCATGACCGCAACCAGCGAGCTCGACGATTCGTTCCACGTGTTCGACACCACCCTGCGCGACGGCGCGCAGCGGGAGGGCATCAACCTCACCGTCGCGGACAAGCTGGCCATCGCCCGGCACCTGGACGAGTTCGGCGTGGGCTTCATCGAGGGCGGCTGGCCCGGTGCCAACCCGAGGGACACCGAGTTCTTCGCGCGCGCCCAGCAGGAGATCGACTTCCGGCACGCCCAGCTGGTCGCCTTCGGCTCCACCCGCCGCGCGGGCGCCAAGGCCTCCGAAGATCCCCAGGTCAAGGCGCTGCTGGAGTCCGGCGCCCCGGTGATCACGCTGGTCGCGAAGTCCCACGACCGGCACGTCGAACTGGCCCTGCGCACCACCCTCGACGAGAACCTGGCCATGATCGAGGACACGGTCGCTCACCTGCGCTCCCAGGGCCGCCGGGTCTTCGTCGACTGCGAGCACTTCTTCGACGGCTACCGCGCCAACCCCGAGTACGCGAAATCGGTGGTCCGCACGGCGTCGCAGGCCGGCGCGGATGTCGTCATCCTCTGCGACACCAACGGCGGCATGCTCCCCGCCCAGGTCCAGGCGGTCGTGGCGACCGTCCTCGCGGACACGGGCGCCCGCCTCGGCATCCACGCCCAGGACGACACCGGCTGCGCGGTCGCCAACACCCTCGCCGCCGTCGACGCGGGCGCGACCCACGTCCAGTGCACGGCCAACGGCTACGGCGAGCGCGTGGGCAACGCCAACCTCTTCCCGGTCGTGGCGGCCCTGGAGCTGAAGTACGGCAAGAAGGTCCTCCCCGACGGCCACCTCCGCGAGATGACCCGCATCAGCCATGCCATCGCCGAGGTCGTCAACCTCACCCCCTCCACCCACCAGCCGTACGTCGGCGTGTCGGCCTTCGCCCACAAGGCCGGTCTGCACGCCTCCGCGATCAAGGTCGACCCGGACCTGTACCAGCACATCGACCCCGAGCTGGTCGGCAACACCATGCGCATGCTGGTCTCCGACATGGCGGGCCGCGCCTCCATCGAGCTCAAGGGCAAGGAACTCGGCATCGACCTGGGCGGCGACCGCGAACTGGTCGGCCGGGTCGTCGAGCGCGTCAAGGAACGCGAACTCAAGGGCTACACCTACGAGGCGGCCGACGCGAGCTTCGAGCTGCTGTTGAGGGCGGAAGTGGAGGGCAAGTCCCTCAAGTACTTCGACGTCGAGTCCTGGCGCGCCATCGTCGAGGACCGCCCCGACGGCACCCACGCCAACGAGGCCACCGTCAAGCTCTTCGCCAAGGGCGAGCGCATCGTCGCCACGGCAGAGGGCAACGGCCCGGTCAACGCCCTCGACCGCGCCCTGCGGGTGGCCCTGGAGAAGATCTACCCCCAGCTGGCCAAGCTCGACCTCGTCGACTACAAGGTCCGCATCCTGGAGGGCGTCCACGGCACCCAGTCCACGACCCGGGTTTTGATCTCGACGTCGGACGGCTCAGGGGAGTGGTCGACGGTCGGCGTCGCGGAGAACGTGATCGCGGCTTCGTGGCAGGCCCTGGAGGACGCCTACACCTACGGGCTGCTGCGGGCCGGCGTCGAGCCGGCCGAGTAGGCCGAACGGACCTCGCCCCCACCCCCGGGCCGGGCGTCCACGGCACAGTTGAGCCATGGACGACAAGGACGCGGACTCCCGACACTTCCTCGCCCGGGGGCAGGTGGCGACCCGCCTGCCCGCCCAGGACCTGGAGCGGGCCCGGCGCTTCTACTCCGAGAAACTGGGGCTGGAACCGGTCGACGAACGGCCCGGCGGGCTGCTGTACCGCTGCGGCGGCACGGAGTTCGCCGTGTACCGGTCGACCGGAACGTCGCCCGGCACCTTCACCCAGATGGGCTGGCAGGTCGAGGACGTCGAGGCGGTGGTGACGGAACTCAGGCGGCGCGGGGTGCGATTCGAGGAGGTCGACGTCCCCGGCTTCCACACCACGAACGGCATCGCCGACGTCGAGGGCCACTACCCGACCAAGGGCTTCCGGGGCGAACGGGCCGCCTGGTTCCATGACAGCGAGGGCAACCTGCTGGGCGTCGGCGAGCCGTACGCCTGAGCCGGCCCGGAGGATTCCGGCCACTGCGGCCGCCGCCTTTTCCCGGCTCATCAGGTAGCTTCGAAGTATGAGGACTCCGCTCTTCCGGGGCCTCATGAGCTTGCTGATCGTGCCGGTCGCCGCGACGGTCGCGGTGCTCACGGCCGGCGCGCCCGGCGCCCATGCGGCCACGGACCTCTCGAAGGTCGCCGAGGCGCTGCGCGAGGAACCCGTCTACGTGGACCCCGCCGCCTCCGGCCAGCTGTCGTCGGCTGACGCCGAAGCGCTCGCCGACAAGATCAAGGATGCCGACAAGCCCGTCTTCGTCGCCGTCCTCCCGGCCGACCAGCCGACCGAGAACCTCCTGCTGAACCTCCGTACGGAGACCGGTGTCACGGGCCTTTACGGCGTCCGCGTGGACGATCGCTTCGACGCGGCGGCCGACGCCTCCGTGATGTCCCGGCAGGCGGTGGACAACCTGGTCACCTCGGTGCAGAGCGCCGGCGACCCCAAGGCCCAGCTCAACGACTTCGTCGACGCGGCGCTGCGCAACGTGGGCGGCACGGCACCCGCGAGCTGGAGCGAGGGATCAGGCGGCGACGGCGTGGACGTCAGCGGACTGATCGCGGCCGGCGCGGTGCTGGTGGCGGGCGGCGCGGGCGCCTACGCGCTGGTGAAGCGCAACCGGCGCCGCCACGAGGCGGAGCGGCAGGCGGCACTGGCGAAGCTGCGGGTCGTGGTCGACGAGGACATCACCGCCTTCGGCGAGGAACTGGACCGCCTGGACTTCCACCCGGCCGCGCCCGAGGCCGACGACGCGATGCGCGAGGATTACGAGCACGCTCTGGACGCCTATGACCAGGCGAAACGGCTCATGGACTCCGCGCGCAGGCCGGAGGAGGTCAAGGCCGTCACCCAGGCCCTGGCGGACGGCCGCTTCTCCCTCGCCCAGCTCGCCGCCCGCCGGGAGGGCCGGCCCCTTCCAGAGCGCCGCCCGCCGTGCTTCTTCGACCCCCGGCACGGCACCGCGGTGGCCGACGAGACCTGGACGCCGCCCGGCGGCACCGCCCGCGAGGTCCCGGTCTGCGCGGCCGACCGCACCCGGCTGTCCGAGGGCCGCGACCCCGTGATCCGCGAGGTCGACACGGAGTACGGCCGCCGCCCGTACTGGGACGCCGGACCGGCCTACGGCCCCTGGGCGGGCGGCTACTTCGGCGGCGGCATCCTCCCCGGCCTCCTCATCGGCACGATGCTGGGCAGCATGATGGCCGGCCCCGCCTACGCGGCCGACTACGGCGCGGGCTACGGCTACGGCGACGGCGGTTACGAGGGCGGCGACGTGTCGGGGGCGGACTTCGACACCGGGGACTTCGGGAACGGGTTCGGCGGAGGCGACTTCGGTGGCGGAGGCTTCGACGGCGGGGGCTTCTGACCGCTAGGACTTCTGACCTCTGCGGCTGACGGGCGCCCGAGCACACGGCGCGGGCCCGGCGTCCTGGGACACCGGGCCCGCGGTCCCGCGGCGGAGGTCAGGTCACAGAGAGGACGCGGCCGACGCGATGGCGGAGGCGAACGTCGAGACCTCGGTGTAGACGCCGGGCGCGTTCGGCCGGGCGCAGCCTATGCCCCAGCTGACGATGCCGACCTGGATCCAGGCGTTGGTGGCGTCCCGGCGGAACATCGGGCCGCCGGAGTCACCCTGGCAGGTGTCCACGCCGCCGGACGGGAAGCCGGCGCAGATCTCCTCGCTCGCGACGAGTCCGCTGTAGCCGCTGTAGGAACGGCACTGGGCGTCGCTGACGAACGGCACGTTGGCCTTGAGCATGTACCGCTGCTGGGCACCGCCCTCACGGGCCGCGCCCCAGCCGGCGACGGTGAAGGTGCCGGTGTTGTACTGCGTCGTGGTGGCGATCTTCAGCGTCGGCAGGTTGATCGGCTGGGCGAGCTTGATGAGGGCCCAGTCCTTGCCGGTGCCGTTGTAGCCGGGGGCCCGGTACACGTACGTGGAGCGGGCCTGGACCCGGCCGCTGGTGGACTGGAGGTCCACGACGCCGGCGGTGGCCGTGATGCCGGTGTTGGGGCCGGTCGAACCCACACAGTGCGCGGCGGTGAGCACGATCTGCTGGGTGTAGAGCGCGCCGCCACAGCCCATGGAGAGCCGGACCATGAACGGGAACTCGCCCTGCGTGGCACGGGTTCCGCCGACGACACGGGAATCCGCGGCGTGCGCGGCCGAGACGGGCTGAAGGCTGACGATCGCGAGAGCGGCGGCGGCGAGGGCCGCGCATCTCTTGAGCGCGGTGAGGAGCTTCTTCAACGTGATGCCTTCCGTGGGGGGTTGGACATACGAACGTGGAGAGCGCTGAGATGTCAGGGGCATGTCATGCATGGGGCCGCGGGGGGAGCCGGGTGACGGTAGCGACCGAAGCCCCTACTTATGGCATGCGCCGGTCAAATTCTGTTTGCTGGCCATTGTGGATCCTGTGAGCCTCCGGACAAGGGCCCAAATCCGGCCAGGCCCGTTCCGGACAGGGGCTGTACGGGGTCCGGGCCCTGTCTGGGGACGGGAGTCGCAGGCCTTTGCCTGCCGGTGGCGACGTACGGAACGCACGCGCGACGTACCGCCTCCGCGCTCACCCCTGCCCCCGCGCTCACGATGCACGACCACCACCGCGGCCAGGCCGACGCCGAGGCCAAGCGCCGTCTGTACGCCGAACGGCTCGCCGAACATGAGCGCGCCCCAGACCGCCGTGACCGGAGCCATCAGGAACATCAGCGCGTTGACCTGGGTGACTCCGGAGCGGCGCAGGATGATCCAGTACAGCCCGTAGCCGCCGAAGGTGGACAGGGCGACGAGCCAGCCGATCGCGACCCAGAAGCCGGCCTCGGCGGGCGGCGCGGCCGCTCCCGTGCTCACGGCGAGCGTGGTGAACAGCACGGCGCTGGTGGCGCAGTGGACGGTCATCGCCACCCCGGGAGCGACCGGCGCGGGGGAGCGGCTCTCCAGGAACGTGGCCGCAACCAGCGACAGCATGCCGAGGAGCGGCACGAGATAGGCCCAGGGGGCGACCCCGGTCGCGGCCGCGGCGTCGGCCAGGGTGACGATGGCGACGCCGCTCACCCCCAGGCACAGCCCGAGCCACTGCCGGCGTGAGACGTACTGCCGCAGCAGCGGCCCCGCCAGCGCGCCGGCGACGAGCGGCTGGACCCCGTCGATCAGGGCCGTGGTGCCGCTGGAGACGCCGAGCTGGATGGCGTAGTACACGGTGAGCAGATAGCCGCTCTGTGACAGCACGCCGATCGTGGCCTGCCGCGCGGCGGCCCGCGCCGTGAGGTCCCGCCAGGACGCGCGCCCCACCGTGGCGGCGACGACGATCAGGATCGCGGCGAGCGGCAGAAACCGCCACATCAGGACCGTGACCGCCGCCGCGCTCCCCGCGCCGAGCTTGGCCCCGATGAACCCCGAGCTCCAGCAGAGTACGAAGGCGATCGAGAGCAGAACGTTCGCCGGGACCACGGGGATCACCCACCCACTAGACAGATCGGTATACCTGGCTCCGGACTCCCACTATACAGATCGGTATACTTTTGGGCATGGGCAGTGGTGCGAGCAAGGGAACGGACCGCGCGGAGCAGCCGCGGCGAGCCACGATGACGCCTGCCGCGAGGCGGGTCCTGGAAGCCGCCGAGCGGCTGTTCTACGAGCGCGGCATCCATGCCGTCGGGGTGGACCTCATCGCCGCGGAGGCGGGGGTCACCAAGAAGACGCTCTACGACCGCTTCGGCTCCAAGGAGCGGATCGTCGTGGAGTACCTGGCGGGCCGCGACGAACGCTGGCGGGCCTTCCTCGCGCAGTACGTCGACGACCACCTCGACGCGGCGCACGCGACGCCCCGGGCCCGCATCCTGGCCGTGTTCGACGCCTCACGGGCATGGTCGTCCGAGCAGGGCCCGAAGGGGTGCAGCATGGTCAACGCGCACGCCGAGATCAGCGACCCGGCCCACCCGGCCCACTCGGTCATCACCGGCCAGAAGGAGTGGATGCTCGCCCTGTTCACGGGCCTCGCCCGGGACGCCGAACCGGATTCCCCGGAGCACGCGGACCGGCTGGGCCGCACGCTCATGCTCCTGCACGAGGGCGCCCTGGTCGCCCACGGCCTGAACGTCTTCCCGGACCCCATCGCCCACGCCCGCGCACAAGCGGAAGCGCTCCTCGACTGAAGGCTGGACCTATAGGCCGGGATCTGACCTCTTCCCCGCCTAACGTGCCCGTATGACCCCCTCCGACGCCGAAGCGCCCCTCCCGTTCGACTCCGCCGCCGCCCTCGACGCGTGGCTGACCGAGCACCCCGCCCCGCACCCCGGGCTCTGGGTCAAGGTCGCCAAGAAGGGCACCGGCATCCCCTCGGTCAGCGCCGCCGAGGTCAACGACGTGGCCCTGTGCCACGGCTGGATCACGGGACAGCGCAAGGGGATCGACGCGTCGTACTACGCACAGCGGATCACCCCGCGCCGGCCCGGCAGCCTCTGGTCGATGGTCAACGTACGGCGGGTGGCGGAACTGTCCGCCGAGGGGCGGATGCACCCCCGCGGCGTCGCCGAAGTGGACGCCGCCAAGGCCGACGGGCGATGGCAGGCCGCGTACGAGTCGCAGAGCAACGCGCGCGTCCCGGCCGAGCTGACCGCCGCCCTGGAGGAGAACCCCGAGGCCCGGGCGGTGTTCCAGCGGCTGGGCCGCACCGACCGCTACCAGGTCATGCTCGGCCTGCTACGGGCTCGGACCCCGCGCAGCCGGAATGCTCAAGTCGCGGCGATCCTGCGGGAGTTGGCGAAGCGCCGGTGAGCCCATCGCTCACCGGCGCCCTGAGAGGAAACGTCACGCGTTCCGGATCGCCGAGATGTCGAAGTTCAGCTTGATCTTGTCGGAGATCAGCACACCGCCGGTCTCCAGCGCCGCGTTCCAGGTCAGGCCCCACTCGGATCGCTTGATCTCCGCCTTGCCCTCGAAGCCGACGCGCTCGTTGCCGAAGGGGTCCTTCGCGGCGCCGTTGAACTCGAGGTCGATGGTGAGCGGCTTGGTGGTGCCGAGGATCGTCAGGTCGCCGGTGATGCGGTAGTCGTCGTCGCCGAGAGCCTCCGCCGAGGTGGAGCGGAAGGTCATCGTCGGGAACTCCTCGATCTTGAAGAAGTCCGCGCTCTTCAGATGGCCGTCGCGGTCGGCGGAGCCGGTGTCGATGCTGTCCATCTTGACGTCGATGGACGCCGTGGAAGCGGACGGGTCGCCGCCGTCCAGGTGCAGCGAGCCGCTGAAGTCGAGGAACTTGCCCTTGACGTTGGTGACCATGGCGTGGCGGACGGTGAAGCCGATCGTGGAGTGGGCGGTGTCGATCGTGTAGTCGCCGGTCAGGGCGGTCAGGTCGGCGTTCGTCATGACGTGCTCCCTCGGAAGATGGGGTGATGTTGAATCTTTAACTACATCAACGCGACCGACCGTAGACCTATTCCGTTCGGGATTCAACATCATCCGCAAAGTGTTGGCGTGATTACGGTGAGGTGGTAGACGCCCATGGCATGACCTCTCAGCGCACAGGCCTCACGAGACCCACCCGCCGAGCCGTCCTCCTCGCGGCGGCACTCCTGGCCACCACCGCCCCCGCCGCCCGCGCGGCCCCGGCCGACGCCTACGACGCCCTCCGCCTCCGCTGGCTCGACATCGCCCTCGGCACCGGCTACGACCCCGCCGCCGAGCCGTACGCCGCCCGCCTCGCCGAAACCGGCACCCTCGCCCGCGGCTTCCGGGCCACCATGGCGCCCACCCCCACCTCGCTCTGGCCCGGTCACGCCTACGACCCGCCCGCCGGCATCACCCAGAGCTACGGCCGCCTGTGGACGATGACCCAGGCCTATGTCCAGCAGGGCACCGGCTCCACCGCCGACCAGGCCCTCCTCGCCGACGTCCTGCGCGGCCTCGACCACCTCTCCGCCACGGTCTACAACCCCGCCACCACCCGCTACGGCAACTGGTGGGAATGGCAGATCGGCAGCCCGCGCCTGCTGATGGACATCACGGCCGCCCTGTACGACCAGCTCACCGAGGAGCAGGTCGCCGCCGCCTGCGCGGCCGTCGACCACTTCGTACCGGACGCGATGCTCACCGACTACTCCGGCACCTCCACCGGCGCCAACCGCGTCGACCTCTGCCGCAGCGTCACCCTGCGCGGCATCCTCGGCCGCGCCCCGGCGAAGATCGCCCTCGCCCGGGACGCGCTCTCCCCGGTCTTCCCGTACGTCACCGAGGGCGACGGCCTCTACGCCGACGGCTCGTTCGTCCAGCACACCTGGGTCGCCTACTCCGGCACCTACGGCCAGGTCCTCCTCGACGGCCTCGGCCGCCTCTTCGCCCTGCTCGCCGGATCCGACTGGGAGGTGACCGACCCCGCCCGGCAGATCATCCTCGACAGCGTCGAGCACGCCTACGCCCCGCTCATCCACGACGGGTTGATGATGGACAGCGTCAACGGCCGTGCCATCAGCCGGGGTTACCTCAAGAGCGACGAGCGCCACGTCATGCGCAGCGACCACTTCCACGGCCAGGGCGTCATCGCCGCCATGGCCCTGCTCGCGGGCGGCGCGAGCGCGGCGGAACGCGAGCGCTGGTACGGCCGTATCAAGGGATGGATCGAACGGGACACGGTCACCCCGATCTTGACGGCGCCTCAGTTCGGCGTCGCCGACCTGGCCCGCCTGCACGCCGTCGCCGAGTCGCCGGTCCCCGCGGCCCCCGAACCGACCGGCCACCACCTCTTCGCGGCCATGGACCGAGCCGTCCACCGCCGCCCGCGCTTCGTCGCGAACATCGCCATGGCCAGCGACCGCATCGCCCACTACGAGTGCGGCAACGGCGAGAACCCGCGCGGCTGGCACACCGGCGCCGGAATGCTCTCCTGGTGGGCCGACGGCCTCGGTGACCAGTACACCGACTGGTACTGGCCGACCGTCGACTGGTACCGCCTCCCGGGCACGACCGTCTCCACGCTCCGCCTCCCCGACAAGGCCGGCGGTGAATGGGGCGAGCCCAAGCCCGACGTGCGCTGGGTCGGCGGCACGACCGACGGCGTGTACGCGGCGATCGGACAGCACCTGAAGGGCCTCGGGTCGACGCTCCGAGCCCGTAAGTCGTGGTTCTGCGTCGACGACGCCGTGATCTGCCTCGGCGCCGGGATCAGCTGTGCCGACGGCGTCCCCGTCGAGACGATCGTCGACAACCGGAACCTGGGGGAGGGTGGCACACAGGCCTTCGTACGCGGCGCGGGCTGGGCGCACCTGGAGGGCCACGGCGGCTGGGTGGTGCCGTACGGCGATCTGCGCACCCTGCGCGAGGACCGCACCGGCGCCTGGGCCGACATCAACACCACCAGCACGACGGAGGCCCGCACCCGCCGCTGGCAGACCCTCTGGCTGGACCACGGCACCGACCCGACGGACGCGACCTACGTCTACCTGCTCATGCCCGGCGCCCGCCGCCGAGAGGTCGCCGTCCGGGCCGCGCAGGGCCGCCACTGGCTGTCGGTCCTGGCCAACGACAGCACGCGCCAGGCGGTGCGCGTCCCGTCCCTGGGGCTGACGGCCGCCAACTTCTGGCAGCCGGGCACGGCCGGTCCGCTCACCGCGTCCGCCGGGGCGAGTGTGCTGCTCCGCCGCCGGGGCCGTACCGCTACGCTCTGCGTCAGCGAGCCACCGCGCACGGGCGAGCCGCTGGAGATCACCTGGGACCACCCCGTACGCCGCGTCCTGCGCGCGGACGACCCGGTCGAAATCCTCTCGACCGGCCGCCGACTGCGCCTCCGTGTCACTCCGGGGATGGTATGTGCCACCCATCGATGTGAGGTGCTTCTCAGCTGACACCTTTGTGCGACCCCCACAACACGGACGCCCTCTGAGCAGTCGGAAAGGCTGCACGCCCCGATGGTTCTGTTCAGGGGTACCAGGAAAAGGGGCCGAGGACTGTACGGAGTCAACGGCTCGCTTTCCTTGGTGTCCTTCGTAAGGTCGCTACATGACCGTTTTGGATGAGGCACCGGGTGAGCCGATCGACGCCCGCGGGCGGACGGCCGAGCTGCACGAGATCCGTGCTCAGGCGCTGGCCGGCCCGAGCGAGAAGGCGACCACGGCGCAGCACGCCAAGGGCAAGCTGACCGCCCGGGAGCGCATCGAGCTGCTCCTGGACCCGGGCTCCTTCCAGGAGGTCGAGCAGCTGCGCCGGCACCGGGCCCAGGGCTTCGGCCTGGAGGCCAAGAAGCCGTACACCGACGGTGTCATCACCGGCTGGGGCACGGTGGAGGGCCGCACGGTCTTCGTCTACGCCCACGACTTCCGGATCTTCGGCGGCGCGCTGGGCGAGGCCCACGCCACGAAGATCCACAAGATCATGGACATGGCCATCGCGGCCGGTGCCCCGCTGGTCTCCCTGAACGACGGCGCCGGCGCCCGTATCCAGGAGGGCGTCTCGGCGCTCGCCGGCTACGGCGGCATCTTCCAGCGCAACACCAGGGCGTCCGGCGTCATCCCGCAGATCAGCGTGATGCTCGGCCCGTGCGCGGGCGGCGCTGCGTACAGCCCCGCCCTGACGGACTTCGTGTTCATGGTCCGCGAGACGTCCCAGATGTTCATCACCGGCCCCGACGTGGTCAAGGCCGTGACGGGCGAGGAGATCACCCAGAACGGCCTCGGCGGCGCGGACGTGCACGCCGAGACCTCCGGCGTCTGCCACTTCGCGTACGACGACGAGGAGACGTGCATCGCGGAGGTCCGCTACCTCCTCTCGCTCCTCCCGCAGAACAACCGCGAGAACCCGCCCCGGGTGGAGGCCAGCGACGCCGCCGACCGCCGCTCGGACGTCCTGCTCGACCTGGTCCCGGCGGACGGCAACCGGCCGTACGACATGGCCAAGGTCATCGAGGAGATCGTCGACGACGGCGAGTACCTGGAGGTCCACGAGCGCTGGGCGCGGAACATCATCTGCGCGCTCGCCCGGATCGACGGCCAGGTCGTCGGCATCATCGCCAACCAGCCGCAGGTCCTCGCAGGCGTCCTGGACATCGAGGCATCGGAAAAAGCTGCGCGCTTTGTCCAGATGTGTGACGCTTTTAACATCCCGATCGTCACTTTCCTGGACGTCCCCGGGTTCCTTCCCGGCGTCGACCAGGAGCACGGCGGAATCATCCGGCACGGCGCGAAGCTCCTGTACGCCTACTGCAACGCGACCGTGCCGAGGATCTCGCTGATCCTTCGCAAGGCGTACGGAGGTGCGTACATCGTCATGGACAGCCAGTCCATCGGCGCCGACCTCACCTTCGCCTGGCCGACGAACGAGATCGCCGTGATGGGCGCGGAGGGTGCCGCCAACGTCATCTTCCGCCGGCAGATCGCCGAGGCCGAGGACCCCGAGGCCATGCGGGCGCGCATGGTCAAGGAGTACAAGTCCGAGCTCATGCACCCCTACTACGCGGCCGAGCGTGGCCTGGTGGACGACGTGATCGACCCCGCCGAGACCCGCGAGGTGCTCGCCAGGTCCCTGGCGATGCTCCAGTCCAAGCACGCCGACCTGCCGTCCCGCAAGCACGGCAACCCCCCGCAGTAACCCAGCGGATCCTTCGCGGTACCCCCGCGGAAACCTCTCTCACGGAGACTGTGACCTATGAACTCCCCTGACATCCGCGTCGAGAAGGGCCACGCCGAGCCCGAGGAAGTCGCCGCCATCACGGCCATCCTCCTGGCCCGCGCCGCCGCCCAGCCGTCCGACTCCGCCCCGGCCCACCGCGGCCGCCCCAGGGCCGGCTGGCGCCGCCTGGAGCGCGAGGGCGGCTTCCGGGCGCCGCACAGCTGGCGGTAGCCTGCGGCGCTTGAGCGGCCCCGTTCTCCCGTAGGGAGGGCGGGGCCGTTGGCATGTGGCGCATGGGAGCTCGGGGGGTGCCTCTTCGTGGGCGGCTGAGGGTAGTCGTGGGCCGGTCGCGCAGTTCCCCGCGCCCCTAGGAGGCTGGGCGACTGGTCCCACTTCCAGGGGCGCGGGGAACTGCGCGACAAGCCACTGGGCTGCCGCAGACGGCCAACAACCGTCCGAGGCAGCCCAGTAGCCGCAAGAACCACTTACCGCAGACGAGCCATCAGAGCATGCTCGACCAGCGTGATCAGCGCCGACTTCGCATCGGCCCGATGCCGCGCGTCCGTCGTGATGATCGGCGTGTCAGGCCCGATCTGCAGGGCCTCACGGACCTCGTCAGGGTTGTACGGCTGGTTCCCGTCGAACCCGTTGAGGGCGATCACAAACGGAAGCCCCGAGTTCTCGAAGTAGTCGACCGCCGGGAAGCAGTCGGCAAGGCGCCTCGTGTCCACGAGGACGATCGCGCCGATCGCACCGCGCACCAGGTCGTCCCACATGAACCAGAAGCGGTCCTGGCCGGGCGTACCGAAGAGGTACAGGATCAGGTCCTGGTCCAGGGTGATACGGCCGAAGTCCATGGCGACCGTCGTGGTCGTCTTGTCTCCGGTGTGGGTGAGGTCGTCGATGCCCGCCGAAGCAGACGTCATGACGGCCTCTGTGCGCAGCGGGTTGATCTCCGAGACGGCGCCGACGAACGTGGTCTTGCCCACGCCGAAGCCGCCCGCCACCACGATCTTCGCGGACGTGGTGGAGCGGGAAGGACCGCCGCTAGAGCTTGCGAAGTCCACTGAGCACCCTTTCGAGCAGTGTCACGTCTGGCTGGCCGCCGGCGTTCTCGTCGCCGCCGGGCTGATGGATGGCGACCAGGCCCGCCTCCGCCAAGTCGGCGACGAGGATCCTGGCCACGCCGAGAGGGATCGTCAGCAGGGCCGAGACCTCGGCGACCGACTTGATCTCACGGCAGAGGTTGCAGATCCGCTGATGCTCGGGCAACTGGCCCTGCATCTGGTGCGGCTGCGCGGTGGTGTGCACCAGCGCCTCGATGGCGAGCTGGTAGCGGGGGCGCGTCCGTCCGCCGGTCATGGCATACGGGCGCACCAGGGGGTTGTTCGACGCCCCGGCGGGCGCCGGCTCAGGGGCGCGTCGTTGCGGCTGCACGGGCTGGATGCGCGGCGCGGGCGGCTGGTCGTACGGCGAGGGCCCGGGGCCCTGCGGAGCGTACGGCTGCCGCTGGCTGGGCGTGGAGGGGAAGTTGTAACGGTTCGGGTTCTGGGAACCGTCGTTCTGGCCCTGGCCAGGGCCGTACGACCAATTACCCGACGATGAACCGCCTGGGGGTGTTGCCACTTTCTCTCCTCCTCCGACTGTGCCTGGCACCCATCATGTGGAGCCGCGTCCCGAAACCTTACGGCTACGGGACGCCAAAACGCACCGACTGTCTGTTAGTTGAGCAGGCTCCCTTGGAGCTCCGCACGCAGATCCGGCGTCAGGACCGTACCGGCACGGTCGACCAGAAGTGCCATCTCGTACCCGATGAGGCCGATGTCCGCCTCGGGGTGTGCGAGAACCGCGAGCGACGATCCGTCGGAGATGGACATGATGAACAGGAATCCCCGCTCCATCTCCACAACCGTCTGGTTCACGCTGCCGCCCTCGAAGATCCGCGAGGCACCCGCGGTCAGCGAGGTCAGACCGGAGGCGACGGCCGCGAGCTGGTCGGCGCGGTCGCGGGGAAACCCTTCGGACATCGCCAGAAGGAGTCCGTCGGCGGAGACCACCACCGTGTGCGACACCCCGGGGGTGTTGTCCACGAAGTTGGTGATCAACCAGTTCAGGTTCTGTGCCGCCTGGCTCATCGGGCTCACACTAACGCTCCTGGTTGTAGGTGCTGTCAGAACCGAAGCCCTGACCGTTCGTTTCACTTCCCGCGCTGCGTCCCCGCTGGACACCGCGGCGCAGGTTGCTCAGCCTGCCCCGGACATCCTCGGGAGCGCGGGAGATCTGTGGACCTCCCTGGGGGGTGGTCTCGGCGGCTCCCTCGACCAGGTTGGCCTTGGGTACCCGCCGCGGCAGGCCGGAGGAGGTCACCCCGCCCGCCTTGGGCTTCCGGAGCTGCGCGGCCTGCTGCCAGCGGTCGTCGTTCGCCGAACGCCAGCTGCTGTCGCCGTTGCTCTCCGGCGTGGGGGCCGGTGACTCCTGCCGCACCGGCCGGGCGCCGTTGGTGCCGCTCGCGGCGGATCCGCGGCGGGGAAGGCCGGCGTCGGTCAGTGCGTGGGCGGCGGGGGAGGCCGGTTCCGGACGGTCGAAGCCTACGCGGTCGCGCTCGCTTGCGTCATCGGCCTGCGCGGATTCCGTTTCCGGAGCGTACTGGTCCTGGTAGCCGT
>CBFGZZ010000120.1:0-22495 GCA_965653385.1 uncultured Streptomyces sp. | reverse complement strand
CTGGGCAACGGCCGCCTCCCGGGCGGCCGCCTCGGCTTCTTCCACCCGGACGCGCTGACCTTCGGCGAACCGGTACGGCTCAGCCGGCTCGTCGCCGTCGCGGCAGCCGTGCCCGGCGTGGAGAGCGTCCAAGTCACCCGGCTGCAAAGGCTGTTCGAGCCGGACCGAGGAGAGAGGGAGGACGGCGTGCTGCGGCTCGGCCCGCTGGAGATCGCCACCTGCGACAACGACCCGGACCGGCCGGAGAACGGCCGGCTGGCGATTTCCCTGGGAGGTGCCCGGTGACGACGGACTCGACGATCGACGACTGCACCTGCGGCGGTGCCTGCCGCGGCGGCCACGACGAGCGACTCGCCCCGGCCCCCGTGCACAATCCGCCCGGCCGAACGGCCCTCGCCTACCGCGTCGGCGAGTACGGCTCCTTCCGGGCCGCCCTCCTCGACCGCCTCGCCTCACCCGCGTACCCGGCTCTCGACGGGCTGACCGTGCGCACCCCGGACGACCCGGCGATCGGTCTGCTCGACGCCACCGCCGTCCTCGGCGACCTGCTCACCTTCCACTCCGAGCGCATCGCCGACGAGGCCTACATCCGTACGGCCAACGAGCACCGCTCCCTGGTCCTGCTCGGCCGTCTCGTCGGCCACCGCCCGCGTCCCGGCGTCGCCGCCGCCACGCATCTGGCGTACACGCTGGAACGGGACCCGCGCGCGGAGTCGCTGCCGGTCACCATTGCGCGCGGAGCCCGCAGCCACAGCGTGCCCGCGTCCGCGGATGAGCAGTCCCTCACCTTCGAGACCAGCCGTGATCTGACGGCTCGCTGGGACTGGAACGAGCTGAAGGTGCGCCGGCGGCGGCCCTCTCTTGTCACGCCGGAGGATCTGGAGCGTCGCTCGGAGCTGTTCGTCGAGGGCACGGCGAACTCGCTGCAGACCGGGGATCAGTTGCTCTTCGTCTTCGGTGAACAGGCGGGCGGGGAGCGGAAGTTGCTGCCCGTCGCCAAGGCGCGGGTCGATCGGGAGGACGAGATCACGGCGATCTCGTTGCCGAAGTCGGCGCCGCCGACGTTGAAGGAGTTGGTGGACGGGGTGCGGCGTTGGACCGCCGCGCCGGTTGCCCCGGGCGAGCCGGGGGATGAGCCGCCCACGCCCGAGGTGCCGAACCCCCGGCCCGTGAGTCGGCTGATCGAGGACTTCGAGGACCAGGTGCTGGCGCCCCTGCGGGAGGACCTGGACGGCGTCAAGACGCCCGAGCGGCTTGCGGCTCGGCTGGCGGAGCCGGTTGCGCGTCTTGGTGAGGCCCAGGTGCTGGCAGAGCCCTACCCTGACGTCGCCGCTTGGTTCGAGCAGTTGGAGGCGGTGCTGGCGGAACTGGGCGATCGTGCCTTGGAGTTGGCGCCGGCGCAGACGGATGAGACGGGTGGTCGTTCGTCTGCGGCGCCGTTGGGGCTGGTCGCGCCCCGCGGCGGAGCCGCAGATCGATACAGCCCCGCGCCCCCAAGAAGGGGCGATGCGCGCACTGCTGCTCTCGAAGCCCTCGGCGTCGTCCTCCCCGCCCTACGCGCCTCCACGCCCGCCCCCCATCGCGGCACGGGTCACCAGCGTCCCGGCACCGACACCGCCCGCTTGCTCTCCGCCCTCAACCCCTCCCTCGGCACCCTCTACCCGGCATGGCGCAAAGCCGCCGCCCCCGGCACCCCCCAGCTCCTGCGCGAACTGCTCGCCATGCGCGTCACCGCCGCCCCCTTCGGTGCCACGGCGCCGCTCAAGCCCGTCCAGGACGACCGCGGTCGGGTCATCCGTACCGCCGACTGGCCGCTCACCGGCGCGGTGCTGGCCAGCATGCGCGTCGTGTACGACACCTCGGGCAGGACCCCGGTCCGGGCCGAGTTCCAGTACGTCGAGGGCAGCAGCTCCGACCAGCGCGCCGAGAATCTGAACATCACCCAGCCGGTGACCTTCCCGCTCGGTACTGGCCGGGTCGAGCTGTCGGTGCGCTCCAGCCAGGACCGCGACCTCAACTGGCTCAACCGCCGCCCCACCGACTCCCAGGAGCCCGGCGTCACCGCCCGTCTCCATCCCGGCCTGCCCGATCGAACGTTCTTCGTGTCCCGGCCGGACGACGAGGGCCTGGTCCACGTCGGCGTGCACAACGGCACGTCCGAGCAGATCGCCCTGCGGCCGAACGCGAGCGAGCAGTTCACCCACGGCGAGTACGAGGTGAGTCTCAAGTACACGGTGGGCACCACCGAGCCGAACGTCGAGGTCGTGATCGCCAGCAAGCCGGAGCCGCTCAACCGCCGTGTCCTCCAGCTGGACACGGTCCACACCGGCATCACGGTGGGCAGTTGGGTCGCGATCCAGCGCCCCGCGAAGGGCGCCCAGGGCGGCATTCCCGGTGACGACAAGCTCGACTTCGTCACCACCCAGGTCGTCGCGGCCCGTACGGCGGCGTACACCAACTACGGCATCACCGGACGCGGTACCGAACTCACCCTCGCCGACCCGTGGCTGGACGAGTTCGACGTCCTGCTCTCGCACATCCGGGACACCACCGTCCACGCGGCCGGTGAACCCCTGCGCCTGGCCGACGAACCGCTCGGCGAGGACGTCCACGGCAACGAGATCGAACTCAACCGGCTGTACGACGGGCTGCGCGCCGGCCGCACGCTCGTCGTCACCGGTGAGCGCAGCGACATCCCCGGCACGGCGGGTGTGCGGGCCACCGAGGTCGTCACCGTCGCCGCCGCCGACGCGGCCGTCGACCCGCAACTGCCCGGCGATCACGTCCACACCAGGCTCACCCTGACCGCCGACCTCGCCCACCGCTACCGGCGCGAGACGGTCCGGATCCTCGGCAACGTCGTCGAGGCCACCCACGGCGAGAGCCGCGAGGAGGCCATCGGCAGCGGTGACTCCGACCGCGTGAACCAGACGTTCGCGCTCTGGCAGTCCCCGCTCACCTGGCTCGCCGACGACAATCCCCTCGGCGCCACCCCGGTGCTGGAGGTCCGGGTCGACGGCGTCCTGTGGCACGAGGTCGACAGCCTCGCCGGACGCGGCCCCGTCGAGCGCGTCTACATCACCGGCTCAAACGGCCACGGCCGTACGACGGTGACCTTCGGCGACGGCGTCAACGGCGCCCGGCTGCCGTCCGGCCACGAGAACATCCGGGCCCGGTACCGCTTCGGCACCGGCAAGGCCGCCAACGTGGCCGCCGACCGGATCACCCAGCCCCTCACCCGGCCGCTCGGCGTCACCCAGGTGACCAACCCGCGCCCGGCGAAGGGCGGCGCGGACGCGGACGGCCCGGGTCTGACCCGGCGTACGGTCCCGCTCGCCGTGTCGGCGCTCGACCGCCTGGTCTCGGCGTCCGACTACGAGGACTTCGCCCGCTCCCGCGCCGGCATCGGACGGGCCGCGGCCCGCGAGCTCTTCGACGGCCGCCGCCGGGTGCTGCACGTGACGGTCGCGGGCACGGACGACGTGCCGATCGACGGCGACTCGGACACCCTCAGGGCCCTGCGCGGCGCGCTGACCGAGTACGGGGACCTCAACCTCCCCGTCCGGGTGGACGTGCGTGAGCTGGTCCTGCTGCTCGTCGCGGCCAAGGTGAAGGTGGCCGAGGACCACGCCTGGGAGTTCGTCGAACCCCGGCTGCGTCAGGCGCTGCTCGCCCGACTCGGCTACGAGGGAAGGGAGTTGGGACGCCCGGCCCGACTCTCGGACGTCCTCGCCACCGCCCATTCCGTGCCCGGTGTGGACTACGTGGACGTCGACGTCTTCACCGGCGTCCCCGCGTCCGCCACCCCCGAGGAGCTCACCGGCATCCTCGGCGACCCCGGCCCGCCCAGGGCGTCGGTCCCGGCGCGCGAGGCGACGTACGACGAGAAGATCCACACGGTGCGTGCCGCGAACGGCGAGACGCTGTCCGAGATCTGCGCCAGGTACGGCGTGCCGCTCGCCGAACTCCTGCGCCTCAACCCCGACATCACCGACACCCGGCGCCTGGCCAAGGGCCGTTCGGTGTTCGTCTTCCGCGGTATCCGCCCGGCCCAGCTCGCGCTGGTGTCGCCGAGGGCCGCGGACACCCTGATCCTGACGGAGGCCAAGTGATGTCTGCGAACCCGGCGGATGTCCAGTTCGACACCGCGACCCCGGCGACCGCGTCCAGGGAGCCGGACGGACTCGCCGCCCTGCTGCCCCGCTGGCACCTGCTGCGCGACGCCGAGGAGGGCGAACAGCTGCGCGCGCTGCTCGCGGTGATCGCCGAGCAGCTCGACCGGGTCCGCGACGGCGTCCAGCAGGGCTACGAGGACCTGTTCGTGGAGACGGCGGCGCCCTGGGTGCTGCCGTACCTGGGCGACCTGGTCGGCTACCGCACCCTGCCCGGCTACGAGCGGGTCCTGACGACCGGCCTGCACGACGGTGGCCGCGCCGCCCTCGCCGAGGCCGTGGCACCACGCGCCGACGTGGCCGCGACCGTCGCCAACCGCCGCCGCAAGGGCACCCTCCACCTCCTGGAGGAACTCTCCGACCAGGTCACCGGCTGGCCCGCCCGCGCCGTCGAGCTGTCCCGGCAGGTCTCCCACACCCAGCCCGTGAAGCTGTACGGCGACACGGGCGTCCTCCCCCACGGTCGGCTTCGCTCGCGCGGGGGGACCCCCATCGGCGAGCGTGGCCGGCTCGTCGACCTGCGCGACAACTCCGCCCTCGACCTCGCGGGCGGCCCCTTCGGAGCGACGGCGCGTACGGTCGACGTCCGCCGCGCCAACTCCCGGCACCGACAGGGTGGTTGGACTCCGGCGGGCGTCGCGCTGTTCGTCTGGCGGCTGAAGGCGCATTCGCTCACCCAGTCCCCGGCCTACTGCATCGACCGCGCCCGCAACCTCTACACCTTCTCGATCCTCGGCAATGACACCCCGCTGGTCACCAAGCCGTTCCCGGAGCCGTCGCCCACCCACATCGCGACGATCGACAACGTCCCGGCGTTCGTCACCCGCCGCCGGCTCCACGACCGGCTCGCCGACTACTACGGCCCCGGCAAGAGCCTCGTCATCCGGCGCGACGGCGAGGACCAGCCCGTACCGCCGTCCGACATCGTGGTCGCCGATCTGTCCGAGTGGCGCTACCGGCCCAAGCGCGGCCAGGTGGCCGTCGACCCGGAGCTCGGCCGGATCGCGTTCGGCTCGCGGTCGGCGCCCCGGCAGGGCGTCTGGGTGGACTACCACTACGCGTCCGCCGCGGACATGGGCGGCGGCGAGTACGACCGCCTCGACCGCGAGCCGCGTCCCGACGCCGAGGTCTACCGGGTCGGGCCCGGGCAGCCGTACCGCCAGATCATGGACGCCTACCGGGCCTGGCAGCACGACCGGCGCGCCGACCGGACCGGCCCCGCAGGCATCATCGAGATCACCCACAGCGGCGCCTACCAGGAGCAGCTGGACTTCGACCTCGACCCTGGCGACCGCCTCGAAGTCCGGGCCGCCGAGGGCACCCGGCCGGTGATACGCCTGCTCGACTGGTACAGCAACCGGCCCGACGCCCTCAACATCCGTGCCGTGTCCGAGGACTGCGCCCCGCACGAGCGTCCGCGCATCGTCCTCGACGGGCTGCTGGTCGCCGGACGCGGCATCAACGTCACCGGTCCCATGGGCGCGGTCGTCGTACGGCACTCCACGCTCGTCCCCGGCTGGTCCCTGGAGCCCGAGTGCGATCCGCACTCGCCGGAGGAGCCCAGCATCGTCCTGGAACGCACCACCGCGTGCCTCCAGATCGAGCACAGCATCCTCGGCACCATCGAGGTCATCGGCGACGAGGTGAGCGAGGACCCCCTCGACATCCACCTGCGCGACAGCATCCTCGACGCCACCGGACACGACCGCGAGGCCCTGTCCGCACCGGACTGCCGGCACGCGCACGCCGTACTGCACCTGCACCGCACGACCGTGATCGGCGAGATCCACACGCACGCCGTGAAGATCGCCGAGAACTCGGTCCTCACCGGCCGGCTGCACGTGGCCCGGCGCGGTATCGGCTGCCTGCGGTACTCGTACGTTCCGGCCGGCTCGCGCACCCCGCGCCGGTACCGCTGCCAGCCCGACCTGGCCGGACCCGAACAGGCCGGTCGCGTACGGCCGCTGTTCACCTCCGAGCGGTACGGGACGCCCTGGTACGGGCTGCTCGCCGACCGGTGCGCCGAGGAGATCAGGCGCGGGTCCGACGACGGCGCCGAGATGGGCGCCTTCCACGACCTGTACCGGCCGCAGCGCGAGGACGGCCTCCGGGCGCGGCTCGCGGAGTACACGCCGGCGGGCACGGACGCCGGGATCTTCTTCGTCACATGAGCCGCACCCACCGACTTCGCGAACCCGCACTTCACTGAACCAGGGGGACCCCCTTCATGCACGCTGACCTCTCCCGCCTCACGTTCCGCCCGGAACGGCACTACTCGGCGGTCGTCGCCCAGCAGGGGCGTGTTCAGCTCGACGCCGACATCAACGAGCAGACCGCGATCCAGCTCCACCAGGCCCGCACCCTGGCCGCAGACCTGATCGGCCGGCACGGCGGACCGCGTGACGCCGCGGGCTTCAAGATCGACTACGTGGGCGGCAAGCACGACATCGACACGCTGCACATCCGCGGCGGCCGCTACTACGTCGACGGCATCCTTCTCGACGCGACCCGCCCGGCGCCCGGCGTGCCCGTCCCGGACGACGACGCCGACGAGCAGGCGGAGGAAGCCGCCGCCCCGCCCGCGCACTGGACCTACTGGGACCAGCCCGACGGCTTCCGCGACTCGGAGAAGCCCGGCGACCGGCTGCCCTCGCCCGCCACGTCACCGTTCGTGGTCTACCTGAACGTCTGGGAGCGCGCCGTCTCCGCCGCCGAGGACCCGGCGCTGCGCGAGGTCGCGCTCGGCGCGGCGATGCCCGACACCGCCGCCCGCGTGAAGGTCGTCTGGCAGGTGCTGCCGCTGTCGCTGGCCGCGCTGGACATCGAGGAGACCGACCCGTCCAAGGAGGTCGTCCGCGCCGCCTTCGACAAGTGGGCGCAGAAGCAGTCCGCGCCCACCGCGCGCCTGGCCGCCCGCAGCGAGCGGCCCGACCACGCCGACGAGGACCCCTGCCTGGTCAAGCCGGACGCCCGCTACCGGGGCCCGGAGAACCAGCTGTACCGCGTCGAGGTGCACGCGGGCGGCGAGGCGAAGGACGCCACGTTCAAGTGGTCCCGTGAGAACGGCTCCGTGGTCTTCCCGGTCGACGAACTCGACGGCACCTGGGTGCAGTTGGCCTCCCTCGGCCACGACGACAAGCTGGACCTGGACGTCGGCGACCACGTGGAGCTCGTCGACACCGCGTACGCCTCCCGCCTGGAGCCCCTGCCCCTGCTCCGGGTCGAGGAACTGGACCTGCCCGGCCGGCGCGTCCGCCTCAGCGCCGAGCCCGACCAGTCCGTCGGCCGGCTGCCCCACCTCAACCCGTTCCTGCGGCGCTGGGACCACCACGGCGGACCGAAGCGCAAGGGCCGTACGACCGCGCTGAAGGGTGGCGCGATTCCCGTCGCGGAGGGCGAGTGGCTGCCGCTGGAGGACGGCGTCGAGGTGTACTTCGCCAAGGGCGCCACGTACCGCACGGGCGATCACTGGATCATCCCCGCCCGCACCGCCACCGGCCGGGTCGAGTGGCCCGCGGACGCCGCGCGCCGTCCGCTGCTCCAGGCCCCCTCCGGCATCGTCCGCGGCTTCGCGCCGCTGGCCCTGGTCAAGGGCGAGGGCGGCACCGTCGACCTGCGGCTCGCCTTCAACCCGCTGGCCAGCAGCATCCCGGCCGCCGACGAGGCGACGCTCGCGGCGGAGGAGCAGGCGCGCCGCGAGGAGCAGCTGGCGGAGGACCCGTCCGGCGGGAGGTCGCAGACCACCGCGGACGCGGAGGCGGCGGCGGAAGGAGACGAGTGATGGCCAAGCCCCTGAGTGCGTCCAAGATGGTGGAGATCCTCCGCGCGGAGGGTCTCACGGTCCACGAGGTGCGCAGCTGGCGCACGCACAACCGCAACAGCAAGGGTGCCTGGGGCCCGGTGAACGGCGTGATGATCCACCACACCGTCACCAAGGGCACCGAGGCCTCGGTGAACATCTGCTACAACGGCTACTCCGGCCTGCCCGGCCCGCTGTGCCACGGAGTCATCGACAAGAAGGGCCACATCCACCTCGTCGGAAACGGCCGTGCCAACCACGCCGGACTCGGCGACAGCGACGTCCTGCGCGCCGTGATCAACGAGTCGAAGCTGCCGCACGACAACGAGGCCGACACCGACGGCAACGCGCGCTTCTACGGCTTCGAGTGCATCAACCTCGGCGACGGCAAGGACCCCTGGCCCGAGGCGCAGAAGGAGGCCATCGAGAAGGTCTCCGCCGCGATCTGCCGGCACCACGGCTGGAGCGAGCGTTCGGTCATCGGCCACAAGGAGTGGCAGCCGGGCAAGACGGACCCGCGCGGCTTCACGATGGACGGTATGCGCAAGCGCATAGCGCAGCGCTTGAAGGGCGGCGGTGGGGGCGGCGGCAGCACCCCCGACCCGAAGCCGGCGCCGAAGCCGAAGTACGTGCCGTTCCCCGGCAGCGGCTTCTTCCAGGTCGGCCGGAAGTCACCGATCATCACGGCCATGGGCCGCCGCCTGGTCGCCGAGGGATGCAGCCGCTACGAGGAGGGCCCGAGCCCCGAGTGGACCGAGGCCGACCGCCGCTCCTACGCCGCCTGGCAGCAGAAGCTCGGTTTCAAGGGCAAGGACGCGGACGGCATCCCCGGCAAGGTCAGCTGGGACAAGCTGAAGGTGCCCGACGTGTGAGGGTGAGGGCTCGGAGGACCCGAACGGCCCAGGTACCCCGCGGGGGTGTCCTGGGCCGTTCGGCGTGGGGGCGCAGGGTCTTGCTCCGCCAGGCGAAACCAGTCACACTGGTACCGAACGAATGGTCGGTTGGGGAAGCTGGTATCGATGACGACATCACACGCCGCCGAGGCGCCCCCACTGGGGGGACTCCAGGAGCACTTCGACGCGACGATCGCGCGTGACCAGCGGATCGAGCCGCGGGACTGGATGCCGGACGGCTACCGCAGGACACTGGTCCGCCAGATCGCGCAGCACGCCCACTCGGAGATCATCGGCATGCAGCCGGAGGGGGAGTGGATCACCAAGGCGCCCTCCCTGCGGCGCAAGGCGATCCTCTTCGCGAAGGTGCAGGACGAGGCCGGACACGGGCTGTATCTGTACTCGGCGGCGGAGACCCTGGGCACCGACCGCGCGGAGCTGACGAACCGGCTCATCGAGGGCCGTCAGAAGTACTCGTCGATCTTCAACTACCCGACCGTGAGCTTCGCCGATGTCGGCGTGATCGGCTGGTTCGTGGACGGCGCGGCCATCTGCAACCAGGTGCCGCTGTGCCGCAGCTCCTACGGCCCGTACGCGCGCGCGATGGTGCGGATCTGCAAGGAGGAGTCCTTCCACCAGCGGCAGGGCTACGAGCTGCTGATGACGATGATGCGCGGCACCGAGGCCCAGCGCGAGATGGTGCAGGACGCGGTGAACCGCTGGTGGTGGCCGTCGCTGATGATGTTCGGCCCACCCGACGACTCCTCGCCCAACTCCGCGCAGTCGATGGCCTGGAAGATCAAGCGGCACAGCAACGACGAACTGCGTCAGCGCTTCGTCGACATGACCGTCCCGCAGGCCGAGAAGCTCGGCGTCACCCTGCCCGACCCCGAGCTGCGCTGGAACGCCGAGCGCGGTCACCACGACTTCGGCACCCCCGACTGGGACGAGCTGATGCGGGTCATCAAGGGCGACGGGCCGTGCAACGACCAGCGGATGCGGCGGCGCAGAAGCGCCCACGAGGAGGGCGCCTGGGTGCGTGAGGCGGCCACCGCCCACGCGGCCAAGCAGGCCGCCCGCGCGGAGAAGGGAGCGGTGGCATGAGCGACCACGAGACCACCAAGGCCGACTGGCCGCTGTACGAGGTGTTCGTGCGCGGCAAGCGCGGGCTCAACCACGTCCACGTGGGATCGCTGCACGCCGCCGACGACCGGATGGCGCTGACCCACGCGCGCGACCTGTACACGCGTCGCAACGAAGGCGTGTCCATCTGGGTGGTGCGCTCCCAGCACATCGCCGCCTCGACCCGCGACGAGAAGGACCCGTTCTTCGCGCCGAGCGCCGACAAGGTCTACCGCCACCCGACGTTCTACGACATCCCCGACGACGTCCCGCACATCTGAAGGAGAGGGCATGAGTGACGACCACGTCTATCTGACCCTCGCCGAGGGACACGAGGACGACGCCCGCTGGGCCTACGGCACCGGCTTCGAGGACCCGCTGCACGGCGTGGACACCACCGTGCCCGAGGGTGTCGACGCCGACGAACTGGCCGCCGTCTGCGTCGCGTTGGCCGACGACGCCCTGGTCTCGGCCCAGCGCCTCGCCGAGTGGATCACCCGCGCGCCCGAGCTGGAGGAGGAGGTGGCGCTGGCCAACATCGGCCTCGACCTCCTCGGCCAGGCCCGACTGCTCTACTCCCGCGCCGGCCAGGCCGACGGCACCGGACGGGACGAGGACGCCTACGCCTACTTCCGCGACGCCGACGACTTCCGCAACGTGCGGCTGGCCGAAGTCCCGGGCGGCGACTTCGCGTTCTCGGTCGTACGCCTCCTGCTCCTCTCCAGCTGGCGCCTCGCCCACTTCGAGCGGCTGGCGTCCCACCCGGATCCCGTGCTGGCCGCGATCGCCGCGAAGGGCGCCAAGGAGCTGGCCTACCACCGGCAGTACGCGGCGGAGTGGACGGTGCGGCTGGGCGACGGCACGGAGGAGTCCCACCGCCGCACCCGCAAGGCCTTGGAGCAAGTGGCGCCCTACCTGGGTGAGTTGTTCACGGCGTACGACGTACGGGACGAGGTCGTCACCGTCCTGCGTCAGGTCACCCAGGCCGCCGGACTGCCCATGCCGGTGTACCGCCCGCTGCCCGGATCCGGCCGCGAGGGCGAGCACACCGAGCACCTCGCCCCGCTGCTGGCCGAGTTGCAGGGCGTGGCCCGCGCCCACCCGGAGGCGACATGGTGACCACCTCGCTCGACGCCCGGCGCGCCCGGCACATCGCCGAACAGGTGCCGGACCCCGAGCTGCCCATGCTCACCCTGGCCGACCTGGGCGTCCTGCGCGACGTCGAACTGACCGGGGACGGCACGGTGGTCGCCAGCCTGACGCCGACCTACTCGGGCTGTCCCGCGATGGCCGAGATGCGGGCGGACGTCGCGACCCGGCTGCGCACCGCCGGGTACACGCGCGTGGAGATCCGCACGGTCCTCGACCCGCCGTGGACCAGTGACTGGATCACCCCGGCGGGCCGCCGCAAACTCACCGAGCACGGCATCGCCCCGCCCGGCCCCGCCGCACCGCACGGCGGCCCCGTCCCGCTCGTACTGTCCCCCACCCGGCACGCGGTCACCTGCCCGCGCTGCGGCTCGGCGAGCACCGAGGAGACCTCCCGCTTCGCCGCCACGTCCTGCAAGTCCCTGTGGCGCTGCCGCGCCTGCCGCGAGCCGTTCGAGTACGTCAAGGAGATCTGAATGGAAGGCCTGAAGGAAGCACAGACGGCAGCGTCGGTACGCCCGCGCGCCCGCCGCCGTCCGGCCTTCCGCCTCCTGCGCGTAGCCGCCGTGACGCCCTTGTGCGCGGACGCGGTCGCCGTCGCCTTCGACATCCCGGCGGAGCTGGCCGAGGAGTTCGCGTTCGAGCCCGGTCAGTCGTTGACGTTGCGGCGGGAGATCGACGGGCGGGACGAGCGGCGGTCGTACTCGATCTGTTCGCCGGTCGGGTCGAGTCCGCGGATCGGTGTGCGGGTCGTGCCGGGGGGCCTGTTCTCGTCGTGGCTCGTCGATGACGTACGCCCCGGCGACACCGTCGAGGTCATGGCTCCGACCGGTGCTTTCACACCCGACCTCGGCACCCCGGCCCACCATGTGCTGATCGCGGCCGGCTCCGGCATCACGCCGATGATGTCCATCGCCGAGTCCGTCCTGGCCGCCGACGCCCGCTCGACCGTCACCCTCTTCTACGGCAACCGCCGTACCGACACCGTGATGTTCGCCGACGAGCTCGCGGATCTCAAGGACCTCTACCCGACCCGGTTCCAGCTCGCGCATGTGCTGTCCCGGGAACCCCGCGAGGCCGAGGTGCTCTCCGGCCGTATCGACGCCGACCGGCTCGCGACGCTCATCGAGGCGCTGGTCGACGTGACGACCGCCGACCACTGGTGGCTGTGCGGGCCGCACGGCATGGTCCGGGACGCGCAGGGCGTGCTGGAGGGGCTCGGCGTTCCGGTGGAGCGGGTGCACCAGGAGCTGTTCTTCGCCGACGACGAGCCCGTCCGGGAGGTGCACCACGAGGAGGCAGGACCTCAGGGGCCCGTCAGTCAGGTCACCATCACCCTCGACGGCCGCTCCACCACGGCCGCCCTGCCGAGGGAGCGCACCGTCCTGGACGGCGCCCAACGGACCCGCCCCGACCTGCCGTTCGCCTGCAAGGGCGGCGTCTGCGGCACCTGCCGTGCCCTGGTCACCGACGGCAAGGCGGACATGCGCCGCAACTTCGCCCTGGAACCGGCCGAGGTCGACGCGGGCTATGTGCTGACCTGCCAGTCCTACCCGGTGTCGGAGACACTGACGGTCGACTACGACAGCTGAGCCGACGAGAAGAGTGGGGTGGCGAGGAGAGCGAGGGGACTAGTTTCAGGAAAGCCGCTCTCGCGGCGGTGAGAAGGAAGCCCCCTTCATGGCCTCGCCACTGCTCACGCTACCAGTCACTCCGGGATCAGGTCGCGCATATTTTCGGGCGTCACGATCCGCGAGTCCGGGTGCAGTCCCTCGGGCCGCTGGAGACCGATGTACGTGACCGGGCCGTCCGGGACCTTCTCGCCGTCCCAGAGGGTCGTCGCCGTCGCGTCCATCAGGTCCGTGAGATAGCGCACCGTCAGCTGCTCCCGCTCCACGATGCCCCGCAGCAGCGTCGCCACCGACACCCGGTTGCCCTCGACCCGGTTGGTCGACGGGTTGCCCTTGAGGTACAGGTGCAGCCACTTGGCACGCCAGCGCCCGTCCCTCCCGCGCTGGAACGCCAGCGGCAGCGCCACCCGGCCGGGGCCGCGCAGCTCCGACTTCATCCGCACGGTACGCGGCTCGAACGGGCGCCCCCGCTGCTCGCCGTCGCGCAGCATGAACCCGAAGAACGACTCCTCGACCTCCTCGAAGCCCTCCCCGGAATAGAGGTTGACCTGCGGCACGATGAAGGTGCTGCGAACCGCGTCCAGCCGCAGGTCGATGAATTCCGAGGCCCCGTCCGGCGCTTCGGTGACGTCGCCCGAGTGGCTGCCCTCCAGCTCACTGAGGTTGGTGTACGACAGCCAGAAGACGGTCCGGTACTCGGCGTCCAGCACCAGCGCCGACAGGTCGTAGTCGGTGGTCCACTGCTTCTGCTTCCAGTACACGAAGAAACGCAGCAGCTCGCCGTCGAGCGGCGAGACCGAGCCGCGCGGCAGCACCCCGAGCCCGGCCGCGGTCGCCCTGCCACTGAGCGGCAGCGCGACGTCCAGGACGTCCGGGTCGATCAGCAGATGCCCGGGGGCCGGGAGCCGCCGCCGCAGGTCCGCGTCGAGTGCGGCGATCAGGCGCTCCCGCTCGTCCTTCGGCACAGGCGGGCGGGCGTCCCCGGTGACCCAGGCCCGGCCGAGGCGGTTGATGAACACCCGGCGCGCGCGGGACTTCTCCGCCCGGTTGTGCAGATGCTCACGCACCGAGAGCACGACCCGCCCCGCGACCCGCGGAGCGACCTCCACGGCGGCGGCCACGACCGCGTCCCGCTCCTCCTGCGTGGACGCCGTCCGCAGCAGCCGGTCCAGCGCGCGGAACAGCTTGCCCGGCGCCGACTTGAGCAGGGTCACCGCGCCGATGACGTCGCCCGTCCCGAGCAGCTCCTCCACCTGACTGTCGAAGGAACGTGCCCGCTTCTCACCCCGCGCCACCGCGAACACGTCGGCGGCGTGCGGCCACTGCGGATACTCGTGCGGGTGCAGCCGCTCGCCGAGCCGCTTGAAAACCTCACGGTGGGCGTGGACGTCCGCGAGCTTGGCCGGGGCCGCAGCGACCACCGCGTCGAGGCCCGCCAGCAAAGCCCGGCGCACCGGCCGGGTCAGCCCCCGAAAGCGCGTCGCCTCCACCAGCGTCACATCACCGCCGGACAGCGCGCAGGCCAGCCGCAGCACATCGGTCACCGTGTCCAGCAGCGGCTGGGAACCGGCCCGCAGCCGGGCCCGGTTGATCACGGCACGGCTCTCCCGCACCGGAATCCTCTCGGGCTGCGGCCCGTCCACGCACACCTCGGCGAGCACCTCGAGATCCCGCAGGTCGTCCTCGCCGAGCGGCGTGCCGCCGCCCGCCAACGCCAGGTACAGGGCGGTGACTTCGGCCTCCGCGTCGCCACCGAGGTGCAGCACGGTCATCCGGTCGCCCGCGGCGGCGATCAGCTCGTCGTGGTGGCCGAGCATCTCCGTGTACGTGTGCTGGTAGCGGCCGTACGACGGCAGCGTGAGCAGATTCACGACACCGTCGCTCAGCTGCTCCAGCGTGCTCGCGCGGGTCGCGTCGTCGGCGAGCGCCCCGGCGATGCAGCGCATCCAGAAGTCGTACGTGTCCGGCACATTGGCCGGGAAGTCGATGAAGTACACGTTGTGCCGCACATGGTCGCCGACCATCTCGCGCACGGTGTCCAGCGTCCTTACGGCCGTGTCCACCACCGTGCCCTCGGACAGCCCCGACAGCCGGGCCAACAGCTCCGCCGAGAGCTTGAAGCCCACCGACATGAGCGCGGCGTCGAACTGCCGTGCCGCTACGGCGCCTTCCCCGGCGGGTCCCGTGGGGGAGGGGAGGCGGAGGGCGTGCCGGATGACCAGGGGTTCGAGACGGTGGACCATGCCGGGATGGTCCCAGAGCGGGGCGATCGGGCGCATTCGGATTTCCGTGTCCGACCTGCTCTTCCGCACCTCTCGCACCTGCCGGATGCGCGCAGATTCGACGGGTATCTTGCGCCGTTCTGCGGGCATCGTCATGGGGCGGGGTGTGAGGGGTCGCCCCCTCGCCAACGTTCCTGGAGTCGCTGCCGGAGCGCCCCGCCGGGGGCTGAGCCGGTCAGCCGCAGGCGGCGGTCCGCCCCACCCGGCGACGGCGGACAGGCAGGTCAGGAGCCCTCGGCCGTGCGGTCCGCGTCGCGCTGCCTGAGACGGGCCGCCTCCTTGCGGACCTCGGCCTGGGTCGCGCGCTCCTTCTGCAGCCACTCGGGCTGCTGCTGCTTCAGGGCCTCGATCTGCTCGGTGGTGAGGGGCTCGGTGACACCGCCGCGGGCCAGCCCGGCGATGGAGACGCCCAGCTTCTGGGCGACCACCGGACGGGGGTGCGGGCCGTCGCGTCGCAGGTCGCGCAGCCACTCCGGCGGGTCGGCCTGGAGCGCGTTCAGCTCGGCGCGCGTGACCACGCCCTCCCGGAACTCGGCGGGGGTGGCTTCGAGGTACACACCCAGCTTCTTCGCCGCGGTCGCGGGCTTCATGTCCTGGGTGCTTTGGTGCGACGTCATGGGCCCCAGGGTATCGACTGAGTGAACCGCCGCCGACCACGGCCGGTAACCTGGCCAGGTGACAGGCTCGGAAGCACCCCCCTCGTTCAGGCTCGCGTACGTCCCGGGAGCGACCCCCTCGAAGTGGGTGCGGATCTGGAACGAGCGCTTCCCGGACGTCCCACTCGCCCTCCACCAGGTGACCGCCGCCGAGGCGCCGGGCACGCTCCGTGACGGTGCCGCGGACGCCGGGATCGTACGGCTGCCGGTCGACCGTACGGTCTTCAGCGCGATCCCCCTCTACACCGAGGCCACGGTCGTCGTCGTCCCCAAGGACCACGTCATCGCGGCGGTCGACGAGGTGACCGTCGAGGACCTGGCCGACGAGGTCGTCTTCCACCCCCTCGACGACGTCCTCGACTGGGAGCGGCCACCGGGACAGCCCGCGTTCGAGCGCCCCGCCACCACCGCGGACGCCGTCGAGCTCGTCGCGGCGAACGTCGGCCTCCTCGTCGTACCGCAGTCGCTGGCCCGTCTCCACCACCGCAAGGACCTCACCTACCGGCCGCTCGTGGACGCCCCCCAGTCGAGCGTCGCCCTGTCCTGGCCGCAGGACGCGACCACCGACCTGGTGGAGGACTTCATCGGCGTGGTCCGCGGCCGCACGCTCAACAGCACGCGCGGCCGCACCACCTCCCAGGCCCCGGCCGCGACCGAGCAGCCCAAACGCAAGCGCCCGGACGCCGGAGGCGGCAGCCCCAGGCGCCAGTCGGGAACGGCCCGCACCCAGCGCGGCGGCTCCGGCGGCACCAAGGGCGCCAGGCGAGGGAAGCCTCGCCGCCGATAGGGAGGGGAGGGGTGACGGTCATCGGGTCTGGAGGGATTTGGTTCGAGTCGGGCGTTACTTCGCCCCGCGCAACCAGTCGTACGCCTCCTGCGCGGTGAACTCTCCCTGCCCGCCCCGCAGTAGCAGCCCCGCCGTCGCGAACTCCGGGGCGTCCGCCTGGCCGGTCACGTACGGGATCGCGATGCAGCGCATTCCGGCCGCGTGCGCGGCGGCGGCGCCGGGGGCCGCGTCCTCCAGGACCACGCAGTCGCCGGGTGCGACACCCAGCCGGCGAGCCGCCTCCAGGAAGACGTCGGGAGCGGGCTTGCCGCGCTCGACCTCGTCCGCCGAGACGACGGTACGCAGATGGGTGTCCAGACCTGTGCCGGCCAGGATCGCCGTGATGGCCGCCGGGGACGAACCGGACGCCACGGCCATCGGGACGCCCTCGACCGCCAGCAGTTCCACGAACTCGCGCATCTCGGGGTACACGCGCGTGCCGGTGCGGGCGAGGTCCAGATAGCGGCGGTTCTTGTCGGCGAGCAGTTCGTCCACGGAGGCCCGAAGGCCGTACTCCCGCTTCCAGAGCGCGACCGTCTCCAGCGTGCTGATACCGACGTACCGCTCGTGATCCGCCCAGGTGAAGTCGGGAATCCCGTGCTCGGCGAGGAGCCGGCGGCCGGCTTCGTAGTAGTTGGGCTCGCTGTCCACGAGTGTTCCGTCGAGATCGAAGATGACCGAAGTGCCGCCGAGTCCGCTCATGGGCCCAGGATGTCAAAGGTCATCTCCGGGCGGCCGCCCGCCCGATCGACTCCACCAGCGGCAGCAGCCGGTGCGGCACGCGCTCGCGCAGGGCCACCTCGGTGCGGGTGCGGACCACGCCGGGCAGGCTGATCAGCTTCTGGATCACGTCCTCCAGGTGGGCGTTGTCGCGGGCCACCACCCGGGTCAGCAGGTCCCCGCCGCCCGTGATCGAGAAGGCCTCGACGATCTCCGGCACGGCGGCCAGCTCGTCGCCCACGTCGTCGAGATGCCCCTGGGTGACCTCGATGTGCACGAACGCCAGCACCGCGTGGCCGAGGGCTGCGGCCGAGAGCGTCGGCCCCGTCCCGGTGATCACGCCGTCCCGCTCCAGCCGGTCCAGCCGCGCCTGGAGCGTGCCCCGCGCGACGCCGAGGATGCGGGCGTACTCCCGCACGCTGGTGCGCGGCTGCTCCAGCAGCAGCCGCAGGATACGGGTGTCGAGCTCGTCCACGGCCATGCGTCCGGTCTCCGTTCGCCGACCCCGTCCGTCATGGTCCGTTGGCTCGTCGATGGACGTACGGGATCCGGTATGTCTGTGCCAATGGCTCAGCATTCTAGGAGACACTTGAGCCAGCCTGCCCCTTGATGCTGCAATGAACCCGTCGATGGCGCTGCGGATCCCGCGGCGCCTTTTTAATGCCGACGTGGAGGGGCGGAAAGCAGTGCTGAAGAGGGTGTTGCTGGCGCCGGACCCAGGGCGGGCGCGGCTGCGCTTCGCCGTGCGGGCCGTCCTCGGCATCGGGCTCGCGGTCGTCGTCTGCGGACTGGCCGGACACTCCCTCGTCGGTGCCGTCACCGGGGGGCTCGCCGCGCTGCTCGCCCTGTTCACCGTCACCGACGCCACGGTCCGCGGACAGGCGGTCACCACCGCGCTGCTGCCGCTCGTCGGCATCCCCGTCCTCGCGGCGGCGGCCGGGCTGCACGACCACCCGGTCGCCCGCGACCTCACCTTCCTCGCCGTCGTCGGCGCCGGCGTGTACGCCCGCCGCTGGGGGCCGCGCGGGCACAGCCTCGGCGTGTTCGCGTTCATGACCTTCTTCGTGGCGCAGTTCCTGCACGCGACCCCGGGGCAGCTGCCCGAGCTCTACGCCGCCGTACTGCTGTCCCTGGCCACTGCGGCCGCGGTCCGCTTCGGCCTCTGGTGCTACGAGCGCCGCCTGCCCCCGGCGCCCGCGCCCGCACCGCCGGGCGGCACCGGCCTGGCCCGCGTGACCACCCGCCAGGCGATCCAGGCCACCGCGGGCGCCGGCTTCGCCCTCGTGGTGGGCCAGCTGGTCTCCGGGCAGCGCTGGTACTGGGCCGTCGGCGCCACCTGGTGGATCTTCGTCAACACCACCTCGCGCGGCGAGACCCTGGTCCGCGGCTTCCGCCGGGTCCTCGGCACGGTCATCGGCATCGGCCTGGGCCTGCTCGTCGCCGTCCCGCTGGAGGGTGCGGGCCTGCCGACGGCCCTGCTCCTCGCGGTCTGCGTCTTCGGCATCTTCTACACGGCCGCCGTGTCCTATACCTGGATGATGCTCTGCGTCACGGTCCTGGCAGAGCTCCTCTACGGCCTGCTGGGCGTCCTCGACCCCGCCCTGCTGGCGCTGCGGCTGGCCGAGACCGGCGTCGGTGCGCTCGGCGCCGTGCTGGCCGTCCTGTTCGTCCTGCCCGTCACCACCCACACGGTCACCGACGCCTGGATCCAGCGAGCCCTGCGCTGCGTCCACGCGGCCACCGGCGAGGCCGCCGCCCGCCTCGCCGGCGACGAGACCGCCGACCCGGCCTCCCGGGTGGCCGAACTGGAACAGCTCCTCGGCCGCGTACGGCTCGCCGTCGCCCCGCTCGTACACCCCCTGCACCCGGTGCCGGCCCGCAAACGCCGCGCCCGCCACGTCCTCGCCCTCCTCGACGACTGCGCCCGCGAGATCCGCGGCCTCGTCGCAGTCGCCGCCGACCCCGTCGCCTCCCACGACGCCCGCCTGGCCGCCGCCTGCTGGCGCGTCGAGGCCGCGGTCGAGGCCCTCACCGACGGCACGGCCATCACCGCTCCCACCGCCCGCCCCACGGAGTCCGACCCCGCCCTGGCTCATCTCCACGGCCTGGAACGCGCCCTGGCGGAACTGGCCCAGCCTTTGCGCGCCCCGTCGGGGTCCCCGCTTGTCGGGGCCTGAGGCTGCCGGTCAGGAGCCCGGATCGCCGGCCGGGACGCTCGTCGGGCGGCTCGGGCGCCGGTCGGGGGCGCTCTCCGCGGGACTGGCCCAGCCTTTGCGTGCGGATGTCAGGGGCGCCGCTGGTCGGGACTGCCCCTCGGGGGTGCCCGCGAGAGCCGTGGGGGAGTGGTCCGCGGGTGAGTTCGCAGCGGCGGTGATGCTCGGACGGGCGGTCGGTCTACCGGGCCCAGGGCCTCGGTTTGCGTCCGGCCCGCCGGTTCCCGAGCGGCACGACTCGCCGACGCGGCAACGCCTCCGCGCCGCCGATCCCGGGCCAGGGCATCACGCCCGCCCCGTCCCGAAGCGGCGCCCCGCCTGCGCAGAGCAGGGGACTCTCGCACGGGCGAGGCGTGATCCAGCGCCCCGAAGACTCCGCGACGACTAGGCCCCTTGGTCTAGACCGATCATGATCCGCTGCTACCGTCACCCCGAACGGCACCCGACCGAAAGGGGACAGCGGTGGCAGACGGTGGCAGGCGGCGAGGGCGGGCCTACATCGGGTCGTTCACGGCGGCCGGCGGCCCCGGGGTCGTGGCGGCGTCCGTGGCCGTGGGCAGCGGTGCGCTGACCGTGCTGGGAGGGGCGGGGGACGTACCCGATCCCGCCTACCTGGCCCTTTCATCCGGCGGCGACACGCTGTACGCGGTCAGCGAGACGGCCGAGGGCGCGGTGGCCGCGTACCGCGTGAGCGGGGACAAGCCGGAGCTGGTCGGACCGCCGGTGCCGGTCGGCGGCAGCGGGCCCACGCACCTCAGCCTGTTCGCCGGCCATGTCCTGGCCGCCAACTACGGCTCCGGCAGCGTCACCGCCGTACCCGTCCGCCCCGACGGCACCCTGGCCGGCGTCCCGTCGTCCGTCCTCCGGCACAGCGGCTCGGGCCCGCACACGCCACGCCAGCAGGGCCCGCACGCCCACCAGGTGCAGCCCGACCCGAGTGGCCGCTGGGCGGTCAGCGTCGATCTCGGCACCGACTCGGTGCGGGTGTGCACGCTGACCGACGGCACCCTCGACGTTCACCGGGAGATCGCCCTGCGGCCGGGCTCCGGGCCCCGCCACCTGGCCTTCCACCCCCACCGCCCCTACGCGTACGTCGTCAACGAACTCACCCCCACCGTCACCGTCTGCCACTGGGACGCCGACGACGGCACGCTGAAGCCGCTCGCGGAGGTGTCGGTCCTGGCCGGCGCCCCGGCCGGCGACGCCTATCCGTCGGGGATCGTCGCCTCGCCCGACGGCCGCCACGTCTGGACCGCGACGCGCGGCGAGGACGTGCTGTCGACCTTCGCCGTCGAGGGCGAGGAGCTGCGCCTGATCGGCACGGTGACCTGCGCCGGCCACTGGCCACGCGCGCTCACCGAGGCGGGCGGCTTCCTGTATGTCGCGAACGAACGCTCCGGCGACGTGTCCTGGTTCGCCCTGGACCCCGGCACGGGACTCCCACGCTACGAGGGCTCGATCGAGGTACCCGCCGCGTCGTGCGTCGTCATCGGCCCGGAGGCCGACGTGGCCTGAATGGGCCTCCGGGACGCCGAAAGGGCCCGCTCCCGGCTCGAGGCTGAGGAGGGGCCCTTTCGGCGTTACGGCTGTGAGGCGCGGGTCGCGGGTCAGCGGACCGGCGTCCCCTGCGGCTGCTGCGGGGCGATACCGAGCGCCGTCGTGTACTTCGACAGGGCGAGCTTGCCGATCGCCGGGTACGGGCCGAGCGCCTCGGCGGCGGAGCAGCCCGCCTCCCGGGCGGCCTCCGCGACCAGGCTCGGGTCGATCTCCGGCCCTATCAGATAGGGCGCCAGCGCCAGCTGCTGCGAGCCCGAGGAACGCAGCTGATCGGCCACCGCCGAGATCGAGCCGTCCTGGTCCAGGGCCGCCGCCATCACCGGCACGGCCAGGCGCGCGGCGAGCAGCATGCCGGTGATCCCGGCCGCCTGCACGGCCTCCTCGCCGCCCACGGAGGCGAGGATGATGCCGTCAGCGGCCGTGGCCACGGTGAACAGCCGGGCGCGGTCGGCACGGGCCAGACCGGCCTCCGACAGACGCACGTGCAGCCCCTCGGCGAGCAGCGGGTGCGGGCCGAGCACATCGGTCAGATCGGCCGCGACACGGCTGTCCATCACGGCCTGGCGGATGACACGCAGCAGCGCGTTGTCCGGGCCCGCGAGCAGCGGCACGACGACGGCGACGGGACCCTCGGGCTCCTTGGCCTCCACGCCGGCGGCGATCGCCTGCTCATAGCGGGCGGTGCGCTCGTCGGCGGCGTGCACGAGCACCGACTGGAGCGTGGGGAACTCCACGTCATCCCCGTCGACGTACCCGATCCGGGCGTCGAGACCGGGGAGCTCGGAGCGGGCGATGCTCACGACCTCCTCGGCGAGGCCACGGGTGGCAGCGCTCGGCGTGCCCGGCACCGCGAGGACGAGCGCGGGCGCGCCCTCGGGAGCCGCCAGGGGCTCGGGTCGGCGGTGCCGCCCGGGCTGACGAGGTCGCGGCATTCGTACTGGCAGGCCGGACGCGGGCCCAGTGGGGGAGCTCATGGCGACGCATGTTACTGGCTTCCTGGGCTCCCCTGTTCGGGGAGGGTGCAGGTGAGCGGTATCCGTCCGCTTTTGTCTGATTGAGTGACGTGCAGTGCGGTACCGGGCGGCGTAGGTGGATCAGTCCCCGTTTACCCTCACCACGCTGAGCATCGCCTCGTCACCCGGCAGCGTGAGCCCGCCCGCCGCCAGATCGGCCGCGATCCGCACCGACCCCCGCAACGGATCCCCGGTAGCCGACACCTGCCGCGCGTGCGGCATCCGCTTCGACAACTCCTCTCCCAAAGGTACGACAAGAGGCTCGCCCATGTTCAACAGGCCACCCGTGACCGCGACTTGCGGCTCCCCGGTCGCGGGGCACACGGCGGCCGCCGAGTCGGCCATGTGCCGTGCGGCGGCCCGCAGGATGTCCGCGGCCACCGGGTCGCCGTCGGCACAGGCGGCCACGTGCGGGGCGAACGAAGCGAGGACGGCGGGGCGGTCCGGGCGCGGATACAGCTT
>CBFGZZ010000119.1:0-22552 GCA_965653385.1 uncultured Streptomyces sp. | reverse complement strand
CCTCCGGAACTGGGCCTGGGGCCGGACCCGGACCTGAGGCCGGACCCGGACCTGAGGCCGGACCTGGGCCCAGATCCGCACCCCGACCCGAGTCCGGGCCGACCGGAGCCGTACCCCTGTCCGAATCCGGGCCGACCGTCTCCGCTCGCGGGCCCGGTGGGCCGGACCCGGATCCGCCGACCGCGCGCATCGGCGGGAAGCCGAGGTTCCGGGTGAGCCGTCCCGGCGACACGGCTCAGGCGCAGGGCGCATCGGCGGCCGGGGGCCCGCCGGAGCCCGAGGACTCCCGGGAGGGCGACACCACATGACCGCACTTCAGCAGCCCGCACGCGCCGACGGTCCGCCGCGACCGCCCGTACGGGTCCCGTTTCCCGTCGTGGACGAGATCGCCCGGCACTGTCTCCAGGAGGAGGAGCCGGAGACGGTGCACATCGAGGTGCATCTGCCGGGGCGGCTGGACGCGGGGCGGCTGCGGGCCGCCTTCGCCGAGGCGTTGCGGCGGCATCCGCGCATCCTGATGCGTCAGGCGCCGGGGCCGTGGTACCGACGCCGGTACGAGTGGGAGCTGACGGCGGAGCCGGACGTGGAGGTGGTGGGCTTTCCGGCGTCGGGGCGGGACGCGTTGCGGGACGCGCGGACCCGGGCGCTGACGCAGGCGCCGCCCCTGTCGCTGTCGCCGCCGATCCGGGTGGAGGCGGTGGACGGAGCGGGGGCGGGACCGGTCGAGGGGAGCGAGGCATCCGACGCCGTGGGCGTACGGCCGCGCGGAGTCGACGGCGGCCCACAGCCCCGTACCGCACCGGGCACCGTCCTCTTCCTCACCATCAACCACACCGCGCTCGACGGCCCCGCCTGCCTTCGCGTCCTGGCCACCGCCGCCGAGCTGTACGGCGGCAAGGACAACTCCCCCGCCGCACCGCCCGTACGCTCGGCAGCCGAAGCGCCGCCGCCCCCCGAGGAAGCCCCGTCCAACTGGTCCCACCCGGCGCGGGTGGCGCCCGGCAGCCCCGAACCCTCCCCCGGCAACGGCATGCTCGTCACCGAGCTCCCCCTCCCCCACCGGCCCAAGGGCTCCCCCTACACGGTCAACGACCAGCTCATGGTCACCACCGCCCTGACCATCGCCCACTGGAACCGGGAGCACGGCGCCCGCCCCCGCCCCCTGCGCATCACCATGCCCGTGGACGACCGCCCCAGGGACGCCTCCATGCCCATCGGCAACGGCACCCGGCTGGTCGAAGTGCCCTTCTCGCCGGAGGAGTTGGCCGCGCACGACCCGGGCGACATGCCCGCCCTGCTCCACCGCACCGCCACCCGCACCCGCGCCCTAAAATCCCTCCCCCGGCCCCAGCTCGGCCACGGCGCCTCCCTCCTGACCGCGCCCTGGGCCCCGGTCGCCGTCCGCGCCGCCCTCACCCGCGGACTGCGCCGGGCCGCCGCGCCCTGGACGTCCACGACCCTCCTCAGCAACATCGGCCGTATCCCTTACCCCCTGGACTTCGGCGAGGAGGCCGGCCGTGCGCACGCCGTGTGGTTCTCGGCACCGGCCCGGATGCCCCGCGGCCTCACCGTCACCACCGCCTCCACCGCGGGCCGTCTGCACCTCGCCCTGCGCTGGTCGCGCGCGCTGCTCAGCCACGGGGACGGCGCCCATCTACGGGACCTCTTCGAGCACTATCTGCACACCACGGAGGTGACCCCATGACAACCTCCTCCGTGAAGCCGCGCGAGCTGCGCGACTTCTACGAGAACCCCGCCGTCCCCGTGGCCTCCGGCACCCCGCGCAGCCGCCGCCAGGCCCGCATGCTCGCCGAAGCCCTGGGACCGGCAACCGGCGACCCCCGCACCGTCCTCGACATCGGCTGCGGCGACGGCACCGCCGCGGCCACGGCGGCCCCCTACCTGACCGGCCACCGCATCATCGGCGTCGACTGGTCCCAGGACGCGCTACGACGGGCCCGCACCCGGATCCCGTACGCCGTGCGCGGTGAACTCACCGACGGCGGGCTGCCGCTGCGGACCGGGTCCGCCGACGCCGTGCTGTTCAGCGAGGTGATCGAGCATCTCGTCGACCCCGACGCCGCGCTGGACGAGATCCGCCGCGTACTGCGTCCCGGCGGTCATCTCATGCTCTCCACCCCGAACCTGGCCGCCTGGTACAACCGCGCCCTGCTGGCGGCCGGCGTACAGCCGGTCTTCTCGGAGGTCAGCCTGCGGGCGATCCACGGCCGGCCGGGACGTGAAGTCGTCGGCCACCTCCGGCTCTACACCGCCCGGGCACTGCGGGAGTTCGTGGCCGCGTCCGGCTTCGAAGTCGTACGACTGCACGGCGCGCCCTTCCACGGCGTGCCGCGCCCCCTCCGCCCCCTGGACCGGCTGGCCTGTGCCAGGCCGTCGCTCGCGTCGATCCTGCTGCTGCACGCCAGGAGGAAGTAGACCATGTGGTGGGGAGTGGCGGCGGCGCTGCTGGCGAACACCTTGTACAGCCTCGGTTTCGTCCTGGAGAAACGGGCGCTCACCGCACTCCCGCAGGTGAGCATCCGGCAACCCGCCCGGCTGCTGCGGCTGGTGCTCGGCAGCCCGCTGTGGATCGGCGGCTCGCTCGCCCTGGCCGCCGGGTTCGGCGCCCAACTCGTCGTCTACCGCACCCTGCCGATCGCTGCCGCACAGGGCATCTTCGTCTCGGGGCTCGTCCTCCTCGTGCTCCTCTCCGCGCGGCTGCTGGGCGAGGAGACCAGCGGCCGGGAGCGGTACACGCTCGGCGCGATCCTCGCAGCGCTGCTGATGGTGGTGCTGTCGCTGCGGGAGGGCACCGAGACCGTCAGTCGGGCCGCGCCGTACCCCCTCGTCCTCCTCGTCTGCGTGCCGTCGCTCGCGGCGGGCGTATGGCTGTACAACTCGGCCGAACGCAGGACCCGCCACCGGCACCGGCTGCCGACGACGGGCGTCGAGTACGGCGTGGCGGTGGGCCTGCTCTACGGGGTCAGCTCGCTGGCGATCAAGGGGGTGTCGAGCTACCTGACGACGAGCGGGATCGGCGGCGCGCTGCTCGACCTTCTCCGCTCCCCGTACCCGTACCTCCTCCTCTTCACCGGCGCGTTCGGCCTGGTCATGTCGCAGGCGGCGCTGCAACGCTGCCGTGCCTCGCTGATCGTGCCGGTGTGCACGACGGTGACCTGCGTGTACACGGCCGTGCTCGGCACGCTGTCGTTCGGCGAGGCGCTGCCGCAGGACCCGCTGCGGCTGGCGCTGCGAGTGGCGGGCACGGCGCTCGCCCTGGCCGTGCTGATGTCGATGCCGCGACACGACCGACGGCCCGCCGCGCCGGCTCCCCGACATCCCTCACCGGCCAAGGAGTTGACACCACCGTGAAACCCGAAGACCCCCTCCTGCGGATACTGGCCTGCCCCCTCGACAAGGGCCCGCTGCACCTGGTCCTGCCGGACGACGCGCTGTACAACCCACGACTGCACCGTCGCTACCCGATCATCGACGGCATCCCCCAGCTGCTGCCGGCCTCCGGCGAGCAGGTCTCCGACGACGAACACGAGGAACTCCTCAAACGGATGGCCCCATGACCCTGGCCGCGAACATCGCCCCTCTGCTGCCCACCCGTCTGGTCGCCGCCCTCGCCCGGGCCGTGTACCCGCGTTTCGAGCCCGAGCTGGCCCGGCTCGCGGAGCTGTGCCCGGCCGGGTGCGGGACGGCCGTGGACGTCGGCGGGTGGTACGGCCCGTGGACGCGTCGCCTGTCGCGGCGGGCCCGCCGCGTGGTGACCGTGGAACCGGTCCCGCACCTCGCCCGGCTGCTCGCGGCGACGGCCCCGCCCAACGTCCGGGTGGTCCAGGCCGCGGCGGCCGAACGCCCCGGCGCGGCCCGGCTCTGGCTGCCGCCGCACGACGCGGGCGACCGCGGGGTGTCCTCGCTGGTCCGCCGGAACATCCACGCCCAGGCGCTCCCGGTCAGCCTGGTCACCCTCGACGAACTCGGCCTCAAGGACGTCGGGTTCGTCAAGGTCGACGTGGACGGCAGCGAGCTCGCGGTGCTGCGCGGCGCGACCGGGATCCTCGCGCGCGACCGGCCCGCGCTCTTCGTCGAGCTGGAGTCCCGTATCCAGCCGATCGGCCCGGTGGTGACGTATCTGTCGCTGCTCGGCTACGACGGCTGGGTTCTGCCCGGCCGTGACTGGGTGCCCCTGAGCCGCTTCCCGCTGGAGACCCACCAGGCGGAGACCTCGTACGTCGTCACCCAGGGCCTGCTGCGCCGGGTGCTGCCCTTCCGGGGCCCGCGTTACGTCAATTCCGTGCTCTTCCTGCCCGACGGCCGCCGCCCGGTCGGCGACGATGGAACGCATGCCCTCCGGAAAGCCCCCCGCTAGCCCGTTCACCCCGCTCGACTTCCAGCTGGTGCTGCTGCGCCGCATGGCCGACCACAACCCGGACCTGGTGGAGGAGGCCCGACGCGAACTGGGCGTCTCCCTCGCCGACATGCGCGAGGCGAACAAGCGCTGGCAGGCCATGGTCCGCTCTCCCCATCGTGCCCGTGGGGCCGCCTCACGCTACCGCTCGGTGCTGGGCGCGCCCGAGTCCGTCGTCACCCGCGAGGTCGGCGACCTGGACTGCGAGGCCTGGCTGTGGCCGGTCCCACTCTGGCCCGACCTGCGCTTCGAGGTGCTGCTCGCCCCGAACGGCGCGGTGTGGAACGAGTGGCTCGTCCGCGCCCCGGGAGCCGATCACCCAGCCCTGCGCACCCTCGCCGACCTCACCCCTTGGTCCTGCACGGTCGACGAGGCGGCCCGCGCCTTCGCGCCCGCCCGGCCGCTGGAGGGGACGGCTCCCACGCGGTGGGGGCTGGCGTTCACGGCGCCGGACGGGGAGGGGGTACGGCGGGAGGTGGTGGCCGAGTTCACCTGGGGGTTGTTGCAGCGAGTGGCCGTTCGGTAGGGGCGGCCCGGTGGCGAGGGGCCGTCAGAACGGAGGCACCGCGCCGGAGACGATGTCGCGGACCTCCGCGCGCAGCCGCGCCGCCTCCTCGGACCGGCCGTGCGTGTCCAGCCGGATCGACAGGGTGTTGACGCTGCGGGCCAGGGCCCGCCGGTACCTGCCCGGTTCGGCGGCGAAGAGCTTGCGGTAGAGCCCGACCGCCTGGCGGGCCGCGTCGATCGCCCTCGGCCTGCCCTCACCGAGCAGGTCCAGGGCCCAGGACCACATCTCCAGGGCGTCCGCCAGGTCGGCGCGGTGCAGGCCCTTCTGCTCGGCCTCCAGCTCGCGGTAGTGGCTCACCGCCTCGGCCGCCGCCGACACCGCCTCCGCGGGCCGGCCGAGAGTGCCGAGCCACAGGGCGAGGTTTCGCTGGGTGCGGGCGAGGGGTTGGCGGAGGTCGACGGCGCCGGCGGCGACGAGTTCCCGGTAGATGGAGACGGCCTCGCGGGCGGGGACCGGCGCGCGGTCGACCTGGCCCAGGTCGGCGAGGCTGACGGCGAGGCAGTTGAGGCTCTCGGCGTACTTCGGACGATGGACCTCGGGTCGCTGTGCGGCCAGTTCCCGGCGGATGCTCACGCACTCGGTGATCGTGGTGTGGGCCGTGGCCGCGTGCCGCAGCGAGCGCTCCCAGTACCAGCGCACATGCAGACTGCGGGCCAGGTCGGCGCGGCTCTCCGGGTCGGACCGGGCCTGCGCCCGCCGGATGGCCTCCGCCTGGACGGCGGCCGTCAGGGCGTGCTCGGGAAGACCGACCTCGCCGTAGCGGTTGGCGAGGCTGCTGAGGCAGACGGCAAGTGCCGCACGGTGCGTGTCCGGGTCGTCGGCGGTGAGCCGGCCGAACAGGTCGGCCGCCTCGACGGCCGCCTCCAGGGCCGGCTGGTGCAGACCGGTGCCCCGCAGCACGAGCGACCACAGGTGCAGGCTCTCGGCCAGCCGGGGCCGCTGGTCCGGCCGGGTCTCGGCGAGCCGGCGGCGCAGCGCCACCGCCTCCTCCGCGGACGGCCGCGCCTCCGCCCACCGGTAGGCGTCGCACAGCAGGCCGGCGAGGCCGTACAGCGAGGCTCCCAGTGCCTGGCGGGCGCTGTCGGGCCGTCGCCCGGCGAGCGGCCGGAGCAGGTCGATCGCCTCTTGGTACGCGGGGACGGCGTCGGTCCGGCGACCTGCCGCCGTGAATCGTTCCGCCAGTTCGGTCAGGGCGACGGCGGCCTCGACACCCCGGTCCGGGCCCAGCAGCAGCATGTTGGACACGGCGCGCTCCCGGTCCTCGGGGGAACTCGCGCTGTCCCTGATCACCTCGCCGAGGAACGCGGCGGCCTCCTGCGCGTAGGCCTCCCCGAAGTCGGCGGGGTGCACGCCGTCCGGGAAGCGGCGCAGGGCGTATCGGGGGTTGGGGAGCAGTTCGCGCGGGACGCCGGTGGCGAAGTTCCGCGGTGTCGACGGGTACTCGCCGGGCCAGTCCATGGCGACGGCCCGCATGAGTTCGCCGCCGGTGATGAACCGGTCCCGGGGCGACCAGCCCCACCCCTGCGGGCCGGTCTCCGGGCCGCTTTGCAGCAGCCGGACCAGCCAGGAGCCGAACAGCCTGTCCCATCCGGCGTCGTGGGGTACGAGAACGGAGATCTGGCCGGTCCAGCTCGCCGTTCTCAGCGTTCTGGCCAGCGGTCCGTAGCCCCAGTCCTTGCCGCTGCCGGGCGGTCGTACGCTGTCGAGCAGTACGAGCACCTGGTCGGCGCCCGCCTCACCGGCGAGGCGGCACAGTTCCTCACCGGCCAGCAGGGTGTCCGGCCGGCCGGGGTCGCTGTCGCGGAAGGCGAGATGCGGACCGGCGGCGCCCCTGCCGCGCAAGGCGTATCCGTGGACGTAGACCACCAGCGGGCCGTCGTGCCGCCGCGCCGCGAGCCGGGCGAGCCGCTCGGTGACCGCGGTGCGGGACGGGTCGGTGAGGTACTCCGTCGCGTAGGTGTCGCCGAACGCGGCGCCCACCTCGCGGCACAGGTCGGGCGAGTGGTCGAGCGGGGGCAGCCCCTCGTGGTCGTAGCGGGCCATCGAGATCCCGAGGAACCGCCCGGCGGGGCTCGCGCCGTGCTCGGGTACGGCCCGCTCGTGCAGCAGGAAGACCTGGCCACGGGCGCTGCGCAGCAGCACCGGTCCGGGACCGACGTGCAGGCGGAGCTGCCAGTCCACCGGCACGGACAGGTCCTCTTCCCGCATGCGCGGGCCGCCGGCCAGCAGCGTCAGCACGCGCGGGTCCGTGTCGGGCACGGGGAGGGCGTAGGCGCCGGGCGGCATCTCGGTGGCTTCGGGGTCGACGGGCCGCCCGTCGATCTCCAGCTCGCCGCCGTCCCTGCGTACGGTGATCAGGACGTCGTCGAGGACACGGGCGAGGTCGCCGAGCTGCCGGGCGGGCAGCGGGGCGCGTTCCACGCCGAACGGGAAGCGCCGGGCCGGGAAGCGGGGACGGACGGTCTGGGCGAGCTGCCAGCCCGTGGGCGAGTCCCGGACCGCCTGCGGCAGTCGGTCCCAGGCCGAGGCGAACCACTGCCTGAGGCCGTCGCGGTTCTGCCGGGTGATCGCCTTGAACGCCGGGGCCAGCGCGTCGTCGATCTCATCGTGCCGTCCGCACACGGCGAGCCAGGTGACCTGTTCCTCCAGCAGGAGGGCCGGGGAGAGGTCGGCGTGGACGTGCCGGACGATGCGCCACAGCGAGTGGACGGGGGCTTCCGGCCGCTCCCGCTGCTGCCGCAGCCATCGCTCCAGACGGGCCTGCAGCCGGTGGCGTTCACCGGTGTCGAAGACGAGGCCGCTGGGCCCCTGGGACCGGGCGAGTTTGCTGAACCACAGCTCGGACTCGGTCTCCACGCCGAGCCGCGGGAACAGCTCCAGCCGTACCGCCCGGATCAGTTCGGGTTCCACGCGCACCGCCACGCTGAGCGCGGTCGCCAGCTTCTCGACCGCGTCGACGGCCTGTCGGTCGCGTGGCACGGTCACCGCCTGCGTCCCACCAGTGCGGCGACCGTGCTCACCGTCGTGGTCCGGTCCCAGGTGAGTGCGGCCAGCAGCGGGGTCAGCTCGGGGGGCACCCGGGTGACCGGGTAGGGCACCAGCGCCAGCACCGTGCAGCCGGCCCGGACGATCTCGTGGCACACCTGGTACCACTCGGCGACCGAGGCGCGCCACGGATGCAGCAAGGGCCCGCCGACCCCGAGGTCGGAGACGAGCAGCACCCGCGTGCCCGGGCTGGGCGGCCGGTACGGCTGCCAGGTGCGCGGGGAGGCTGGGCCCGTGCCCCGGTTCGGCGCATCGGCGAAGTAACGGATCTGCGTGAGTTCGGCGCCGACCAGGCCGGTGATGCGGCGGGCGAGTTCCTGCTGGTCGCGACGGTAGGGCTGCATACCGTCGCCCTGGTCGACCAGGACCTGGACGCCGAAGCGGAGCGTGGGGCGGGGTGCCCTGGGCAGCCGGGTGAGCGGGATGCCGCGGGCGAAGGCGTCGACCAGGGCGTCGATGTCCGGTTCGCCGTCGTCGCGAACCAGGGTGGTCAGGGCGGCGTTGAGGATCGCGGTGGAGGACCGTTCGGTGAGCAGCGGCGCCAGCGGTGGCCGGGCGGTGCGACGACGGTCGGTGGTCGTGTCGAGGGTGCGGACTGATTCCCAGTCGGTGGAGTCGGGAGCGTCGTAGCGCACTGGTTTCAGCACGGGTGGGCCGACCGGGCGGGGCCGGCCTACGTACGGCACCGGGTCGGTGTCGGGTGCCGGGGCCCCTGGGGGGGGGGGGGGGCGGGGGGGGCCCGGGGGGGGGGGGGGGGGGGGGGGCGCGGGGCCGGGGGGGGCGCGCGGCCCCCCCGCGCCCCACGGGGGGTGCGCGGGCTCACCGGGCGCCGGGGTCTGGCGTGCTCCGGGAGGCGGTGGTTCGGCAGGCGGTGGTGCGACCGGCAGTGGTCCGGGATGCGGTGCTCCGGCAGGCGGCGGCCCGGTGGGCGGTGGCTCGTCACCGAGGCCGAGCAGCCGGGCGACCCGGTGCCGCCGGGCAGGGTCGTCGCCCACCGCGGCCAGGGCCCGGGCCAGGTCGGCCAGCCAGATCTCGGGGACGTGTCCGATCACGTCACGTTGTCCTGCTTCAGCAGGGCCATCCGGCGCAGGGTCTGCCACCGCTCGTCGCTGTCCGCGACCCGGATGCCCAGTTGCCGGCAGGCGTGGAACGCGTCCAGGAACTCGGCGGTGCTGGGCTTGCGGTGCGCCCTGCTGTCCGCGTCCTGCCGCAGACTCTGCACCACGTCCGCGAGTTCCTCGGCGAGGAACCGGTCGTCCTCCGTGAAGGGGCCGTCATAGGCGTCCACATGGGCGCGGGCGACCTCGACCAGTTCCTCCGGTACGGGATGTTCGAGCTTCACGACCAGGCAGCGCCGCAGGAACGCCTCGGGCAGTTCGCGCTGCTCGTTGGTGGTGATCACCACGAGGGCCTTGGCGTCGTCCTCGGGCTCGATGTCCCGGCCGGTCTGGGAGAGGGTGAAGCGGCGTGAACCCAGCGGGACGAGCAGTCCGTTGGGCAGTTCGGGGTCCGCCTTGTCGATCTCGTCGATCAGCACGACGGACCGGGCGCGCACCTCGGTGGCTTCCGCCGCGCCGGTCCGGCCGACGACGGCCAGGCACGCGCCGTCCTCGCGGGCGCGCAGGGTGTGGGCGCGGGCGGAGCGCGGCGCGAACGCCTTCCACAGCACACCGGGTTCCACATACGACTCGATGGGCTTGAGCCGTTGGGCCTGGGCGTCGGCCAGCCGCAGCACGTGGTCGAAGGACCACAGCAGGTCCGGTGCCTGGGTGCGGGAGGTCACCACGTGCTCGTGGTACGCCCAGCCGTTCTGCCACGCCACATGCGCGGCGAACGACGACTTGCCGGAGCCCGGGTCGCCGCGCAGCAGCAGCGGCCGTCCGGTGGCGAGGGCGACGTCGACGGCCAGGTCGAGATCGCCGCGTACGACGTAGGCCCGGCCGTCGGGGCGATCGGGGGCGTTGCGCGCGCTCGGTTCCGGCGGGATCGGCTCCGAGATCACCACACCTGGTCCTTTCCGCGGCCGTTGCGGTTGGCACGGATCTCGTCCAGCGCCAGCCGGGTGCGCGCCACCCGCCGCTCGGCATCGGGGTGCAGCGGAATGTGCAGGGTGTGGCCGAGCTGGGCACCCAGGCCGGCGGGGTCGTCCTGGTTGGTGAGGACGATGACGTTCAGCCAGGAGAAGCGGTCGATCAGGGTACGCACCAGATTTCCGACGACGCCGAGTTCGGTGCCGGCGGGGTCGATGACGAGGAACAGCACCTGGCCCTCCAGGGGCAGCTCGTTCTCGTCCTCCGTCTTGAGCAGAGCACGCACGGCCGTCAAACAGGCCTCCATGTGCTCCTCTTCCTGTGCCTCGCCCGCGACCAGGGAGACCGCCTGGACGCAGTAGTCACCCGAGAAGTACGAAGCGCGGTGGATGTGCTGTCTGGCCGTGTCGGTCCAGGCGCCGGCCAGGGTCGCGACCACATGACGGCCGCCGGAGACCAGCGGCCGTACCCCCGCGGGGTCGATCCAGGTGGGCAGCAGCATGCTGATGAGGTTGTTGAGCCGGTCCAGTGCGAGAAAGAACTCGACCTCTTTCACAGCCCCCGGCACCCTCTGGGTGGGCACCTGTGCCAGGCACCGGTGCGCGATGAGGCGGCGCCCCTCCGAAGCGGTGGGAAACATCCACTCCGTCGTGGAGCCGAGCGCACGGGCCATGTTCCGCAGCGGAAACCGGTCGTTCACCTCGCCCAGACAGTGTTCGATCTTGACCGTCATCGAGCGCATCGCCGCGGAGGACGCGCACGCGCCCAGCTCCCCCAGACGTTCGACCACACGGGCGGCCACAGCATCGCCTCCCGTGTCCTCCTGCACGATGCACTGCAGATCGGCGAGCCGGGACATCCCCGACCGACGCAACTCGCCCGTCGTGTATCCCCTCAGCACCACGGGCACGATGGTCAGGCGGGCACCCGCCGCCCGTCGGTGCAGCAGGATCTCGACCTCGCGCTTGAACCAGGGCGACTTCACCCAGTCCCTGTTCACCAGGACGACGGCCGCGTCACACTCGTCGAGCCACTGGTGCAGAACCCACCGCCAGTCCACTCCGGACGGCAGTTGGTCGTCCACCCGGACTTCCCAGCCGAAGTCCGGCAATCGTTTTCTGAGTTCGCCCCGCACCGAATCGACGTTTGCCTGGTCTTCTTCGGTCTCCGCAGAGCTGTGACTGATGAAGGTGATCGCCATCGACCACTTACCGTCCTGCCGCACGTGCCCAGTAGGGACTCAGCCGCCCCTGTAGGACGGAGAGGTTGACAGGTGATAGGGACATAGGTCAACTCGGCACTATGTCGACGAATTGACGGTCCGTAAATATCCCTGCCACGTGTGGCCGGCCCGGCGACCGGAAAGCCTCCCGGTGGCAGCGGACCAACCGGTCGAGTGAGAAACGGGGAAACGGCAATGGTGTCGCCCGAAAGCGCACGCCCGGTGGTCGCGATCGTCGGCAGCGTCGAGCCCGGCCGGAGCTATTCGCCGGAGCTGAAGCAGCCCGAGTCCGCCTCCGCCGCCTGCCGCGAGCTGGGCCGTCAACTCGCCCTGGCCGGTTACGACCTGGCCGTGTTCTCCGCCAAGCCGAAGTACGTCGAGCGCGATGTCGTCCACGGGTACGCCCAGGAGGAGGGCTCGGTCTTCGCGCATGTCCCGCGCCACCGGGACGCCGACTTCGGCCTGCCGCAGGGCAGTCCGGCGGCCGTGCACACGGTGCGGGACACCGGACCGGAGTGGGAGGTGTCCTTCTACCGGACGCTGCTCACCTGCGACGCGCTACTGCTCGTCGGCGGCGGCCAGTCGACCCGGGTGGCCGGGGTCATCGCCCTGTCCCAGCGCATCCCGCTGCTCCCGGTCGCTGCGTTCGGCGGTGGGGCGAGCCAGGTGTGGGTCAACCTCGACAAGGTCCGCAACGACACGACCGACGACGACATCACCCTCCTCGGGCAGGACTGGCGGCCCGACTCCGCCCGCCGGCTCGTCGAGTGCCTGGACGGGCAGCGGCGGCGCCGCGCGCAGTGGCTGCGGGACCGCGAGCGCGCCGGGCGCCGGGTCGCGCTCTCCACCGGTCTGGGCCTGACGGTGGCGCTGCTGTTGCTGGTGTGCGCCCTGCTGGGCTTCGCGCTGGCCGGCGAGCCCGGCCCGGCGACCGGCCGCCGACTCGCGGTGCTGGTGGTGACGCCGCTGCTGGCCGCCATGGCCGGCGCGGTGATCCGCAGCTCCTTCGAAGCCGCCGACCAGTGGCCGAGGTCCGCGGTACGGGGGCTGGGCGCCGGGGTCGTCTCCGTCCTGCTGTACGTGGCGTCGCAGCTGCTCACGGTGCCCTCGCTGCTCGACGAACTCGACGTGCGCAGGCTGCTGTTCTTCACGCTGCCCCTCGGGTTCAGCGCCGGTTTCACCTTCGACCTCGTCTTCGAACGCCTGCGCTCGGGCGCGGCCCCCGATCCTCCCGCGCCGCCGTCCGGACAGCCACCCGGCCCCGGCCCGGCCGACCGGGCTTGACCGCGGCCTACGCCTCAGCGGGCCGCGGCCGCCACGATCGCCTCCACCACCCGCGGCAGCGACCCGGGGTGCAGCGAAAGGAACAGGTTCGGCTCGACCAGCTCCAGCTCCATGACCCGCGGCTCGCCGCCCGGCCCGTCCTCCCCGTCGACGAGGTCCACACGCGCGTACAGCAGCTCCGGAGCCTGCGGTACGGCGGCCAGGGCGCGTTCGGCGACGGCGAGTTCGGCCGGGGTCGGGGCCCAGGGCTCCAGGCCGGGGTGGGCGACCTTGTGCTCGTCGTAGGGCGTCCCGGGGGTGAGGACGGCGCCCTTGCGACTGGCGTGCAGGAGTCGGCCGCCGTAGAACTGCAACGCCCGTTCGCCGCTGACGTCGATGCCCTTCACATACGGCTGCACCATCGCGGTCAACCCCTCGGCGTGCATCCGTGCGAGCTGCCGTACGGCCGTGTCGTGCTCGTCGGCGGTGTACCGGGCGGCGAACCGGGCGCCCGCGCCGGAGGTCGGCTTGACGACGTACTCGTGGTCCACGGGGAGGCCGTCGGCGCCGTCGCCGGGGGCGAGGTAGCGGGTGGGTACGACGGGGACGCCGGCGGCCGCGAGCTCACCGAGGTACCGCTTGTCGGCGTTCCACCGCACCACCTCCGCCGGGTTGGCGAGCCGCGTGGCCTTGCCACACCGCTCCGCCCACGCCAGGAACTCCGCCGCACGCCAGCTGTAGTCCCAGGTCGAGCGGATCACCGCGAGGTCGTACCCGCTCCAGTCGGTCCGCTCGTCGTCCCAGTACACGGCGTCGGCCGCGGCCCCCGCCTCCCGCAGCGCGCCCACCAGCACGGGCAGGTCGCGGTCGACGCTTATCTCGGGGCCGGGGCGGCAGGTGACGAGGGCGATACGGGGCACGCCGGGCTCCTGAGGGTGGGACGTATGTGCGATCGGTAGGGTAACCGGACCCCGACCCGCTGGCGGAGTTCGCGCGCGAGGCCCTGGGCCGGGGCGTACGCGGCGCGGTCACCAAGGCGGCCCCGTTCGGTGTGTTCGTCCGCGTCGCCGAGGGTGCGGAGGGGCTGGTGCACCGGGACACGCTCGTCGGTTCGGCCGTCCCCGGCATCGGCGCCGAGTTGTCCGTCGAGGTGAGCGACGTCAACCTGCACCGGCGCCGGGTCGTTCTCAGACCCGCGCCTTAGTCGGCCGGCCCTACGCCTCCCGCTCCTCCTCCGGCTCCCAGTCCAGCAGCCGCACCTTCGCGACCGTACGGACATGGCGGCGCATGGCGGCCGCCGCCTGCCCGGGCCTCTGGTCGGCGATGGCGTCCAGGATGGCCTGGTGCTGGGCGAGGGAGCGGGCCGGGCGGTGGGGCTGGCGCAGGGACTCGGTGCGGCTCTCGGCGATCTGGTCGGCGATGGAGCGCATGAACTCGGCGAGGATGCTGCTGTGCGCGGCGGCGGTGACCGCGGCGTGGAAGAGCCGGTCGCCCTCCACTCCGTGGCCGTCGTCCTCGACCTCCTTCGCCATGTGCGCGAGGGCCGACCGCATCGCCGCGAGGTCGTCGTCGGTGCGGCGCTCGGCGGCGAGTTCGGCGAGCTTCGTCTCCAGGGCCTCCCGCGCCTCCAGGACGTCGGGCAGGCGCCGGCGGCGCTCGACCATCCGCTCCACCGGCTCCACGTCGAGGCTGTCCCGCACGAGATACGTGCCGCCCCCGTGCCGCACCTCCACCAGGCCCTGGACCTCCAGGACCACGATCGCCTGCTTCACGGAGGCCCGGCTGACCCCCAGCCGCTGGGCGAGGTCACGCTCGGTCGGAAGCCGGTCCCCGGCGCCGAGGCCGCCCTCGGCGACGTACGCGCGCAGCCGGTCGAGCACCTGCTCGTACAGGCGCTGCTTGGTCATGGGGCGCAGGGCGTCGTCGGTCACGGGGTCCCCCTCTCGCCGGGAGCGTAGCACCGGGGCATTGACTGGCCGAGTGGCTGAGCCAATTTTCGCGCGCCCCCTTGACGTGCCCGCGTCGCGCACCCACGCTAACCAGCCAACGGACCGAATTGGCTCAGCCACTCGGCCACTCACCGTCCATCGCCACCGCCCCGGGACCCAACGACGGGAGCCCGCATGTCCCCCGAACTCATCTCGATCCTCGTCCTCGCCGTGGTGTTCGTCATCGCCACCACCCGCTCGATCAACATGGGCGCGCTCGCCTTCGCCGCCGCCTTCGGAGTCGGCACCCTCGTCGCCGACCTCGACTCGGACGGCATCTTCGCCGGCTTCCCCGGCGACCTGTTCGTCGTCCTCGTCGGCGTCACGTACCTCTTCGCCATCGCCCGCTCCAACGGCACCACCGACTGGCTGGTGCACGCCTCGGTCCGGCTCGTCCGGGGCCGCGTGGCCCTCATCCCCTGGGTGATGTTCGCCCTCACCGGCGCGCTCACCGCCATCGGCGCCGTCAGCCCGGCCGCCGTGGCGATCGTCGCCCCGATCGCGCTGAGCTTCGCCGCCCAGTACGGGATCAGCCCACTGCTGATGGGCGCCATGGTCGTGCACGGCGCCCAGGCCGGCGGCTTCTCCCCGATCAGCATCTACGGCTCGATCGTCAACGGCATCGTCGAACGCGAGAAGCTCCCGGGCAACGAGGTCACGCTGTTCCTGGCCTCGCTTTTCGCCAACCTGGTCATCGCAGGGGTGGTGTTCGTCGTATGCGGGGGTCTGCGGCTGTGGCGACAGGACTCACCGGGCAAGGACGCCGACAACGCCCCCAAGGGGGGCGGGGCCGCAATCGATCTGCGGCTACCGCCGGGTGGGCGCGACCAGCCACAGCGACCCAGCACAGGGACGACGACCGAACCCGGGCCCCACCCCTCCCCCACAACCACCACAACCGTCACCCGCGAAACCACCCCCGCCCCCACCCTGCCCCTCACCCCACCCCGAATCGCCACCCTCCTCTCCCTGATCGCCCTCGTCGTCGCCGTCCTCGTCTTCGACCTGGACGCGGGCCTGACCGCGATCACCCTCGCCGTCCTCCTCAGCGCCGTCTGGCCGGACGACAGCCGCAAGGCGGTCGGCGAGATCGCCTGGCCCACCGTGCTGCTGATCTGCGGTGTGCTGACGTACGTCGGCGTACTGGACGAGATGGGCACCATCACCTGGGCCGGCGAGGGCGTCGGCGGCATCGGCGTCCCCCTGCTGGCCGCCGTACTGCTCTGCTACATCGGCGCGATCGTCTCCGCGTTCGCCTCGTCCGTCGGCATCATGGGCGCGCTCATCCCGCTGGCCGTGCCGTTCCTGGCGCAGGGCGAGATCGGGGCGGTCGGCATGGTGGCGGCGCTCGCGGTGTCGGCGACCGTCGTGGACGTGAGCCCCTTCTCCACCAACGGCGCGCTGGTGCTGGCCGCGGCTCCGGACGTGGACCGTGAGCGTTTCTTCCGGCAGCTGATGGTGTACGGAGGGATCGTGGTGGCGGCGGTGCCCGCGGTGGTGTGGCTGGCACTGGTCGTGCCGGGCTGGGGGTAGGCCGGGGACGACGGCAACCGTGCGGAACAGTCGAGCAGTTGAGTCGATCACCTAAGGAGTACGACGCGTGTCCTCTCTCTTCCCGGCCCTGACGGGCGCCCCGGCGGAACGAGCCGCCCTGCGGTTCGGTGACCGCTCCCTGACGTACGGCGGGCTCGGCGCCGCCTCCGGTGCCCTCGCGGCGCGGATCGGCGGGGCGGGCACAGTGGCCGTCTGGGCGACCCCGTCGCTGGAGACGGCCGTGGCGGTGGTGGCGGCGTTGGAGGCCGGTGTCGCGGCCGTACCGCTCAACCCGAAGTCCGGGGAGAAGGAGCTCGGGCACATCCTGTCGGACTGCGGGGCGTCGCTGGTGCTGGCCGCGCCGGGGGACCAACTCCCGGCTTCCCTCGCCGCCTTGGACCGTATCGACGTCGACGTACGGGCGACCGGTCCGCTCGCCGCCGCACCGGCGTCCGACGAGGACCCGGCCCTGATCGTCTACACCTCCGGCACCACCGGCCCGCCCAAGGGCGCGGTGCTCCCGCGCCGGGCCGTGTCCCACACCCTGGACGCGCTCGCCGACGCCTGGCAGTGGACCGCCGAGGACGTACTGGTCCACGGTCTGCCCCTGTTCCATGTCCACGGCCTGGTCCTCGGCATCCTCGGCCCGCTGCGCCGCGGCGGATCCGTACGGCATCTGGGCCGGTTCAGCACCGAGGGAGTCGCCCGGGAGCTGAACGACGGCGCGACCATGGTGTTCGGCGTGCCGACGATGTACCACCGCATCGCCCAGGCCCTCCCCGACGACCCCGCTCTGGCGCAGGCGCTGGGCAAGGCCCGTCTCCTGGTCTCGGGCTCGGCGGCGCTGCCCGTGCACGACCACGAAAGGATCACGGCGGCGACCGGGCAGCGGGTCGTCGAGCGGTACGGCATGACGGAGACGCTGATGAACACGAGCGTCCGGGCGGACGGCGAGCCGAGGCCCGGCGCGGTCGGCGTCCCGCTGCCCGGTGTGGAGCTGCGGCTGGTGGAGGAGGACGGGACGCCGATCGCGTCGTACGACGGCGAGACCGTGGGCGAGATCCAGGTGCGCGGCCCGAACCTGTTCACCGAGTACCTGAACCGCCCCGACGCGACGGCCGCGGCCTTCACGGCGGACGGCTGGTTCCGCACGGGTGACATGGCGGTGCGGGACCCCGACGGATACGTGCGGATCGTGGGACGTAAGGCCACCGACCTGATCAAGAGCGGGGGTTACAAGATCGGGGCGGGCGAGATCGAGAACGCCCTCCTCGAACATCCCGGAGTGCGGGAGGCGGCGGTCACCGGGGAGCCGGACGCGGACCTGGGCGAGCGGATCGTGGCGTGGATCGTCCCGGCGGACCCCGGATCGCCGCCCACGGACGAGGAGCTGGCGTCGCACGTCGCGGCCCGCCTGGCCCCCCACAAGCGCCCCCGCAAGGTCCACTACCTGGACGCCCTCCCGCGCAACGACATGGGGAAGATCATGAAGCGGGCCCTGACCCATGACTGAGCGGCGCCTGTCGGCACGCGAGGTCATCGCCGTGGTCGCCGACGAGGCCTCGTTCACCGAACTCCCCGCGCCGGAACGCGAGTCCGGTTCCGGGCAGCCGGACGGTCCCCTGTCCTGGCAGGGCTACGACGCCTCCCACGCCCGAGCCCGGGAGCGCACCGGCGAGGCGGAGTCGGTCGTCTGCGGCACCGCGACCGTGGCGGGCACGCGGGCCGTCCTGCTGGCGTTCGAGTTCGGCTTCCTGGGCGGCTCGCTCGGCGAACGCACCGGCGACCGGCTGGAGTCGGCGTACGCCCACGCCCGCGCCCACCGCCTCCCGGTCGTCCCCTTGGTCGCCACGGGCGGCAGCCGGATGCAGGAGGGCATGCTCGCCCTCACCCAACTCCAGCGCATGGCCCGCCAGTCGATACTCACCAGGGAGGCCGGCCTCCCCCAGATCGCGATCCTCCGCGACCCCACCACCGGCGGCGGCTGGGCCACCCTCGGTGCCGGCGCCGACATCACCCTCGCCCTCCCCACCGCCCAGATCGGCTTCGCCGGCTCCCGGGTCCGCCCACCGGACGCCGACCCGACGGCGTACAGGGCTGAGGCACAGGTCGCGACGGGGGCGGTGGACGCGGTGGTCCGGGCGGAGGAGTTGCGAGGGGTGCTGGGGCGGTGGCTGGGGTTGCTGACGGGCGCGGCAGCGCAGGGCGCAGCCCGGTCGACGGTCCAGGACACTTCAGGGGCGAGGCCCCTTGCGCGGCAGGACCCCGCACCCCACGAAGCCGCGCCCCCGCCCCCGGCCCCCCTCGGCGCCGGTGACCTCCCGGCGACCGGCTGGGACGCGGTTCAGCGGGCTCGGGCGGCTCGGCGTCCGCGTGCGGAGGCGTATCTGGCGGCCTATTTCGAGCACCGGGTCCCGATCAGCGGCGACCGCTGCGGTGGCGCGGATCCCGAGGGGATGCTCTGCGGGTTCGGTGCGCACGAGGGCCGTACGGTCGCGTACGCCGCGCAGACCGGCACGGCGACCCGCCCGGCCGGCTTCCGGACCGCGGCCCGGCTGATCCGGCTCGCGGACCGGCTGGGCATCCCGGTGCTCACGCTGGTGGACACGCCGGGGGCCGCCAATGACGCGGAGGCCGAGCGGCAGGGGGTGGGCGCGTCGATCGCGGATCTGTTCGGGGCGGTGGCCGAGGCGCGTGTCCCGATCACCACGCTGGTCATCGGCGAGGGCGGCTCGGGCGGGGCGCTGGCCCTGGCGGCGCCCGGCAACACCTGGGCCACGCCGGACAGTTACTTCTCCGTCATCGCACCGGAGATGGCGGCCGCGATCCTCAAGCGGGGGCCGCGGGAGGTGGAGGCGACGGCGGACCAACTGCGGATCCGGCCGCAGGACCTGGTGGAGCTGGGGGTGATCCGGGGAGTCGTCGGCGCGTCGAGCGGGAGCGCGTCCTGAACCCCGCGGCGGATCCGACCATCCGAACCCGCGACATCACCAAGCACCGTCCGTAACAATGGAGTTCGTCGAGGTCACACACCACGGGGGAGCGGGCGGCGCCATGGACGGGTTGATGGAGTTCGAGACCGACGGCGGCGCGCGCGTCGTCGTGGAGGGCGTCGACGACGAGGCCGGCGCGCGACTCGTCTCGCGCGGTGACGGCCCCGCCCGGGCGACCCGCACGTTCGAGAACGCCCTGGACGGTGTGCGCGCGGCCGCGGACTCCGCGTTGCGGGTCTTCCGGGACGGCTCGCTCCAACCCGACTCCGTGGAGCTCGAGTTCGGCGTGAAGCTCACGGCGGAGGCCGGGGCGGTGATCGCCAAGGGTTCGACGGAGGGCCACCTGGTGGTGAAGCTCAGCTGGTCACCCGACCGGGCGGCAGCGGGTCCGCAGGCCGCCCCTCAATCATGAGCGACGCAGCCTGGCACGCCCGGATCGCCTGTGGGAACGAGGTCGGCGCGGGGTTCCTGGTCTCCCCGCGCCGCGTGGTCACCTGCGCGCACGTCGTACGGTGGAGCGACACGTCGGCGGTGACGGTGTCCTTCCCCAACAGCAGGGAGCTCAGCCCGCTTCCGGCCACCGTCGCCGTCCACGGCGGCTGGTCGGGCGGTGCGGCCGACCCCGGTGACCTGGCCGTCCTGGAGCTCGACCACGAAGTGCCGCTGACGCCGGTCGAGTTCGCACCGCCGGGCGCGGAACTGGGCGACCCCGCCCCCACGCTGGTGGCGTACGGCTTCCCCCGGGGTTACGACGAGGGCATGCTCGCCCGGTACCAGGCCCTGCCCGGGGCACTGGTCTCGGACGAGTGGCGCCAGTTGGAAGCCGTGACGGCCCACGGGCAGCCCTTGGCCGCGGGGTTCAGCGGCGCGGCGGTGACGCTGGCGGACGGCCGGGTGGTCGGCATGGTGGCCGCCGTGGCGAGCGCGCGGGACATCCGGGTCGGCCGGATGCTGCCCACCCAGGTCATCGCCCGCTACTGGCCCGAGCTGGGCGAGCGGGTGCCCACCCCTGACCACGACCCCGACGCCGTACGACGGCTGTACACGCTGGTGCGCCGGGCGGTGGCGAAGGGGCTGGAATGCGACGCGAACCGGCTCTACGTCGATGCCGTCGGCCCCTTCGGCCCGCCGCTGCCGGAGGGCGGCTTCGCCTCGCTGGGCGCGGCCGCCGGGTATGTGCAGTGGGAGGTGCCCGGCGCCGAGGCGGTGACCCGTTTCGCCGACCGGCTCCAAAGGCTGCTGGCCCCTCCGTGCCCCCAGTCCGCTGCCGCTGCCACCGCGTCTGCCGCTGCCACCTCCCCGTCGTGGTCGCCGATCCTGGTCGAGATCAAGCACAGCGGGGCCGGTACCGACCAGGTCACCGTCGAAGTGTCCGCCTACCGTGAGGGACACCGCCGGCGCGTGAGCGCGCGGCGGCTCGCGCGCGGTGCCGTTCGGGCGTACGTCCAGGAGCAGATCGACGAGGCGTTCACGCAGCTGGCGCCCGATGCCGAGGAGCTGATCACCTTCGTACTGCCTCGTGAATGGCTGAACGAGCCCGTGGCGCGCTGGGAGTGCGGCGCGGAGGACTCCACGCCCCTGGGCTGCGCCTATCCGCTCGTCGTGGTGGACCGGTCCCGGCACCGCAGCGGGCGGCTGCGCCATCAGCTCGCCAAGAAGTGGCTCAAGCTGGACGCCCGCTCCGAGACGCGGCTGCACCGAGTGCGCTGCGGATCGGCGGAGCGCCCGCCGAGCCTGCGCAAGCGGCTGCGCGACGCCGACGCCGACCTGGCCGGCTTCTCCTTCCCGCCCAGCGCCGCGCGCCCGTACTTCGAGGTCGGCCTCAACACCCCGGTGCCGGTGCTGCTGTGGCCGCGCTCAGGGTGCGCCGACGCCGGGCACGAGGGCCCCTGCTCCGGTGCCGCGTTCCTCGACGCACTCACGGCCTCGGTCGCCGGCACACCGCCCATCGAGCTTCCCCGACGTGTCAGGGAGCTCCGGGAGACCGCGGACGCGGACGACGATCCGGAACGGCACTGGGCGAAGGACGTCCAGTTGCTGTGGGACGACCCACGCTGCTTCCCCGAACCCGCCGCCGGCCTGCACTCCCCGGTCGCCTGAGCCGGCCCCGCCCCCAACGGAGAAGAGACCCATGCCCCTGTGGCCCGTCTACACCGGCACCAACGAGCCGCACGACGGCATCACCCGGCTGCCGCCGCCCCCGCCCTGGCGGGCCTTCAACGGCGGGCCGGTGCTCGACACTCCGGACACGGCCACCGACGCCGACGCCGTCTCCCCGGACCGCACCCACCGCGCCGAGACGTACCAGGCCACGGCACAGACGGTCCAACTGGTCAACGCGGCTCTCTACTTGAGGCGCCCGCTGCTGGTGACAGGCCCGCCCGGCACCGGCAAGTCCTCCTTGGTCTACGCGGTCGCCCGCGAGCTGGGCCTCGGCCCGGTCCTGCGCTGGAACATCACCAGTCGCAGCACGCTCCACGACGGCCTCTACCAGTACGACCCGCTGTCCCGGCTGTACGCGGCCAGGAACGCACCCGCGGCGGAGATCGGCATCGAGGACCACCTGCGTCTCGGCCCGCTGGGCACCGCCCTCCTCCCCTACGCCCGCCCCCGGGCTCTGCTCATCGACGAGATCGACAAGAGCGACCTCGACCTGCCCAACGACCTGCTGAACGTCCTGGAGGAGGGGCAGTACGAGATCCCCGAGCTGATCCGTGCCGCGCGCGACCACCCCACCGCCGAGGTGATGATCGACGGCGCCGACCAGCGAGTGGCGGTGGAGGGAGGCCGGGTACGCTGCCGGGCCTTCCCCTTCGTCGTCCTCACCAGCAACGGTGAGCGCGAGTTCCCGCCCGCGTTCCTGCGCCGCTGTGTCACGCTGCGCCTGCGACAGCCGGACGACCGTCATCTCGCCGACATCGTCCGCGCCCACTTCGACGGGGAACCCGACGCCTACGCGCAGACGCTGATCAGCCGCTTCCTGTCCCGGGTGGGCGGCGGCGACCTGGCCACCGACCAGCTTCTCAACGCGATCTACCTGGCTCGTTCATCGGGCCTGGCCGTGGAGTCCCTGGACGAGTTGGCCGAGCAGTTGATGCCGTATCTGAGCGAGGCGTCCCCGACCGATGTCTTCTGAGCGCGCCGGTCGACGCCCGCCGCTGGTCCGCCTTGCCGAGGTCCTGGCCGAGGCGGGCGGCGGTGTCCGCCCGACCCCGCTCGAACTGGCCGAACTGCTGTGGCTGGCCCGCCGGATGGAGCCCACGGATCCGCCCGCGCAGGCGCCCGACTCGGGCCCCGAAGAGGTACGGCCCCCTGACGCCCCCTCGCCGGCACCACCCCCGCCGCCCGCGTCGCCGCCCGACACCGGCCCTCTGCCACCCCGGCCCGCCCCGACGCAGGCCCCACCCGCCCCGCGCACCCCGCTCGACCTCCCCGCTCCCCGGGGAGCCCCGGCCCCGTCCGCGCCAGCCGCGCCCCACGCCGCCCTCCTTGC
>CBFGZZ010000118.1:0-22668 GCA_965653385.1 uncultured Streptomyces sp. | reverse complement strand
GCCGACCAGGTAGCCGCCCCAGAGCCTCGGCGGTCCGAGCACTTCGGCGTCCGTCCAGGGGGCCTTGGTGAAGTATTTGTCCTCGGCGGGCCATTCCTTGCCGTTGGGTTGAATCCACACCTGGACCTTCGACCCGCGCGACCCGTACTGCCCCACCGGCCGCAGGCTCGCCCGGATCAGGCCGTGACGATCCGGGCGAGCCTTCGGTAGGAGTCCACGAGGGCCGTACGGTCGTACGTACTCGTCGTGACCAGCACCTCCTGCGCCCCCGTCTCCTTCAGCACCGTCTCCAGCTCGTGCGCGACCTGGTCCTGCGTGCCGGCGAGGTGCCCGGCGAGGCCGCCCTCGTAGAAGCCGCGCTCCTTGTCGGTCATCGTCAGCGCCTCGACGCGCTCGGCGGGCGGCAGCGGCGGGAACGTGCCGTGCGTGCGCGAGTGGGCCATCGACCAGGCCTCGGGCACGAGCAGCCGCCGGGCCTCCTCGGGCGTGGCGGCCACCGCGATCGTGCCGGAGATCACCACGTACGGCTCGCTCGCCCAGAAGGAGGGCCTAAAGCTCGCGCGATAGTGGTCGATGCCGTGCCGCATCTTCTCCCTGTTCCTGAGGTCGCCGATGACCATCGGCAGTCCCGCGCGGGCCGCGATGTCCGCTCCCTCGCCCATGGCCAGCACGAACGGCGGCACCGTCAGTCCTTCCGCGGGACGCGCGTGCACCCCCGTGGGCGACGTGCCCCGGAACCAGCCGAGCAGCTCCTGGATCTGCGCCGCGAAGTCCTCCGCGTCCCCCTTGTCCCGACCGAGCGCCCGACGCACCCCGTCGGTGAAACCGACCGAACGCCCCAGCCCCATGTCGATACGCCCCGGGAAGAGGGATTCCAGTACCCCGAACTGCTCGGCCACGACCAGCGGTTGGTGGTTGGGCAGCATCACGCCGCCGGTGCCGACCCGGATGGTGCTGGTCGCGGACGCCACAGCGGCGGCCAGCACGGTCGGCGCGGAACCCGCGACGCCGGGGACGCCGTGGTGCTCCGAGACCCAGACGCGGTGGTAGCCCAGCTCCTCCAGCTCCCGCGCCAGCGTCACCGTGTCACGCAGTGCCTCGGCGTTCGTACGGCCCTCCCGGGTACGGGAGCGGTCCAGGACGGAGAAGCGGGTCTGCGCGATCACGGAACTCATGCAGGGTTCAACACCGCAGCGCCCGCGGGATTCCCGGCCGGCTTCCTCACGGCGCGATGTTGTGGTTCAGACGGAACAGGTTGCCAGGGTCGTAGCGCCGCTTCAGATCCTTCAGGCGGGCGTAGTTCGCACGGTAGTTGGCCCGTACCCGGTCCTGGTCGTCGCCGTCCATGAAGTTCACGTAGCCGCCGCCCATGGAGTGCGGTTCCAGCGCCCGGTGGAAGGCGCGCACCCAGTCCTTGCCGGTCTCGCAGTCCTCCCGGGTGGGCAGCGTCGGGCTGAGCGCGATCGAGTAGTCGGCGTCCCGGTAGGAGAAGGCGGTCTCCTCCGGTCCGACGCGATGGCAGGCCCCGCCGACGGGGAAGACGATCGTCACGCTCTGGATCGAGGGCGTGGTGGGGCCGTACTCGACGAAGGCGTCGACGACGCCGTCCGGGAGCCCCTGGGTGAAGGCGCCCTTCCAGTAGTGGAACAGGCCGGCGGGCACCAGGTCGTCGAAGAGGGTGTTGATCACGGGGTACGGCATGCGCTCCAGATGCCGCCCCAGCACCGGCCCGAGCGCGGCGACCCGGTCCCGGATGCCGTCGTCCTCGTCCTGCGGTCCGGTCCAGCAGGCGACGACGCCGCACAGCGGACGCCCGTGCCAGCGCTCGGGCAGGAACGGCACCGGTGGCCCGAGCCCCACGAGGAACACGGCTCCGAGCCGCTCGTCCGCCTCGGCGACCAGCTCCCGGTAGCGGCGGATCACGTCGGCGTCGAGCGGGAAGAAGGTCGGCCCGCCGAGGATGTCGGCGACGGGGTGCAGCCGGTACTCGAAGGACGTGACGACGCCGAAGTTCCCGCCGCCCCCGCGCACCGCCCACATCAGGTCGCCGTGCTGGTCATCGGCACAGGTCACGAAGGAGCCGTCGGCCGTCACCAGGTCCGCCGAGACGAGGTTGTCGCAGACCAGGCCGCACTGCCGGGCCAGGTAGCCCATGCCGCCGCCGGTCGTCAGGCCGCCCACGCCGGTGGTGGAGACGACCCCGCCGGTGGTGGCCAGCCCGAACGCGTGCGTCGCGTGGTTGACGTCCGCCCAGGTGCAGCCGCCCTCGACCCACGCCGTGCGGGTGCCGGGATCGACGCGGATCCCGCGCATCCGCCCGAGGTCGAGGACGACCCCGCCGTCACAGGTGCCGTAGCCGGGGACGCTGTGGCTGCCGCCGCGCACCGCGAGCGGCAGGCCCTGCTCGCGCGCGAAGTCCACCGTGGCCATGACGTCGCCCGTGTCGACGGCCCGCACGACGATCGCCGGCCGTCGGTCGTGCATGGCGTTGTAGACCTTGCGTGCCTCGTCGTAGTCCGGGTCGCCGGGCTCGACGAGCTCGCCGCGCACGGCTCCGCGCAGACGGTCCAGCAGCTGATGGTCGAGGGTCGGTGTGTACGTCGTCATGTCAGCCACCCGCTCTCCGCGCCTGCGCCTGCGCCTGCGTCTGTGCCTGTGGTTGTGCTTGTGCCGGAAGGGATACACCATCGGTGTACGCCCGTGACGGGGGCGGTCTCATCGCCGGAATCGCCCATCGCGGCGGATCGGGCATGGGCGGAACGGCCCATGGGCGGCCGCATGCGGCCCCGAACGTCACGCGAGGCCGTGCTGGAACGCGTACGCCGTCGCCGCCGCCCGCGACGACACGTCGAGCTTGGCGAAGATGTTGTTGAGGTGCCGGGCGACGGTGTGCTCGCTGATCACCAGCTCCGCCGCGACAGCCCGGTTCGTGCGGCCCGCCGCGACCAGCCGCAGCACCTGGATCTCGCGCTCGGTGAGCCCTCCGGGCCGGCGCCGGCGCACATCGGCGAGGAGGGCCGCGGCCCGGCGCGCGTCCGGCACGGCACCGAGCTGCCGGAAGGCCTGCTCCGCGGCCCGCAACTCCATCCGGGCACCCTCGTCGTCCCCGGCCACCCGGTCGGCCGCCGCCAGCGTCATCCGCACCCCGGCCACCTCGTACGGCACCCGCAGCTCCAGCCAGAGCGCCAGCGCCCGGCGCAGCTCGGGCAGCGCCCGGTCGAGGTCATGGGCGGCGAAGGCCACCGCGCCGCAGGCCGCCCCGGCACTCGCGTGCAGCAGGGTCTTCTCGGAGCCGCACCGCCGCTGCCAGTCGACGGCCAGCGACCGCAACTCCTCGGCCGCCGCCCGTGCCTCGGCGGTACGGCCCAGTGCCAGGGAGATCTCCACCTGCGCGGCGAGCAGCCGGCACCGTTCGAGACCGCCGGCCTCGGCCGCGCCCGAGAGCGCGAGCCGCAGCGCCGTGGCCGCGGCGTCGGCCTTGCCCTGGGCCAGCCGCAGCAGGGCGAGTCCGGGCTGCGGGTCGCGGCCGAGTTCATGGGTGCGGTCGTACGACTGCTCGGCCGCCGTGAGCTCGCCGCGCCGCCGCTGGATCTGGCCGACCAGATAGACGGCCTCCGCGGCCGTCCGGCACTCGTACGGCAGCAGTTCCTCGCAGGTCCGCTCCGCCTCGGACAGTGCCTCGGGCCAGCTGCCGCGCAGTTCCAGCACCTCGACCCGGTGCACCCGGCACAGTCCGCGGAAGTTGTTCTCGGCCGGCATCGCCGCGCACCACCGCATGGCCGCGTCGGTCCACTCGGCGGCCCGTCCGAGATCGACGCAGGCCATGGACTGCTGGAGGCCCAGGCAGTAGACCCATCCGGTGAAGAAGGAGCTGAGCTCACCGGCCATCGCCGAGCACATCGCCTCGTCCAGCAGGTCGAGTCCGTCACCGACGAGCCCCTGAGCCACCAGGACGCCCGCCTGCGCCTGGATACCCATGGCGAGCAGATCCCGGCTGCCGCGGCGCCGCGCGATGTCGGCCATGCGCCGGGCCGCGGCCATGGCCTCGTCGAACGCGCCGCGCGCCTGCGCGTCCTCCGCGTCGACCCAGGCGAGGTAGCACTGCTCGACGCACTCCGGCCGGTCGCGCAGATGCCGCCGGGACCGGCGCAGCCAGCCGGCGGCCAGGGACGTGTGCCCCGCCAGCTGGTGCTCGTAGAAGAGGAGCCAGGCCATGTGCCCCGCCTGCCGGGCCGCTCCCGCGGCGGTATATCCGGAGTAGGCCCGCATCCGCTGGACGATCGACTCCTCGACCCGGCTCGTCCACCAGGCGGCGTCCGCGAACGCGGCACAGTCGTCGGGGGTGAGGCAGCCGGAGTCCAGGCCGCTCAGCAGCCGGTATGCCTCGGCCCACGCCTCACGGGCGGCGGCGTCCCTGGCCTGCCGCAAGGTGTCCGCGGCCGCCCTGTCGATCGTCCGCTCGGTCACCACGGCTCCCTTCTCGCGCTCTGCGAGCAGGATCGGCCCACCACCAGAATAGGCGGGCCGGGCCCGAGGGGAGCTCAGTGAGCGGACACCTGGAGCGGGGCCGCCTGCTCGTGCTCGCAGGCGTCGTCGATGCCGTACGTGTCCCACGCCGGGAACGGGTCGGCGGCCGGGACGCCCTCGCCGTCCGCCATCAGGCACTCCGCCAGGGCGGCCCGGAGCGCCGGCGCCCGCAGGTGCGTGCCGATGAAGACCAGCTCCTGGGCGTACGGCGCCTCGGCGTCCCGTGCGGCGCTGGGCTCGAAGCGGGCGACGGAACCGGCCTGCGACCACAGCCCCGTCACCCGGGGACGGCTGGCCAGGGTGAAGAACCCCTTGGAGCGCAGCACCTTCCCGTACGCCCCGCTGTCGAGCTCGTCCGTGACGAAGGTCCACAGCCGCCCGGGGTGGAAGGGCGTCTCCGAGCGGAACACCGTGGACGAGATGCCGTACTCCTCGGTCTCCGGCACGTGGTCGCCGTTGAGCTCCCGCACCCAGCCCGGCGCCTGCTGGGCCCGCTCCAGGTCGAACAGCCGCGTGCCGAGCACCTCGTGGAGCGCCACGCGTCCCTGTACGGCGTCGACGATCCGCGCGGCGGGGTTCAGCCGGCCGAGCGCGGCCCGCAGCCCGTCCGCCGTGACGGCGTCCACCAGGTCGAGCTTGTTGAGCACGATGACGTCCGCGAACTCGACCTGGTCGACGAGGAGGTCGCTGACGGTGCGCTCGTCGTCCTCGTACTGGTCGAGGCCGCGCTCGACGAGCTCGTCGCCGCTGTCCAGCTCGGACAGGAAGCCCGCGGCGTCGACGACCGTGACCATGGTGTCCAGGAGGGCCAGGTCGCCGAGGGTGGCGCCGTCGTCGCGGGCGAAGGCGAAGGTGGCCGCGACCGGCATGGGTTCGGAGATGCCGGACGACTCGATGAGGAGATGGTCGAAGCGGCCCTCGCGAGCCAGCCGGTCGACCTCCTCCAGCAGGTCGTCGCGCAGGGTGCAGCAGATGCAGCCGTTGGTCATCTCGACCAGGCGCTCCTCGGTCCGCGACAGGGAGGCCTCGCCGCCGCGCACCAGGGCGGCGTCGATGTTGACCTCGCTCATGTCGTTGACGATCACCGCCACCCGCAGTCCCTCGCGGTTGCCGAGGACGTGGTTGAGCAGGGTCGTCTTGCCGGCCCCGAGGAAGCCGGACAGGACGGTGACGGGCAGTCGACGTTCGTACGGCATCCCCGTCAGCCCTCGGGGCGCAGCAGCCCGCGCTCGTACGCCTTCACCAGGTGCTGCGGCACGAGGTGGCTGACGCCGTCGACGGTGACGGGGACGAGCTGCGGTGTGCTCGCCTTCCACTGGGCGCGGCGGTGACGGGTGTTGCTGCGGGACATCTTCCGCTTGGGGACAGCCATGACGGACCTCCTCGGTGGGTGAACACCGAGGACGCTACATGAAAATGGATCCCATTAACAATTGCCGTGATGTCGTTGTCCGGCCGCGGGGTCGGCGGCGTGCGCGCAGCCGGGCGTCCCGCGGCCGGATGAACTCGAGCTACTCCTTGGTGCCCACCAGCATCCGGACCTCGAACTCCTCGTAGGCGGCATCCCCCTTGGCTCCCTGCCGCTCGCTCAGCACCGTGCCGAGCCAGCCGAGGAAGAAGCCCGCCGGAATGGAGACGATGCCGGGGTTCTGCAGCGGGAACCAGGCGAAGTCGGCGTCCGGGTAGAACGAGCCCGACGTGGAGGAGACCACGGGGGAGAACAGCACCAGCAGGACCGAGCAGATCAGGCCGCCCCAGAGGCTGAGCAGTGCGCCCTCGCCGGTGAAGCGGCGCCAGAAGAGGGTGTACACGATCGTCGGCAGGATCGCGGACGCCGCGATGGCGAAGGCGAGGAAGGCGAGCGTCGCGGTGTTGGCACCCCAGGAGATCAGGGCGAGCATCATGGCGAGGACGCCGATGACGGCGGCGGACAGCCGGGCCACCATCAGTTCCTCGGTCTCGCTCGCGCGGCCCTTGCGGATCACCTCGCCGTAGAGGTCGTGGGCGAGGGACGAGGCGGCGGCGAGGGTGAGGCCGGCCGCGACGGCGAGCAGGGTGACGAAGGCGAGGCAGGACAGCAGGGCCGTCAGGATGCCGCCGCCGAGGGCGTTGGCGAGCAGCAGGACCGCGGAGTCGCCCTTGTGGTCCGTCTCCGCGATGGTCTCCCGGCCGACGACCGCCGTGGCGCCGAGGCCGAGGATGCCGGCCGCGAGGCAGACCAGGCCGACCAGGCCGACCGCCCACACCAGAGAGGAGCGCAGCACGTCGACCTTGCGCGGCGCGAGCAGGCGCATCAGGACGTGGGGGAGTGCGGCCAGGCCCAGGACGATCGCCAGTTCCAGGCTGAAGAAGTCGAGCTTGCTGGTGGTGCTGACGCCGTAGCGCAGTCCGGGTTCGAGGAACTGGGTGCCGGTACCGCTGTGGTTCGCGGCCGCGGAGAGCAGGGCGCCCGGGTTCCAGTCGTAGTGGTGCAGCACCATGACGGCGGTGACCGTCACGCCCGCGATGAGCATCACGGCCTTGATGATCTGGATGACGGTGGCGCCGGGCGCCCCGCCGATGGCGGCGTAGACGATGACGATGGTCCCGATCACGATCACGCACAGGGTGCGGGTCGCGGCGCTGGGCTCGCCGGTGAACTGGGTCAGCAGGGCCATGCTGCCGACGAGTTGGGCCACCAGATACAGGGTGGTGATGGCGAGGGTGCACACCGCGAGGGCGAGCCTGGCCGGCCGCTGGAGCCGGGTCAGACGCAGGGCGAGGGTGTCGCCGAGGGTGTACTTGCCCGCGCGGCGCAGGGGTTCGGCGACCAGGAGCAGCACCATCATCCAGGCGACGACCGTGCCGCCGAGGTAGAGCAGCCCGTCGTATCCCGTCAGGGCGACCAGTCCGGTGCTGCCCAGCAGGGTCGCTGCCGAGATGTAGTCGCCACACATGGCGAGGCCGTTGCGCAACGGGGACATGGTGCGGTTGCCGAGGTAGAACTCGCTGATCTCGTCGCGCTGAGGGGCCGTCAGCAGCGCCATGAACAGGGTGACCACGACCACCGACAGGAAGAGCACGAACGTCAGGTTCAGGCTGAACCTGTCGACTATGCCCTCGGACACGGTCACCACGTGCGGAACCCCCTGGCGCTGCCCGGCCGGAAGGCCTGTCCGGCCTCGCCGTTCGGCGCGGCGGTGCGGAGCGAGTTGGCCTCGTGCTGCTCCAGTCGGGAACCCAGGCCGCGGGCGAGCGGGTCGACCCGGGTGCGCATGTACCTGACGTAGCACCAGGCGGTCACGCCCATCACGACGAACTGCCCGAGCCCCAGAGCGAGGCCGAGCGTGAGGTTCCCGGGCAGGCGCTGGTTCATCAGGCCGGGGAACGAGTGCGACAGCAGGACGTACAGGAGGAACCCGCCTACCGAGAGGAGCGTCGCACGGACGCCGAAGCGGCGTTGGGCGCGGCGCAGGGAGTGAAATTCGGGGTCTTCAGATATGCGCCGCGACGGCGCGGGTTCGCTATTCGGCGGGCTGTATGTGAGCGAATTGTCGTGCCATGGTGAAAAATCGGGCACAGGCGCACCTTCTTTGCTGCGTCATGCCGAACACACACTGGTGGGTGCGGGCTGGTGGGGGGACGGATGCGGTGACGGCGAAAGCCGGAAGCCGGAGTATGTCAGCGGGCTCTTTGAACAATCAACCGCAGAGGTGAATTTCCGTGCTCCGGTGGCGCGTTCGCGCCCCTCGTGATAAGCCTGCGATCTTGTGCGGCCTGTGAAGAAAGGACCTCCGGGAAATAGTCCGGACCATTCCTTTCGGTCGGGCTGTCTCAAATGTGACGCACAGGGGGCAGCCCGGCCGGGCAGTTCAGAACCGGGCGCCGACAGCAGCGCCGTTGCGGGGCACGAGGAAGGCCGGGGCCTTCGGCAGTGAGCCGTCGGCGGAGCGCGGGCCCGTCAGGGCGCCCGGGTCGGTGCTGAGCACCGAGGCGGCGTTCCAAGTGCCGCCCAGGTTCCATGAGTTGCCGCTCGCCGTCGTCCCCGAGCCGACGGCGGCCGCACGACCGTCGGCGACGGACAGGTTGGCGGTGAGGGTCGCGGTGCCGCCCGGGACGTCGGCGTCGAAGCCGGTACCGGCGTTGGCCCAGGTCGTGTTGCGGGTCAGGGTCTGCGCGCCGGGATTGCCGTTGTCCGTGACGCCGTGCGCGGCGTTCTTGAACGCGATCGAGTTGCGCAGGGTGTGCCCGACCGCCGGGGCCGGGGTGCCGCCGCCCATCTTGAAGCCGTTGCCGTCACCCGCGAAGTCCGGGAAGTCCCAGCGGTTGAAGCCGTTGCCGTACGCGACCGTGTTCTCGATCAGAATCGGCGAGGCGAACTTCCAGGCGTCGAACCCGTCGTCCACGTTGTTCCACAATCGGGCACCCCGCACCACATTGCCGGTTCCTCTGCCCTCCTTGACGGCCAGCCCGTCGGCGCTCTCGCCGTTCTTGCGCGGGTCGCGGTTGCCGTAACTGTCCAGATTCAGGATCAGGTTGTCACTGGAGGAACCCTGGAGCTGGAAACCGGATTCGTAGTTGTCGTGTGTGGAAAGCCTGGAGAAGATGTTGCCGTTGCAGCCGTCGCAATAGATCCCGTACGGGCCGTTCACCAGCTCCAGGCCGGAGATCCGCCAGTGCGAGGCCTCCATGTGGATCGTCCCGCGTTCGGCCCGGGGGATGCTGCCGCCGACCGGCGTGTGACTGGCGGGCAGCCGCTCGCCGTCGACGACGACGCGCTCGCCCTGATACGCGCCGAGGCCGATGGGCTGGGAGGCGGTGCCCGAGGCGGCGATGGTGATGTTGTCGGTCAGGGTGTACGTGCCGCCGCGTACGGCGATGACGTCGCCGGGCCGCGCCAGGTCCACGGCCCGCTGGATGGTCCGCAGCGGCTGGGCCAGGGTGCCCGGGGCCGAGTCGTTCCCGTCGGTCGCCACGACCAGGGTCGTCGCGGCGGACGCCTCGCCCGCCGGGGCCAGCACCGTCACCAGCGCCGCTCCCACCATCGCCGCCGCCGTCCGGATCGCCGTCCACCGCATACCGCTCGCTGTGCCGCCCATCGGGGCCTCCCGCCTCCGTCTGCGTGCCATGTCGCACAGCAGTGGCCGCCCGGCGGGCGGAGGTTGCCGGGGTGCGGGGCCCGTCTAGGGTGAGTCGTGTGACTGACAGCAGCAATCGCCCGCTCGCCGTGTTCGACCTGGACAACACCCTCGCCGACACGGCACACCGGCAGCACTTCCTGGAGAGCAGGCCGCGGGACTGGAACGGGTTCTTCGCGGCCGCGCCGCAGGACCCGCCCCTTGCGGAGGGCATCGCGCTGGTCCTGGAGAGCGCGAAGGAGTGCGAGGTCCGCTATCTGACCGGGCGGCCCGAGCGCTGCCGACCGGACACGCTGGAGTGGCTCGCCGCGCAGGGGCTGCCGGAGGGGCGGGTGTACATGCGGCGCAACGACGACCGGCGGCCCGCCCGGCGCACCAAGCTGGAGATCCTCAGCCGCCTCGCCCGCACCCGGGAGATCCGGGTCCTGGTGGACGACGACGAACTGGTCTGCGAGGACGCCGAACGGGCCGGTTTCACCGTCGTACGGGCGCGCTGGACCGCCCCGTCCGCCGCGCTGAAGGAGGCGCAGGAGCGGGAGGGGCGGACCTGAGGGCCCCGTCGGCGCGCTAGCCGGCGTCGTCCAGGCGGAAGCCGACCTTCATGGTCACCTGCCAGTGCGCGATCTGCCCCTCCTCGAGCTGGCCGCGTACCTCGGTCACCTCGAACCAGTCCAGGTTGCGCAGGGTCTGCGAGGCACGCTCGATCCCGTTGCGGATGGCCTGGTCCACGCCCTCCGGCGAGGTGCCGACGATATCGGTGACCCGGTAGGTGTGGTTCGACATGTGGGTGCTCCTCTCACACGCGTCACTCCACGGTGCCCCAAGGCGGGGCGACGCGCGAGCCGTCCGTCACCGCGCCACGCTCAGTGACAGCGCGAACCGGCCCGCACCGTCCGTCCACCAGTGCGTCGGCTCAAGGCCGGCCGCCGACAACTCCGCGCGGACGCCGTCCCTGCGGAACTTCGCCGACACCTCGGTGCGCATCTCCTCACCGGCGGCGAAGTGCACGGCGAGATCCAGCGCGGGCACCTTCACCGTCTGCGCCGTACGGGAGCGCAGCCGCATCTCGATCCACTCCCGGTCCGCGTCCCAGAGCGCCACGTGCTCGAACCCGCCGGGGTCGAAGTCGGCGCCCAACTCGCGGTTGATCACGGTCAGTACGTTCTTGTTGAACGCCGCCGTCACCCCGGCCGCGTCGTCGTACGCCTCGACCAGCACCCGTTCGTCCTTCACCAGGTCCGTGCCGAGCAGCAGCGCGTCACCGGGGGAGAGCAGGGCCCGGACGGAGGCGAGGAACGCGGCGCGCTCGGCCGGCAGCAGATTGCCGATCGTGCCGCCGAGGAACGCCACCAGCCGCGGACCCGGCGTGTCCGGCAGGACCAGGCCGCCGGTGAAGTCGGCGATCAGGGCATGCACGTCCAGCTCCGGCCGCTCCCCGATCAGCGCCTGCCCGGCCTGGGTGAGCGCGCTCTCGCTGACGTCGACGGGGACGTACGTGTGCAGCCCGGTCAGCGCGTCGATGAGGTACCGCGTCTTCTCCGAGGAGCCGGAGCCCAGCTCGACCAGGGTGCGGGCGCCGGAGGCCGCGGCGATCTCGCCGGCCCGGCCGACGAGGATCTCGCGCTCGGCGCGCGTCGGGTAGTACTCGGGCAACTCGGTGATCTTCTCGAAGAGTTCGCTGCCGTGCGCGTCGTAGAACCACTTCGGCGGCAGCGTCTTCGGCGTGCTCGTCAGGCCCTTCAGGACGTCGGCGCGCAGAGCCGCGTCGGTGGCGTCCTCGGGCAGGGTGCGGGTGAGAAGGAACGGACTCACGTGCTGGGCTCCTTCGGTGGTGCGGGTGCCGTGGTCGGGTCGTCGCTCGGGTCCTTGAGCGGGGTGAGCAGCACATCGGTGCGGCTCGCCGCGAGGAGGGTGTGGTCGGGGACCTCCTGCCAGTGCGGATCGTCGTCGTAGGGCTCGGAGGCCACGACGGTGCCGCCGCCGGGCCGGGCCAGATACCACAGGGTGTCGCCCCAGGCGGTCGCGGTGATCGTCTCGCCGTTGGTGAGCAGCAGGTTCAGCCGGGAGCCGGGGGCCGCCTCGGCGACCTCCAGGACGGTGTCGGCCAGCGCCTGTGCTTCGTCGTCCCCACCACGCAGCCGCGCGAGGACCAGTGCCCACACGAGCGCCGAGTCGTTGCGGGCCTCCATCGACAGCAGGTCCACCGCGGGCAGGGTCGGCACGAGCGGCGCCAGCGAGTCCGGCCAGCCCTTCACGGCGCCGTTGTGGCTGAACAGCCAGGGACCCGCGGCGAACGGCGCCGCCGCGGCCTCGGCGTCGGCGCCCGACAGGGTCGCGTCCCGTACGGCGGCGAGCAGCGCGGTGGACCGCACCACCCGGGCCAGATCGGCGAAGGACAGATCCGCCCAGATGGGCCCGGCCCGGCGGTACCGCGCCGGCACCGGATCGCCCTCGGCGTACCAACCGACCCCGAAACCGTCGGCGTTGACCGTCCCGTGCCGCTGCCGCCGCGGCGCCCACGACTGGCGGTACAGGGCGTGCGGGGGCTCCACGAGGAGCTTGCCGAGCTGCTCCTCGGGGCCCACATAAGCCACATGACGGCACATCAGGCGTCCCCCGCGGAGCGGGCCGTGCGGAAGCCGGAGAAGATCTGCCGACGTATCGGATAGTCCCAGTTGCGGAAGGTGCCCCGGCAGGCCACCGCGTCCACGGCGAACGAACCGCCGCGCAGCACCTTGTACTCGGGACCGAAGAACACCTCCGAGTACTCCTTGTACGGGAACGCCTGGAACCCCGGGTACGGCAGGAAGTCGCTCGCCGTCCACTCCCACACGTCACCGATCAACTGCCGTACACCGAGCGGTGACTCGCCCTCCGGATAGCTGCCCGCGGGGGCCGGCCGCAGATGCCGCTGACCGAGGTTGGCGTGCTCCGGCGCGGGGTCGGCGTCGCCCCACGGGTAGCGCATCGAGCGGTCGCCGGCCGGGTCGTGACGGGCGGCCTTCTCCCACTCGGCCTCGGTGGGCAGCCGGCGCCCGGCCCAGCGGGCGTAGGCGTCGGCCTCGTACCAGCACACGTGCAGCACGGGCTCGTCGGGCGGCACCACCTCGGTGACACCGAAGCGGCGCCTGAGCCACTGCCTGCCGTCCCGGCGCCAGAACAGCGGGGCGTGGATCGAGTGCTGCCGGATGTGCGCCCAGCCGTCCGGCGCCCACCAGCGGTCGTCGTCGTAACCGCCGTCGTCGATGAACGCCTGGTAAGCGGCGTTCGTCACCGGGGCGGTGTCGATGTGGAACGCGGGCACCTCGCGCCGATGTGCCGGACGCTCGTTGTCCAGCGCCCACGGCTCGGTCGAGGTGCCCATGGTGAACGGGCCGCCGGGGACCAGCACTTCCGACGGCCCCGTGAGCAGGGGCGCCGGTTCCGGGTCCGGGGCGTGCAGGGCCTGCGGGCCCTTGCGGAGCTGATGGGTGATCAGCATCGTCTCGTCGTGCTGCTGCTCATGCTGGGCGATCATCCCGAAGGCGAAGCCCGCCTCGGTCAGCCGCGTCCCGTGGAACGCGGTGCTCTCCAGCAGGTCCAGGACCCGGCCGCGCACCTCGGACGCGTAGTGCCGGGCCTCGGTCGGCGGCAGCAGCGGCAGCGAGGGGCGCTCGGCGCGCGGATGCTCGAAGGCGTCGTAGATGCCGTCGATCTCGGGCCGCATCGCCTCCCGTCCCGCGACCGTCCTCAGCAGCCACTGCTCCTCCTGGTTGCCGATGTGCGCGAGGTCCCACACCAGCGGGGACATCAGCGGAGAGTGCTGGGCGGTCAGGTCGGGGTCCTCGACGCAAGAGGTCAGCAGGGTGGTGCGGGCACGGGCGGTGGTCAGGGTGGTCAGAGCCCGCTCGCGGAGCGTCTCGGCGTCGTGGGCGGGGTCGGTCATGTCCGGTCGTCCTTCCCGTGCAGGGTGCGTTCCGTGCCGTAGAGCTCGTCCAGCAGATCGTCGGCGGGGCAGCGGCCCCTGCTGACACAGCGGTCCCGGTACGCGGCCACCGCGTCCGTCACCTCGGTAGTGGCCCCCAGCCGGGGCAGCGCCTCCAGCGCCGCCGCGAAGCAGGTGTCCGCCACCTCCCGCAGTTCGGGGTCGGCGAGGCCCGAGCGGGCCGCGTCGATCCACAGCGGATTGTGCGGCGCGGGCACCGACAGGGCGCGCTCGGCCAGCGGCTTCACCGCGCGATACGCGGTCTCGGCGGCCTCCGGGTCGTCGAACAGCGCGGCCGTCACGGCCAGCGGCACGATCCAGCCGTCCTCTCCCGGCTGCGCGTCGATCATGCGCAGCTCCAGATGGCCACGGGGCCTGACCGGCGGGAACAGCGTCGTGAGGTGGTAGTCGAGGTCCTCCCGCGTCGGCGGTCTCGGCGCCCCCGAGCGGGTCCACTCCCGGAACGTCAGCCCGTCCGGGACGTCCCACGGGCCACCGTCCCGCCGTACGCACATCACCGGCGCGTCCAGCACATGCCGGGCCCAGGCGGCTCGCGGGTCACCGTCCAGCGGGGGTGCGCCCGCGCGGCCCGCGCCGATCTCCATCCACAGCAGCTGCCGGGTGGAGAGCCAGCCCGTGGGCTCACGCCCGGCCAGCGGGGAGTTGGCGAAGGCGGCGACCAGGACCGCGCCCAGCTGGTGGGCCAGCCACCAGCGCCGTCCGTGCCCGAGCGGGCCGGGCTCCTCGTATCCGGAGTCCAGGCACACCTGCACGGAGGCCGAGGTGCACATCATGGCGCGGCCGGCCGGGCCCGCCCGGTCCAGGCAGGCCTCCATCGCGTCGTAGCGCGGCTGGCGCAGGAACCGGCGGGGCGGGTGCCAGGGGTCGTTGCCGATGCCGACCAGACCGAGACCGTGCTCGCGCAGTACCGAGCGGGCGGCATCCAGGTCGGCGGAGACGGTACCGATGCACTCCATCAGCGAGGCGGCGGGCGGCGAGCTCAGTTCCAGCTGGCCGCCGGGCTCGACGGTGAGCGCCGACCTCAGGGGCACGGTCCGTAGTGCGGCGTAGGCCGCTTCGAGTCGTTCGGGTGTCACGGGGAGCTGCGGGCCGCGCAGCTCGTGGACGAGCCATTCCACTTCGACCCCGAGGGTGCGGGGCGGGCCGGTCTTGAAGCAGATGCCCTTGACCAGGGCCTCCACCTCGGCTTCGGTGACTGCGGTGCGAGGCTGCTCCTTACAGTCACTCACCGAATCTGACATGTCGGGATCCTCCTGAGAGTCCGTGATGCCGCCCGGCCCGGATCTTGTGGGCGGGCCGGCACACTCGTCCCACCCAAGACGCTCGTGTCGCTTCGCACAAGGGTGCGTACCGGCACGTTCCGGGTCGGTAACCTCTGCTCTCCGGCCGTTGGCAGGGGATTTCCCGGCCGTTCGCGCTCTGCCGCGGGGCCGGGAAACTCCGTTGCACCGCATCACCAGCATCACCCAGGATCGTTGCATGAGCACGACGGGGGAGATCGCGCGGAGCGCGTTCATGGCGCGCACGGGGGTGGCGCCATGAGCGCGCGTCTGCGCGGTGTCGCACAGCAGACGGAGCAGATCGTCGCGGCGGGCGCGTACCGCACGTCCGACGGGCGTGAGGTGTCGATCGCGGCGGCCGTCGCGGCCGCCCGGGAAGGCACCCGGATGTACGGGCCGGACCCGCTGCCGGTGCCGCGGACCTCCGACGCCGAGACGTTCTTCGAGGTCACCGGTGAGAGCAGCCTGGAGGCGGCCCGCCGGCTCGGCGACGGCACCGCCGTACTGAACTTCGCCTCCGCCCGCAATCCGGGCGGCGGTTTCCTGAACGGGGCCCAGGCCCAGGAAGAGGCCCTGTGCCGGGCCTCGGCGCTGTACACCTGCCTGCTCGAAGCCCGCGCGTTCTACGACCACCACCGAGCCCACCGCGACCCGTTCTACACGGATCGCGTCATCCACTCACCCGGCGTGCCCGTCTTCCGCGACGACCGGGGCCGACTGCTGGACGAGCCGTACCCGGTCGGCTTCCTGACCGCCGCCGCGCCCAACGCGGGTGTCGTACGGCGTACGGCCCCGCAGCGCACGGCCGAGCTGCCGCACGCGCTGGCCGTACGGGCCGAGCGGGTGCTGGAGACGGCCGTGGCGCACGGGTACCGGCGGCTGGTGCTGGGCGCCTGGGGCTGCGGGGTGTTCCAGAACGATCCGGCGCAGGTGGCGGGTGCGTTCCGGGCACTGCTCGCGCCCGGCGGGCGGTTCGCCGGGGCCTTCGAGCACGTGGCGTTCGGCATCCTGGACCGTACGCCGGACAGCCCGGTGCGAGCCGCGTTCGTACGCGCGTTCCCGCAACGCCGGCCCCAGCCGTCGCGTCAGGTCCAGCCGTAGCGCTCGTGCAGCCGGTGCCTGACCAGGTTGAACCGCCCACGGTCCAGGGCGCAGGCCTCCCGGCGCATCCCCTGCTCGTGCAGCCGCAGGATGCGGTCCACGTCCACCCAGGAGTCGCGGCCCGTCCGGTCCCACGGCCCACTGCCGATGGCGACCCACTCACGGTCCCCGTCATGACGCTTGCTGGACAGCTGCACGGCGAGGAAGGTACCGCCGGGCTCACGGGCGACCACGAGCACCGGGCGGTCCTTGCCCCTGCCGTCGTTCTCCTCGAAGGGGACCCACGTCCAGACGATCTCGCCGGGGTCGGGGTCGCCGTCGTGCGCGGGCGAGTACTCGGTGCGGACCTTGCCGACCGCGCGGGGGTCGGCCTCGGTGGTGGCGGTGGGGCCGTGGCGGCCCGGGACGTTCTCGTCGGTAAGCGTGCTCACGGGGGCACCCTAGGGCCTGTCGGATCAGACGACGGGGGCCGGTACCGTCTCTCCCTGCTGCGGCGGCCACAGTTCGTGCCAGCGCAGGTCCGCCTCCAGCTGGGCGGCCAGCGAGATCAGTAGCGGCTCGCTGTTCGCCGGGCCGAGCAGCTGGGCGCCCACGGGCAGCCCGTCCACGAACCCGGCGGGGACGTTGACGCCGGGCCAGCCCAGGACGTTCCACGGCCAGGCGTACGGGCAAGCCGCGATCATCGCCCGGTCGGTCGCGAATCCGCCGAGGTCGAGCATCGCGCCGACTCGGGGCGGGGGAGCGGCAGTTGTGGGCGCGAGGATCACGTCGTAGGACTCGTAGAACGCGCCGACACGCCGGTGCAGCACCGCCTCCGCGCGCCGGGCCGCCCGCAGCGGGGCCCCACGCAGGAGCCGGCCCAGCCGGGCGGAGCTCCGGGTGCGCCGGTCGAGCAGTGCGGGGAAGGGGGCGTCGCTCGCCCACTCGGCGATACCGGCCGTCGCCCGCGGGACGAAGGTCAGCCCGATCTGGCCGTACGGCGGATCGGCCGCCTCGACGAAGTGCCCCAACGCGCCCAGTTTCTCGGCGAGTCGGACCACCCTGGCCCGCACCTCCGGCTGGAGACGGGCGGGTACGGCGGTGAACGGCGGCTTGAGGGAGAGCGCGATGCGCAGTCGGCCGGGGTCGCGGCCCACGGCCTCGGAGGCGTTGACCGCCGGCGGGCGGTGCGGGTCGAACTCGTGGTTGCCGGCCGCCGCGTCCAGCAGCAGGGCCGCGTCGGCCACCGTACGGGCGAGGGTGCCGTTGACGGTGATGCCCTGGAAGGACTCGCCGCGCGGCCAGGTGGAGATGCGGCCACGCTGGGGCTTGATGCCGATCAGATGGGTCCAGGAGGCGGGGATCCGCACCGAACCGGCGCCGTCCGAGCCGAGCGCGGCGGGCACCAGACCGGCGGCGACGGCCGCAGCCGAACCGCCGGACGAGCCGCCCGGCGTGTGGTCCGGCTGCCAGGGATTGCGGGTGGCGCCGAAGGCGGGGCCCTCGGTGAACGGCCACTGCCCCAGCTCACAGGTGTTGGTCTTGCCGACGATCACCGCGCCGGCCGCGCGCAGCCGCCGTACCGCCTCGCCGTCCTCGGCGACGGGCGGGAACTCACCGCAACAGCCGAACGCGGTCGGCTCGCCCGCCACGTCCATGTCGTCCTTCACCGCGACCGGCACGCCCAGCAGGGGCTTGCGTACCCCGGCGGCGAGTGCCACGTCGGCGGCCTTCGCCTCGGCGAGGGCGGCCTCGGCCCGGACCACCCGGAAGGCGTTGAGGGACCCCTGGGTCGCCTCGATCCGCGCCAGTGCCTCCGCGACGAGCCCCCGCGACGTCACCTCCCCGCCAGCCAGCGCTCGGGCGGACTCGGCGAGGCCTGCGGCACGGTCGGGTGTCATACGGAGCACCTCCGGGACGACATTGTCTACCGAACGGTAACCTCCAGGGGGCGGCTGCGGAACGGTTTCGCCCGGTGCGGCTCCCAGGTTCACCACAGGTTTCTCCCGGGTCTCGGTTCTCGCTGCGCAAACCATTGACGGGCTCGTGCCTCACCCCTACCTTCTGATCGAAGTTCCGAACTGCGTTCGACATTCCGAACACTATGTCGAGCGAACGCTGAGGGAGAACCGCCCGTGACCAGACGTCCCCACACCCCGTCCCGCCGCACCCTGCTGCGCGCGATGGCCGTCCTGCCCGCCTCGGCACTGGTCCTGGGCGAGGCCCCCGGCCTGCTCGGCACCGCGCTGGCGGCCGCACCGCCGAGCGGCTCGGCCACCCGCTACACCATCGTGCCGTTCCTGAACAGCAACGACGGGACCGTGAACGTCTACCAGTCGGACGACGCCACCGACTTCCGGCTGGCCAAGGCCTCCGCGTACACGCCGCCCAGCAACCGGATCCGCGACGCGAGCATCTTCAAGCACAGCAACGGCTACTACTACATCACCTACACGACGCACACCTGGCAGGACACCAGCACCACCATCGGCTTCGCGCGCAGCACCGACCTGGTCAACTGGACGTTCCTGTACGACTACACGGTCCCGATCGCCAACCTCTCCCGGGCCTGGGCGCCGGAGTTCTTCGTCGACAGCGACGGCAGCGTGAACGTCATCGTGTCCTGCTCGACCACCAACGACGAGTGGATCTTCACGCCGTATCTGCTGAAGGCGACGAACTCGTCGCTGACGGCGTGGAGTTCACCGGTGGCGCTGTCCGGCATCGGCGCCAACCACATCGACACCTTCATCGTGAAGATCGGCTCGACCTACCACGCCTTCACGAAGAACGAGACGACGAAGTACATCGAGTACGCGACGGCGTCGAACCTCGCCGGCCCCTACACGATCTCCCGCACCGGCGACTGGGCGGGCTGGGGCAGCTACCGCGAAGGTCCCGCGCTGGTCCAGCTCGACAACGGCGGCTGGCGGCTCTTCTTCGACGGCTACGGCGACGGCAACTACTACTACAGCGACAGCTACGACACCTTCGCCACATGGTCGGCCCCGGCCGCCCTGCCCGCCGTCTCCGGCACGGCCCGTCACTTCACGGTCATCAAGGAGACCGTCTCGGGCGGCCCGGCCCTCGCGAGGAACGTCACCCGGTCCTTCCGGTCGGTCAACTACACCACCCGCCACTGGCAGGTGCAGTCCTCCCTGCTCAACCTCCCGGTGGTCACCAGCTCCAGCACGACCGCCGAGAAGCAGGCCGCCACCTTCACGGTCGTCGCCGGCCTCGCCGACGCGAACGGCTACTCCTTCCGTGACTCCTCCGGCAGGTATCTGCGCCACTGGGGCTTCCGGGCCCGCTTCGACACCAACGACGGCACGTCGACGTTCGCCAAGGACGCCACGTTCACAGCACGTACGGGCACGGCGAGCGGCTCGATCCGCTTCGAGTCGTACAACTACCCCGGCTACTACCTGCGGCACTACAACTACGAGCTGCGGGTGGAGCGGTCGAACGGGACCGATCTGTTCAGGCGGGACAGCTCGTTCACGCCAGTCACATCCTGGGCCTGAGCTGCACCCTTGCTGAGCTGGGCAATTGTGGTGTCGGTTGCGGAGCACTTCCGTCCACTTCCCACGAATTCCCAGGAGTTCCCGGCCCGGTGTGCACTGGTTGTGCACTGGGCCAAGGGGAAGGAGTCATCGGGTCTGGTCACGCCGGCGCCTGGTCGGACTGCGTTGGGTGCCAGCGGGTTCTTGGTCTCCTGGCGGTACACGAGCAGTACCAACGCTGAGGGAAAGGGGCCCGGCGTCGCCGGCGGAGTTGGCCGGTCGCCACATGCGGGGCAACCTCGTGCTGACCTTTCGCTGACTACAGGCGGCTGCCGCCGCGCAGACGGTCCGATAGTGAAGCGTGGCTTGGCGCGCCGATGTCGTGGGAAGGCGCCTCACGACGGTTGGACGCGGGCCATGGCGACCCTTGGCTTGGTCTGGGTCGGTTTCGTTCGGTGATGCTCTCGGGTCGTTCCACGGTCTTGCCCACGTCGTGGCGGGTGGCGGGCCGCCGGTTCTTCGGAGCGAGTGGCCTGCCCGGTCCGGGGTGAGCCGGCCGGGTTCGACGGGCTTCTCCCACGGCCGCCGCAAGTCGGCGGCTGCCCCGCGCAGAAGGCGGATCTGGGTGTGCGCGGCGATGATCAGCCAAGTCCAGCGCTCGCCGGCCTCGGGGTGCGCAGCGTCGGACGGGTCCGTCCGAGTGTCTGTTTCATCAGCCTGAAGGGATGCTCGATGCCGAAGCTCCTCAGGAACGCGTGTCAGCGCACGTCGACGTCCTCGCTGTTCGGGCCGGTGGCGGATGACCGAGTCAGAGCGGGAGCGGGTCGCCTCCGCCGAGCAGGCGGTCGACCTGGACGCGGATCAGCGCGCCTTCGATGATGGGGAGCTCGCCGGTGTGGTCGATCCATGCGGAGCAGGTGGCCTTGTGCGAGGCCTGTTTCGACTCATCGACAGCCTTCATCCTCATGATGCGCGCCTGGATCTTGCCGATGCTGCTGGTGCTCTGCGGCTCAGTCCTTGCGGCCGGGCTGATCGTCAGCGGGACCCCCGGCACAGCCGCAGTCCTCTTGCTGGTCTTTGTGCTGCTCGCAGGCGTGAACTCGCCTCTGGTCTTCCCGAGGTCGATCGGCGCGCTGGAGGCACAGCACCGCAGCGCGGTCGACGGCCGGCCGGTCGTCTTCTGGCGGCCAGGCTGCAAATACTGCATCCGACCGCGCATCCGGCTGGGCCGTCGCGCCGGTCAGGTGCACTGGGTCGACATCTGGCGCGACCCGGTTGCCGGCGCAGCGGTGAGGGCGGCCAACGACGGCGCTAGCGAGCGCGACGCTGTTTTGGCGCAGCCTCCGTCCGGCGCACGGGCGGATTGAAGGCGGCAGCAGGCCCGCCCCTCAGTTCGGGGCTGTCCGCCTGCCGGACGGAGGGCCACATGCGTCCGGAACTTGGGCAGTGCTGCGCGAGACAGCATCCTTGGGCATGCCTCAGACTCAAGAGAGGGGAGCCCGTCGATCGCGCAAGGGGTCGGGCCCGTGCATGACGTGCCGTTTTGGCTGTGGATGGTGTTCGCCGCCACCGTGCTGGTGTCGTTGGCGGTGGATCTGCTCGCGCACCGGCAGGCTCACGTCATCGGTTTTCGGGAGGCCGCCGCCTGGAGCGCGGTCTGGGTGGGCCTGGCCGTGGTCTTCGGCGCCGTTGTCTTCCTTGTGGTCGGTACGACCGCCGGCGTGGAGTACACCACCGCCTGGATGCTGGAGAAGAGCCTGTCGGTCGACAATCTCTTCGTCTTCGCGCTGATCTTCGGCTACTTCAAGGTGCCCCGTGCCTACCAGCACCGTGTTCTCTTCCTCGGTGTCCTGGGCGCCTTGGTCTTCCGGGGCATCTTCCTTGCTGCCGGGGTGGCGGTGGTGAGCCGTTTCACCGCCGTCCTGTTCGTGTTCGCCGCCATCCTCTTCTACAGCACCTACAAGATCCTCAAGGAGGAGGACGACAGTTTCGACCCGGGCAAGAGCATTGCCGTCAAGCTGCTCCGCAAGGCCATCCCGGTGCGGGACGAGTACGTGGGCACCCACTTCTTCGTCAAGGAAGCCGGGAGACGGGTCGCCACACCGCTGCTCGCTGTCGTCGCTGCCATCGAGGCCGCCGACCTGGTCTTCGCCGTTGACAGCGTGCCTGCCGTCCTGGCCGTCAGCAGCGACGCCTTCATCGTCTACACCAGCAACGCCTTCGCCATCCTGGGACTGCGCGCTCTGTACTTCATGCTCGCCGGCCTGCTCGACCGCTTCCACTACCTCAGCAAGGGCCTGGCGCTCATCCTGTCGTTCATCGCCGTCAAGCTCATTCTCCAGGCCTCTCACAAAACGATCAGCACGGCCGTACCGGAGATCCCCTCGCCCGTCAGCCTCGTCGTCATCGCCGCCATCCTGACCGTCTCCATCGCACTCAGCGTGCTCCGCCCACCGCCAGAGGATGCCGAGACGTCACCCGTCGCGGACGCCGGCCGCTCCGCCGACTCCAATCCCGCCGGTGGTGCTGAGCCTGAGTCGTCCGATCCGCAGAGCAGAACCCCACCCTCCTAGATCGGGTGACCCATACCGGACGGCGTCGCCGCCAGTGGGCTTGAGAGGATTCACCAGCCCAAAATACTCCCAAAGGAACGCAAAACAGTCGTAAAATCCTGCTATGAAGGAGCGGAAACCTACAGAGGTCTCGCCGTCCAACCCCGGCCACGTCTGTCGCTCATGCAAGCAGCCGGTCGACACCGTTGTGGAGCGGCACAAGACCATGGGCGTGTATGTGCCGGTCTGGGTCGCGGGGCCCTGCCACAACCCTCAATGCCATCAGTACGTCGCCGAGGAATCCCCCATCCACTCAGTGCACGGAACCACCCGGCGGACTGAGCGGCCGGGGCGATAGGACCGCTGTGAGCCATTGAGCAGATGCCCTGCAAGCAAGGCCTTATGGCCAGCCCTCCGTCCGGCCGACAGCGCTAGCGGCGTTGCGCTCGTTGTGCGGGAGTGAAGGACGAGCTTGCGCCCGGCGGGGCCGGTGGCCGTCGCAATGCGCAGCCCTGCGAGGACGTTCCGGGCGGGTGAGGCGGGGACGCAGCACCCGCCTCTGGTGCCGTGGCCCAGGCTCGGTGTCCAGTCGGGAGATCCTCATCCTGCGGGAACGCCGCCGGG
>CBFGZZ010000117.1:0-22803 GCA_965653385.1 uncultured Streptomyces sp. | reverse complement strand
CACAGGTGAGTTCGCCCACAACAGCCCTTGGCGGAGGAGCGACCCAAGGTTTTGCGCCTTACGCTCGACAAACCGCACGACCCCCGACGCCCCATTCCCGATCTTCTGGATTCTCTGGATTTCCAGCCAGCGGAGGTTTCTGTTTCATGAAGCTCACCGTCGTCGGCTGCTCGGGGTCGTTCCCGTCCGCGGAATCGGCCTGTTCGAGCTACCTCGTCGAGGCCGACGGCTTCCGGCTGCTTCTCGACATGGGCAACGGTGCCCTGGGCGAGCTGCAGCGCCACTGCGGTCTCTACGACCTCGACGCGATCTTCCTCAGCCATCTGCACGCCGACCACTGCATCGACATGTGCGCGTACTTCGTCGCGCGCTACTACCGGCACGACGGCGGCCGCTGCGCCCCGATCCCGGTCTACGGACCCGAGGGCACCGAACACCGCCTGACCACCGCCTACGCCGACACCCCCACCGCCTCGTCCATGAGCGAGGTCTTCGACTTCCACACGGTCAAGCCGTCCACCTTCGAGATCGGCCCGTTCACGGTGCACACGGAACGCGTGGCCCACCCGGTGGAGGCGTACGGCATCCGGATCGAGCACGCCGGGAAGGTCCTGACCTACTCGGGTGACACGGGCATCAGCACGGCCCTGGACGAACTCGCCCGTGACGCCGACCTGTTCCTGTGCGAGGCGGCTTTCACGCACGGCAAGGAGAACATCCCCGACCTGCACCTCAACGGCCGCGAGGCAGGTCAGACCGCGGCCCGCGCGGATGCCCGCCGCCTGGTCCTCACCCACATCCCGCCGTGGACCGACCCCCAGGTCAACCTGGCCGACGCGCGTGAGGTGTACGACGGTCCGGTGGCGCTGGCGGCGCCCAGGCAGACGTACGAGATCTAGCCGGCCGGGAGCCGGCCGGTGGAGCACCAGCCCGTACGGGGTTCAGGCCCGTATGCGCGTGAAGGCCCCGGAACCTTCCCGGTTCCGGGGCCTTCGTCGTTCGCCGCTGGTCGTGGGCCGGGCGGCCTACTTCGCCTCCGCCTTCTGGAGCTCGGCGAGCTCCTCGTCGGACTCGCGGCCCGGCGTCGGCAGGTTGAACTTGGTGATCGCGAACCGGAAGATCACGTAGTAGAGCGCGGCGAAGCACAAGCCCACCAGGGCCAGGCCCCACGGGTTGGTCGCGATGCCCAGGTTCAGGCCGAAGTCGACCACGCCGGCCGAGAAGCCGAAGCCGTCCTTCATGCCCAGCGCCCAGGTGAGAGCCATCGAGACGCCGGTGAGGACCGCGTGGATGGCGTACAGGACCGGCGCGATGAACATGAACGTGAACTCGATGGGCTCGGTCACGCCGGTGACGAAGGACGTCAGCGCGAGGGAGAACATCATGCCGCCGACGACCTTGCGGCGCTCCGGGCGGGCGCAGTGGACGATCGCCAGACAGGCGGCCGGCAGCGCGAACATCATGATCGGGAAGAAGCCGGTCATGAACTGTCCGGCGCTCGGGTCACCGGCCAGGAAGCGGGCGATGTCACCGCTCTTGCCCTCGTACTCGCCCGCCTGGAACCACGGGAACGAGTTCAGCAGGTGGTGCATGCCGATCGGGATCAGGGCGCGGTTGGCCACACCGAATATGCCGGCGCCGACGGCGCCCGAACCGACCAGCCACTCACCGAGGTTGTGCAGGCCCGTGCCGAGGACCGGCCAGATGTAGCCGAAGACGATGCCGATGACCAGGCCCGCGAGGGCGGAGGCGATCGGGACCAGACGGCGACCGCCGAAGAAGCCCGCCCAGTCCGGGAGCTTGGTGCGGTACAGGCGCTGGTAGAGGAGGGCCACGACGATGCCCATCACCACACCGCCGAGGACCTTGGCGTCCACCGGTGCGTCGACCATCACGACCTTGCCGTCGACGGCCTTGGCCACCTGCGGCAGGTTCGGGTCGGTGAACGTGGCGAGCACGTTCTTGAAGACCAGGTAACCGACCACGGCCGCCAGCGCCGTCGAGCCGTCCGACTTCTTCGCGAAGCCGATCGCGATGCCGACGGCGAACAGCAGCGCCATGTTGTCGAGGATCGCGTTGCCGCCGGCCGCCATGAAGCCCGCGATCTTCGTGAGGAACGCGGGGTAGTCGGGGTCGCCGAGCATGTCCTCGTTGCCGAAGCGGACCAGAAGGGCGGCGGCGGGCAGGACCGCCACCGGCAGCATCAGGCTGCGGCCGATGCGCTGCATCACAGCCATCGCGGCGGCGCCCTTTTTCTTGTCGGCCGCCGGAGCGGCGCTGGCCGTGGTCACAACTTCCTCCAGGGGGTCCCCCCGGCCATAGGCTGGGGAAGAAGGCATGGCGCCGCCCGGGGACAGGAAGGAGACGGCGGCGTCTGGTCTACACCACTCAGTGGTGTAGACCTGTTGTAGCACGGTGGGGGCGATATAAGGAACCCGTGAAATCCGCAACCGGAGTGCTACGCGCAGTGCCTGAATTCCGTGGACCTCTGGTCAGCCCTTCGTGACGTCCTCGACCTCTTCCTCCGGCTCTCTGCCCGGAGTCTTGAGATCGAACTTCGTGATCGCGAACCGGAAGATCGCGTAATAGACGACGGCGAAGCAGAGGCCGATCGGGATGATCGCCCAGGGTTTCGTGGCCAGTTGCCAGTTGATGATGTAGTCGATCAGGCCGGCCGAGAAGCTGAACCCGTCGTGGACCCCCAGCCCCCAGGTCACGGCCATGGAGACGCCCGTCAGCAGGGCGTGCACCGCGTACAGCAGCGGGGCGATGAACATGAACGAGTACTCGATCGGCTCCGTGATGCCCGTGACGAACGACGTCAGGGCCACCGACGTCATCAGGCCGGCGATCTCCTTGCGGCGGTGCGGCTTGGCGCAGTGGGTGATGGCGAGGGCGGCGGCCGGCAGCGCGAACATCATGATCGGGAAGAAGCCCGAGGTGAACAGGCCGGCGTTCGGGTCGCCCTGGAGGAACATGTTGATGTCGCCGTGCACCACCTCGCCGTCGGGCGTGGTGTAGCTGCCGAACTGGAACCAGATGGGCACGTTCAGGAACTGGTGCAGCCCGATCACCAGCAGCGCGCGGTTCGCGACGCCGAACACACCCGCACCCCAGGCGCCCAGGTCCCGCATCCAGTCGCTGAAGTTCTCCAGCGCGTCACCGATCGGCGGCCAGACCCACAGACACAGCACCGCGAACACGATCGCCACGAACGCCATGATGATCGGCACCAGCCGCCGCCCGTTGAAGAAGCCGAGCCAGTCCACCAGTTTCGTCCGGTGGTAGCGCTGCCAGAAGAAGGCCGCCAGCAGACCGATGACGATGCCACCGAAGACGCCCGGGTTCTGGTACTCGTACGCGATCACCGTCCCGTCTGGCGCGGCACAGCCGACGTTGGTGACCTCCTTCGTCCCGTCCGGACAGTCCTCGGGGAACTCCAGCAGCACGCTGTAGTAGACGAGGAACCCCGTCACCGCCGCCAGTGCCGTCGAGCCGTCCGCCTTCTTCGCCATGCCGATGGCCACACCGACGCAGAACAGCAACGGCAGTCCGAGCGAGCTGTTGAGCAGTCCGCCGCCCGCGCCGTCCATCACCTTCGAGAGGTTGTCCCAGCCGAGGCCGTCCTCCCCGAACACATCCGGCTGGCCGAGGCGGTTCAGGATGCCCGCGGCCGGCAGTACGGCGATCGGGAGCTGGAGGCTGCGGCCCATCTTCTGCAGCCCCTGGAACGCGGCCTGCCACCGCTGCCGGGCGGGGGAGGTCTCGGTCTCGGCACTCATGGGTTGGCGACCGCCTGTCAGGTGGTGTAGACCAGTTACCGACGATTGGGTTGCTGTGACGTCATCCTTCGGTACGCACCACGCAACCGCTCGTACAGTTGGGCCAACAGTGCGTGAGGAGACCGAAATGGCCAGCAAGGCTGAGAAGATCGTCGCCGGGCTCGGCGGCATCGACAACATCGAGGAGATCGAGGGCTGCATCACCCGGCTCCGCACCGAGGTGAGCGACGCCTCGCTGGTCGACGAGACCGCCCTGAAGGCCGCAGGCGCCCACGGTGTCGTGAAGATGGGCACCGCCATCCAGGTCGTCATCGGCACCGACGCCGACCCGATCGCGGCGGAGATCGAAGACATGATGTGAAGCGCGGGCATCGTCCCGGGCTTCAGCCCCTGAGGGCCCCTTCCGACCATGGGAGGGGCCCTTCCCCGTGGGGGGCTAGGCTCAGCGCCATGGCAGCTACCTCCTCAGTCACCCGAATCGACGGCCGCACCCCCGGACAGCTCCGCCCGGTCACCATCGAACGCGCCTGGAGCAAGCACGCGGAGGGCTCCGTCCTCGTCTCCTTCGGCGACACGAAGGTCCTGTGCACCGCCTCCTTCACCGAGGGCGTCCCGCGCTGGCGCAAGGGCAGCGGCGAGGGCTGGGTCACCGCGGAGTACGCCATGCTGCCCCGCGCCACCAACACCCGCGGCGACCGCGAGTCCGTCCGGGGCAAGATCGGCGGCCGCACCCACGAGATCAGCCGCCTCATCGGCCGCTCCCTGCGCGCGGTCATCGACTACAAGGCGCTCGGCGAGAACACGATCGTCCTCGACTGCGACGTCCTCCAGGCCGACGGCGGCACGCGTACGGCGGCCATCACCGGCGCCTACGTCGCGCTCGCGGACGCCGTCTCCTGGGCCCAGGGCAAGAAGCTGATCAAGGCCGGCCGCAAGCCGCTCACCGGCACCGTCAGCGCCGTCTCGGTCGGCATCGTCGGCGGCGTCCCGCTCCTCGACCTCTGCTACGAGGAGGACGTGAAGGCCGACACCGACATGAACGTCGTCTGCACCGGCGACGGCCGTTTCGTCGAGGTCCAGGGCACCGCCGAGGCCGAGCCCTTCGCCCGCGAGGAGCTCAACGCCCTTCTGGACCTTGCCGTTTCCGGATGCGGGGAGCTGGCGGAACTCCAGGGCAAGGCTCTTGATACCGTCCTCGAAAAGTAAAGGACTCACCAAGAAGAGCCACAGCTCCGGGCAACCGCGCCGCCCTTCCTGGCGTCACTAGAGGTACGGGCGTACGGCACACCGCTGTACGCCCGGCCAATGACCGACGGGGGCCCTGCGAGGCCTGGGAGCAGGGAGGGAACGTCAACCATGGCCACGAGCCGACGCCGCCGGAGCCGTATCGCCACAGCCGTCGCAGCCATAGCGGCGGTCGGACTGACGGCCGGGCTGACCACCGGCTGTGACGCCGTCAGCAAGGCGATGGACTGCGTCCAGACCGCCGACGCCATCGCCGACAGCGTCACCGAACTCCAGCAGGCCGTGGAGAGCGCCGCGAACGATCCGACGCAGCTCGAGGAGTCGTTGACCTCCATCGACAAGAACCTCGACAAGATCGGTGACAAGACGGACGACGCCGACGTCAACAAGGCGGTGGACGATCTGCAGACGGCGGTCACCAATGTCCGGGACGCGGTGAAGAACGGTGACGAGACGCCGGACATCAGTCCGGTGACGGATGCGGCGGGGGAGCTCACCAAGGTCTGCACGCCGTAGCTGCGCTGGCTGGGCCGGGGCGTCTCGGGTGCCGGGTTCCGCGAGTGGGTGGGTCCGGGTTGAGTGTGGCTGGTCGCGCCCCGCGGCGGAGCCGCATATCGATACAGCCCCGTGCCCCTCTTCGCGCGCTCCGCGCCCGATTCGGGGCGACCTGAGCCGCCTGGCTACTGTGGCGCCATGACCCGTCTCATCCTCGCCACCCGTAACGCCGGAAAGATCACCGAACTCCGTGCGATCCTCGCCGACGCAGGTCTCGATCACGACCTCGTCGGCGCGGACGCCTATCCGGAGATTCCCGATGTCAAGGAAACCGGCGTCACCTTCGCCGAGAACGCGCTGCTCAAGGCGCACGCCCTGGCGCAGGCGACCGGGCTGCCGGCGGTGGCCGATGACTCGGGGCTGTGTGTCGACGTGCTCAACGGTGCCCCCGGTATCTTCTCGGCCCGCTGGGCGGGCCGGCACGGGGACGACCGGGCCAACCTGGAGCTGCTGCTCGCCCAGCTGGGCGACATCGACGACGCGCACCGGGGCGCCCACTTCGCGTGTGCGGCGGCGCTGGCTTTGCCGGACGGCACGGAAAGGGTGGTCGAGGGACAGCTCAGGGGCACCCTGCGGCACGCGCCCGTCGGCACCAACGGGTTCGGGTACGACCCGATCCTCCAGCCGGAGGGCGAGAGCCGGACCTGCGCCGAGCTGAGCGCCGAGGAGAAGAACGCCATCAGTCACCGGGGCAAGGCGTTCAGGGCGCTCGTGCCGGTCGTACGTGAGTTGCTCGCCGAGTGAACAGAAAGTGGTGCGGCCGGAGGGACTCGAACCCTCACGGGTGTTACCCCACTGGGACCTAAACCCAGCGTGACTGCCAATTCCACCACGGCCGCGTGACCTTGCCCGGCCATGCTACTGGCCGGGCCGGGTGGTCAGATGCCCAGATCCTTGATGATCTTCGCCACGTGGCCGGTCGCCCGCACGTTGTACAGCGCCCGCTCGACCTTGCCCTCCTCGTCCACGACGATCGTGGAGCGGATGACGCCCATGTAGGTCTTGCCGTAGTTCTTCTTCTCGCCGTACGCCCCGTAGGCCTCGGTGACGGACTTCTCCGGGTCGGCGAGCAGCGTGACCTTCAGCGACTCCTTGTCGCGGAACTTGGCGAGCTTCTCCGGCTTGTCGGGGGAGACGCCGATGACGTCGTAGCCCGCGCCGGCCAGCAGCTCCAGGTTGTCCGTGAAGTCGCAGGCCTGCTTGGTGCAGCCGGGCGTCAGGGCCGCCGGGTAGAAGTACACGATGACCTTGCGGCCCTTGTGGTCCGACAGGGACACCTCGTTGCCGTCGGCGTCGGGCAGGGTGAAGGCGGGGGCCACGTCCCCCGGCTGGAGTCGCTCGCTCATCGAACCAGCGTAACCGGGGAGCCTGACAGTGCGGTCCGGCGTGGAGCTGACAGACTGTCCGGAAACAGCATCAGCTTCACTTCGGAGGCCGAACCGTGGCGGACACGTCGGACACCAGAACCCCGGCGCAGATCGAGGCGGACATCAAGGCCCGTCGCGCAGCCCTGGCCGAGACGCTCGACGAGATCGGGGTGCGTGTGCACCCGAAGACGATCGTCGGCGACGCCAAGGCCAAGGTCGTCTCGAACATCGACCACACTCTCGGACGGGCCTACGTCGGGGTCAACCGGGCCGTGAGCGATGTGCGGGCCAAGTTCACCGACGAGGAGGGTGCGCCCCGCATGGAGCGGATCGTGCCCGTCGCCCTCGTCGCCGTCGGTCTCGTGGGCCTGCTGGCCCTCGGCACCCGGCGCCGCAAGGGCTGAGCGACGGCGGACCCGGCGGCGTACACAGGCGGCAAAGGCAGGTAGGTTCAAAGGCGTGAGCGCCAACAGAAACGAGCACAGCAGCCACCACGACAAGCTGCCCATCCGGATGCTGCACGACCGTGTACTCGTGCGGCAGGACACCAGCGAGGGCGAGCGGCGTTCCGGTGGCGGCATCCTGATTCCCGCCACCGCGGCCGTCGGGCGTCGCCTGGCCTGGGCCGAGGTCGTCGCGGTGGGGCAGAACGTACGGACCGTGGAGACCGGGGACCGGGTCCTGTTCGACCCGGAGGACCGCGCCGAGGTCGAGGTGCGCGGCGTCGCGTACGTGCTCATGCGCGAGCGCGACCTGCACGCCGTGGCCGCGGACCGGTTCGAGGGGTCCGAGGACTCGACGGGGCTCTATCTCTGAGCTCTACCTCTGAATCGACGGTCGGAAGGGGCTGGTGACTCTCGTCACCAGCCTCTTCTTCGTTTCTTTGCTAGCTTTGAAGGACCCCGACGAGACGCGCCGTACCGGGTGAAGGCAAAGACGACGCACCGCCAGGTTTCCGTCTTTGTGAGAGGTGCTCGTCATGGCCTGGGTCCTGCTCGTCGTCGCCGGTCTGCTGGAGGTCGGCTGGTCGGTCGGCATGAAGTACACCGACGGTTTCACCCGCCTCGTCCCCAGCCTCTTCACCGGCGCCGGCATCGTCGCCAGCATGGTGCTGCTGTCGTACGCCGCGAAGTCCCTGCCCATCGGCACCGCCTACGGCGTGTGGGTGGGCATCGGAGCGGCCGGTGCGGCCGTGGTCGGCATGGTGGTGCTGGGGGAGCCGGTCACCGCCGCGCGGATCTTCTTCGTCTGTCTGCTGCTGGTCGCCGTGGTGGGGCTGAAGGCGACCAGCGGTCACTGAGCCGGCCGGCGCGCGCTCACTGTCTGCGGGCCGTGCTCAGCGTCCCGGCCGTCGTTCCCGTCGTCCCTCCGCCGCCGGTGTCGGTGCCTCCGGTGGAGGTGTCGCCGCCCGTACTGCCGCCGGTGTCCGTGCCTCCGGTGGAGGTGTCGCCGCCCGTACTGCCGCCGGTGTCCGTGCCGCCGGTGTCGGTCCCCCCGGTCGTCGTGTCGCCGGTGGTGCCGCCGTCGGTGGTCGTACCGCCGTTGTCGGTGCCGCCGGTCGTCGTGTCGCCGGTGGTGCCGCCGTCCGTCTGGCCCGGCGTCTCACCGCCACCGGTCTGGCCCTCGGTGTCCTGGCCGCCGGTCGTCGGGTCCCCGGTGGTGCCGCCGTCGTTCTGACCGCCGGTGCTCTGGTCGCCCCGCGTCGGGTCCGTCGTCGGGTACTGGGGCTGGTCGGCGCCCTCCTGGAGCTCCAGGTCGAACTCGCGGACCGGCTCACCCTTCAGCGCCGTCTTCGTGTACTGCGCCCAGATGTCGGTGGGCGCGCCACCGCCGTTGATGCGGTCGAGGCCCATCGCGCCGTACAGCGACTTGTGCTTCGCCGTGACCGGGTCCTGGCCCATGACGGAGACGACGGTGGCCAGGTCGGGGGTGTAGCCGGCGAACCAGGCGGCGGTGTCCTCCTCCGCCGTGCCGGTCTTGCCCGCGGCCGGACGGCCGGCGGCGAGGGCGGCGGTGGCGGTGCCGCTGTCGACGACGCTCCGCAGCACGGACGTCGTGGTGTCGGCGGCCTCGCGGCTGATGACCTGGTGGGCCTTGTGCTCCGGCAGCTCGATGACGTCGGCGCCGTCCTTGGTGACCCGCTCGATCATGGTGTACGTGTCGCGCTTGCCGTGGTTGGCGAGCGTCGCGTACGCCTCCGCCATGTCGAGGACGCTGGCCGTGGCCACGCCCAGCGCGATGGACGGGGACGGGTACAGCTCCGGTGTGCTGCTGGGCAGGCCGAGCTCGACCGCGGTGTCCTTCACCTTCTCCGGGCCCACGTCCACGGCCATCTGCGCGTACACCGCGTTGACGGAGCTGTTGGTGGCCGAGCGGACGGTGATGTCGCCGTAGGAGTGCTGGTCCTCGTTCTCGGGGTCGTAGGTCCCGCCGCTCCAGCCCTGCACGGGGCGCTTGTTGGTGCCGTCGTAGATCGTGTTCGGGGTGATCTGACGGCCGTCCTGCGTGGTCGACTCGTTCTCCACGGCCGAGGTGAACACGAACGGCTTGAAGGTGGAGCCGACCTGGAAGTCCCGGCGGGTCGCGTTCGGGGTGTACTGCTTCACGTAGTCGATGCCGTTGTACATCGCGACGACCTTGCCGGTCTTCGGGTCGACGGAGGCGCCGCCCGCGCGGACGTAGTTGTCGACCTTGTTGTTCTTCTTGTCCAGCTTCGACATCAGCTGGTCGTTGACGGCGTCGACGAAGGCGTTCTGCTTGTCCTTCTGGAGCGTGGTGGTGATGCGGTAGCCGCCGGCCTCCAGCGAGTCCTTGTCGACGATCTTGTTCTGGGTCAGATAGTCCTTCACGATCTGCACGATGTAACCGCGCTGACCGGAGAGGTTGGTGGAGGTCGAGGCCTCCTTCGGCATCGGGAACTTCATGCCCGCCCGCTCGGACTCGCTGAGCCAGCCCTTGGTGACCATGCCGTCCAGCACGTAGTTCCAGCGGGCCACCGCCGCGGACTTGTTCTCCGGGTGGGCGATGACGTCGTACTCGCTGGGCGCGTTGACCAGCGCGGCCAGATACGCGGCGCGGGCCGGGTCGAGGTCCCCCGCGTCGATGCCGTAGTACGCCTGGGCGGCGGCCTGGATGCCGTAGGCGTTACGGCCGAAGAAGCTGGTGTTGAGGTAGCCCTCGAGGATCTCGTCCTTGCTCTTCTCACGGTCCAGCTTGATCGCGATGAAGAACTCCTTCACCTTGCGGGTGACGGTCTGCTCCTGACGCAGGTAGTAGTTCTTCACGTACTGCTGGGTGATCGTCGAGCCCGACTGCTTGCCCTTGCCGGTGACGGTGTTCCAGCCGGCGCGCAGCATCGCCTTCGGGTCGATCGCGGACTCGGTGTAGAAGTCGCGGTCCTCGGCGGCCAGGATCGCGTGCTGGGCGTCCTTGGACATCTGCCCGAGGGTCACGTTCTCCCGGTTGACCTCGCCGTCACGGGCGATCACGGAGCCGTCCGCGTACAGATAGACGTTGGCCTGCTTGGTGGCGAGGGCGTTGGCCGGTGGGATCTTGACCATGGAGTAGCCGAGGAAGAAGAGGCCGGCGAGCAACAGCATGCCGATGACGAAGGTGCCCAGCACCATCCGCCAGGTCGGGATGATCCGCCGCCAGCCCGTCCTCTTCGGCCGCTTGGGCTTCACGGTCGGCTGCTGCGCCTGCGGCTGCGGCTCGTCGCTCATCTCGTGCACGGACTCCTGTTTCGCGTCGTACGTTCCCGTACGCCTCGTACGCCTACTGCGCCCCCATTGCTGAAGACTCTCGCACCGGGCGTTCCGTTCCCGGAAACCGGAGCGTGTCTGCGGAAAGTGAGCAGACTCTCCTGCCGCGCCGCCCGGAAATCGCGTGGCAGCCCGCGCCTCGCGCGCACTAGGCTCCTGCGCTTCGGTGCCGGCGCGGGCGAGGAGGGCTGTGGATGTGGGATCGGGGCGGTTGTACTTAGCCGTCGCTGTGGGCGGATTCAGAAGATACGCGACCTATCGGGCGGCCACGGCGGCCGGGGTGTTCACCAACACCGTCTTCGGCGTGATCCTCGTCTACACCTACCTGGCGCTGTGGGACGAGAAGCCGCATCTCGGCGGCTACGACCAGGCGCAGGCCGTCACCTATGTGTGGCTCGGACAGTGCCTCTACGCGACCCTGGCCATCCAGGGCGGCGGCGCCGAGAAGGACCTGATGGAGCGTATCCGCACGGGTGAGATCGCCGTCGACCTGTACCGGCCGGCCGATCTCCAGCTGTGGTGGCTGGCGGGCGACGTGGGGCGGGCGCTGTTCCAGATGCTGGGACGCGGTGTGCTCCCGTTCGTGTTCGGCGCCGTCTTCTTCCCGATGGCGCTGCCGACGGAGATCACCCCGTGGCTGGCGTTCGTGGTGACCCTGCTGCTCGCGACGCTCGTCAGCTTCGCGATCCGCTATCTGGCGGCCCTGAGCGTGTTCTGGCTCATGGACGGCATGGGCGTCAACCAGGCGTTGATGATCACCGGGATCTTCTTCTCCGGCATGGTGCTGCCCCTGAACGCCTTCCCGGGCGCCCTCGGCGAGATCGTGCGGGTGCTGCCGTGGGCGGCGCAGCTCCAGATGCCGGCGGACGTGCTGATGGGGGAGACCGACCCCTGGCGGGCGTACGCCTTCCAGGCGGCGTGGGCGGTGGTGCTGCTGGCGGCCGGACGGCTCGTGCAGTCGGCGGCGACGCGGCGGGTGGTGGTGCAGGGTGGTTGAGACGTCCGCGAGCAGGACGGCCGAGACCTCCGCGGGTGCGGTCGGCGAGAGCTTCGGGGGGTCCAGGGCGGGTGAGGCGCTGCGGGCCTACCGGCTGATCGCCGGGATGTGGATCAGGTCCTCCATGACCTACCGCACGTCCTTCGCCATCACGGTCCTCGGCAACCTGGTGGTGACCGGCCTGGACTTCGTGGCGATCCTGCTGATGTTCTCCCAGGTCGACGCGCTGGGCGGCTGGTCGCTGCCCGAGGTCGCCTTCCTGTACGGGCTGTCGGCGACCGCGTTCGGGCTGGCCGACCTGACCTTCGGCTCGATGGACGTCCTGGGCGGCCGGATGCGCGACGGCTCCTTCGACATCCTGCTCGTGCGGCCCGCCCCGGTGCTCGCCCAGGTCGCGGCGGACCGCTTCGCGCTGCGCCGGCTGGGCCGGATCACCCAGGGGGCGCTCGTGCTGGGCTGGGCGCTGCTGACGGTCGACGTCGACTGGACCGCGGCGAAGGTGCTGCTGGTGCCGATGATGCTGGTCAGCGGCGGGGTGATCTTCTGCGCGCTGTTCGTGGCGGGCGCGGCGTTCCAGTTCCTGGCGCAGGACGCCGCCGAGGTGCAGAACGCGTTCACGTACGGCGGCACCACGCTGTTGCAGTACCCGCCGACCGTGTTCGGCAAGGACTTCGTGCGCGGGGTGACCTTCCTGCTGCCGCTCGCCTTCGTCAACTGGGTGCCGGCCGCCCATGTGCTGGAGCGGCCGTATCCGCTCGACCTGCCCCAGTGGGCGGCCTTCGCGTCGCCGCTGGTGGCGGCGGTGTGCTGTGCGCTGGCCGGTTGGGCGTGGCGGGCCGGGCTGCGGTCGTATCGGAGTACGGGAAGTTAGGGGCAGGTCATGTCGGACGAGGCGTTCATCGAACTCGACGGTGTCGAGAAGGTCTTCGACGTACGCAAGAAGACCGGTTTCCTGAAGCGGGAGCGGCGGCAGGTGCGGGCCGTCGACTCGATCTCCTTCACCGTGCCGCGCGGCGAGATGGTGGGCTACATCGGTCCCAACGGCGCCGGGAAGTCGACGACGATCAAGATGCTGACCGGCATCCTGACCCCGAGCGGCGGCCGCCTGCGGGTGGCGGGCATCGACCCGTCCCGCGAGCGCACCCGGCTCGCGCACCGCATCGGGGTCGTCTTCGGCCAGCGCACCACCCTGTGGTGGGACCTCCCGCTGCTCGACTCGTACAAGCTGATGCACCGCATGTACCGCATCCCGGACGCCCGTTACCGCGAGAACCTGGACCGTCTGGTCGAACTCCTCGACCTGTCCGCCCTGTTGGACGTCCCGGTGCGCCAGCTCTCCCTCGGGCAGCGGATGCGCGGCGACATCGCGGCTGCGCTGCTGCACGATCCGGAGGTGCTGTACCTGGACGAGCCGACGATCGGTCTGGACGTCATCTCGAAGGCCAGGGTCCGGGAGTTCCTGCGGGAGTTGAACGCCGAGCGCGGCACGACGGTCCTGCTGACCACGCACGACCTCCAGGACATTGAGCAGCTCTGCTCACGGGTGATGGTCATCGACCACGGACGGCTGATGTACGACGGCCCGCTGGCAGGCCTGCACGAGGTGGGGGAGAGCGAGCGCGTCCTGGTCGTCGACCTGGAGCGTGAGCTGCCGCCGATCGAGGCGCCGCCCGCGCGCGTGGTGAAGGTGGAGGGACCGCGGCAGTGGCTGGCGTTCCCGGCGACCGAGTCGGCGGCGGTGCTGGTGGCGCGGGTCGCGGCGGAGTATCCGCTGGTGGACCTGTCGGTGCGGGAGCCGGACATCGAGACCGTGATCGCGAAGATGTACGCGGAGAAGGCGGGGAGCGCCGGGAAGGCGATCTCGTAGCCCCGGGGCGGGGTTGCTCGTAGGCTGCTGTACATGACCGACGACGCCCCGGAGCTTCGTGCCTCCGACGCAGATCGTGAACGAGTCGCCGAGGTCCTGCGGGACGCCCTCGCGGAGGGGCGTCTCGACATGGAGGAGTTCGAGGAACGCCTGGACGCCACGTACAAGGCCCGTACATACGGCGAGCTGGCGCCGATCACCCGGGACCTGCCCGTCGGCGCGGTGGCCGTGCCCAGGGTCGACATGGTCAAGCGGCCCGAGGGGGAGGCGAGTTGGGCCGACCGGATCGTCGGCGGTGAGGGGTCGTCGACGTGGGGCGTCGCCGTGATGGCGGGGTTTCAGCGCAAGGGGCGGTGGACGGCGCCGAGGCGTTTCACCGGCGTGGCCTTCATGGGCGGCGGGGAGATCGATCTGCGGGACGCGGACTTCGCCGACCGGGAGATCGTGATCAACTGCGTCGCGATCATGGGCGGAATGGAAGTGATCGTGCCGCCCGGCGTCGAGGTCGTGGTGCGCGGGGTCGGGATCATGGGCGGCTTCGACGAACGCGACGAGAGCGTGCCGGGGGATCCGGGAGCGCCGCGGGTGATCGTGACCGGGCTCGCCTTCTGGGGCGGCGTCGAGGTCCAGCGCAAGCCGACGCGGGCCCAGCGGCAGGCGCTCCGCGAGGAACGCCGCCGGGAGCGGCTGGAACGGCGCGAACAGCGCCGGGAGCTGCGGGGCTCCCTCCGGGACGAGCAGTACGAGACGCACCGGGAGATGCTGGAGGAGCACCGGGACATGTGGCGGCACGGCAAGCGGAGGGCCCGCGAGCGGGGCGAGGACTGAGGCGGAGGCAGCGCCCTCACAGCTCCGCCGGAGTCGCTACAGCTCCGCCGGGGCCGCGCCCTTCAGATCCTTGAGGTCGAAGGTCTCCGCCATCTTCTCGTAGCCCTTGTCGCTCGGGTGGAGGTGGTCGCCGGAGTCGTAGTAGGGGCGGAACTTGCGGGGGTTGTACGGGTCCCGCAGGGCCTGGTCGAAGTCCACGACCGCGTCGAAGACCTTGCCGGTGCGGATCCGGGCGTTGATCCGCTGGCGTACGTTCTCGCGGGCGTCGGTGTAGCCGCGGTGGCCCTGGAACGGCATCAGGGTGGCGCCGATGACCTTCAGGCCGCGGGCGTGGGCCTGGCGGACCAGGGTGCGCAGGCCGTTCAGGATGCGGTTCGGGTCGGCGAGCTTCGGGTTGCGCAGGATGTCGTTGACGCCGAGGTCGATGACGACGACCTTGACGTTGGTCCGGGAGAGGACGTCCCGGTGGAAGCGGCTGACGCCCGCCTGGTTGTCGGCCGGGCGCCCGGCGCCGCTGGCAAGGATCTGGTTGCCGCTGATTCCCTGGTTGACGACGCTGTAGCGGGGTACGTCCTGGCCGGCCGCGACCGCCGCGCGCAGCCGGCGCGAGAGGACGTCCGTCCAGCGGCGGTTGGCGTTCTCGGTGGACGTGATGCCGTCGGTCAGGGAGTCGCCGAAGACCACCACGGTGCCGTCGGACTCGTTGCTGAGGACGTCCAGCGCGGTGAGGTAGCGCCAGGAGCCGACCTTCCCGGTGTACGCCACGCCGGTCGTGTCCTCGGTGAGGTCGCCCTCCGCCACGTAACTGGTCTGGCGTGCGTGCGGGTGGAAGGTCACCGGGCCGGACGGGGTGGGCGAGAAGGTGGTGACGAGGATGTCGGTGTCGGCGGGGATCGCGAGGCGCACGGCGTCGCTCAGCACCTGCCGCCCGGGCGGGATGACGACACTGACGTTCCCGCCGAAGGTCAGCCGCCGCATGGTGTCCGCGATGGCCGCCGCCGTTCCGGTGCCCGCGGCGACCGCGATCGACGCGTGCGTGAGGGTCAGCGCGGACTGTCCGTAGAGGTTCGACAGCGTGATCCGCACGCTCGTGCCGCCGACACTCGTGTGGACGACGTTGCGCACCGAACGGCCCGCCAGGCCCTCGACCTCGGTGCCGGGCTCGGCGCCGACCGGCGAGGCGGACCAGGCGCCGACCCAGATGCCGGTGGAGGCGGGTTCGGCGGGGTCGCGCGGTGCGCCTTCACGGACGGGAGCGCTCCTGTTGGTGGCGCTGCCCTCGTCGGAGGCGACTCCGATGTATATGGCGGTTGAAACCGCGACGATCAGGGCGATTACCCCGGAAAGCAGGGCATAACCGTAATGCTTGGTCATGCGGTGCGTATCTCCTCGGGCGGATGGGAGCCCGAGGCTCCGATGTGATCACCTCATGATGCGTCATAAGGCAGAGAGGAGTTGCACAGACCCCCCATTGGGCCGCCGGAGTTCACCCGGACTTCGCCATCGACCTCCCCCATCGGACAGACGCCGGGAACTCTTGATTCGTTCCAGGAGTCGGTCAGGAAGGGACAATGTGTGCGGGGATCCTGGACGGGTGGAGCGGAATGGAACGTACGAATCAGGATGAAACGGGAACACCTGGCGTAGACATGCATGCCCGGTCGGACGCCGCCGATAACCGGCGCGTCCCCGCCTCGGCGGTTCGTGCGATGTCCACGTTCACCGCCGCCGACGAGGAGAAGCAGCGCGGCGTACGGCGGATGAAGATCACCGCGACCGGGCTGCTGCTCTTCGTGGCGCTGGTCTACGTCCTCGCCAAGGTGGCCTCGAACCAGGGCGCCGGCGACTGGGCGCACTATGTCGCGGCGGCCGCCGAGGCCGGCATGGTCGGCGCGCTCGCCGACTGGTTCGCGGTCACGGCCCTCTTCCGCCACCCCCTCGGCCTGCCCATCCCGCACACCGCGATCATCCCCAACAAGAAGGACCAGCTGGGCGTCTCCCTGGGTGAGTTCGTCGGCGAGAACTTCCTCTCCCAGGACGTCGTACGACAACGCCTGCGCGCCGTCGGCATCGGCAGCCGCCTCGGCGCCTGGCTGGCCGACCCGGAACACGCCGACCGCGTGACCGCCGAGCTGTCGGCGGCGCTCCGGGGCGCCCTGACGGTCATGCGGGACTCGGACGTCCAGGCGGTCGTGGGCGAGGCGATCACCAGGCGCGCCGACGCCCAGGAGATCGCGCCCGGCATCGGGAAGATGCTGGAGAAGATCGTCGCCGACGGCGGCCACAAGCGGATCGTCGACCTGGTCGTCGCCCGCGCGCAGAACTGGCTGATCCTGCACGACGACGAGATCATGGGCGCGGTCCAGGGCGGCGCCCCCGGCTGGACCCCGAAGTTCGTCGACCGCAGGGTCGGCGAGCGGGTCTACAAGGAGCTGCTCCGATTCGTCACCGAGATGCGCGACATGCCCTCCCACCCGGCCCGCGGCGCCCTCGACCGCTTCCTCACCGACTTCGCCTCCGACCTCCAGTCCGACACCGACACCCGCGCGCGGGTCGAGCGGCTCAAGGGCGAGGTGCTGGGGCGCGGCGAGGTCCAGGACCTGATCGCGTCCGCGTGGACCGCCGTACGCTCGATGATCGTCTCCGCCGCCGAGGACGAGCGCAGCGAGCTGCGGCTGCGCGTGCGTGCCTCGCTGCTGTCGCTGGGCGCGCGGATGGCGGTCGAGCCACGGCTCCAGGCCAAGGTCGACAGCTGGGTGGAGGGCGCCGCGGTGTACGTCGTCACCACCTACCGCAAGGAGATCACCTCCCTGATCACCGACACCGTGGCCGGCTGGGACGCCGAGCACACGACACGGAAGATCGAGGCGCACATCGGCCGCGACCTCCAGTTCATCCGGATCAACGGCACGGTGGTCGGCTCGCTCGCCGGACTGCTCATCTACACGGTGTCGCGGGCGCTGGGGGCGTAGGCCCCCAGCAAATGGGGCGGCAAGAAGCACGGGGGTCTGGGGCCCCGGACAGCACAGCATGATCACGCTCGCGGTGCATCTGGCGGCGACGGCCCTGACCGCCCAGACGAGCAAGGTAGGCGACACCGTCCTCGCCTTCCAGATCGGCGCGACCCTGATGTACCTGGCGGGCCTGGTCGCGTCCTTCCTCGCGGTCCGCGGGGAACGCCGCTCGCCGGAGGGTGAAGGACCGGCCCCGGCGCCCCTCGTGGTGGGAACCGGGACCGGAGATCGTGTCCCTTCGCGCGCCCCTTACCGGGACTGGGACGACTGGGCCTCGCGCTGGACCCGGCCCCGGCGCCGCATCAGCAGCAGGCCGCCGGCGAGGGCGGTGACACCCGTGGCGGCGGTCCAGCCGATGACGTCGTTCGAGCCGGTCGCGGCCAGGTCACCGTCCGCGGCGGATGAGGCGGACGCCGAGGGCGATGCCGCGCCCCCGCCCTGCGGCCGGACGTCCGACCCCGCACCGCCCGACGCGGCGGCCGAGGCGGAAGCCGCCGGACTCGGCGAACCGCCCGACCCCGTGCCCGTCCCCGTGACCCTGTCCCGCGTGAACGCCAGCGTGCCGAAGCCCAGTTGGTCGTAGCCGCCGCTGTTGGGCCCGTAGTCCCCGCCGCCGCCCTCCGGCGCCGACTTCGCGGCGATCCGCGTGAGGTACGTCGCCGACAGGCCCCGCCGCCTGGTGTAGTGGTTGGCGATCATCGCCCAGATCGGGCGGGTCATCGCCGGGTCGACGGGAGCGGCATCGGTGACGGTCTCCGACCCCGACCAGCCGTTGATCGCGCCCTTCTTACGGGTGTTCGCGGTGAACGGCACATCCCCGCCCAGGGCCCACTTGGCCACGTACTGGGCGCCCTTGAGGAACCGGCTGTCGTCGTAGCCGTACAGGTCGATGCCCTGGTTCCAGGCCATCTCGCAGAAGATGCCCATCAGACCGACGCCGAGCAGCGCGTGCCCCTGGTCGCGGCCCGCCTCCAGCCACTCGGCGAGTCCATCGTCGTGCACGACGGGGATGGCGTTCCGGATCGACCCGAGCCCTTCGCCGTGCTTGAAGTACTCGACGGCCCGGGCGACCTGGGCCCGGTCGTCGCAGAAGATGCCGGAGGCCAGGACGCAGGCCATGGCGGCGAGGTCCCAGTTGGTCCAGTAGTTGGAGACGACGGCGCCGTTGTGCCGGACCAGGAAGTCGTCGCTGAGCGATGCGAAGCAGGTGCTCAGCATCTCCTTGAACCGGTCGAGCTCGAAGTCGGGGTGGTCCCGGACGAGTTCGGCGGCGTTGGCGATCTGGTAGCCGTAGAGCCCGGCGGCCAGGAACCGGTCGGCGCTGCCCTGAACGCTCGTCAGCTTCGCCGACCAGGCGTTGAGGATCGCGACGGCGGTGTCGGCATGCGCGCTGTCACCGCTGACGTGGTGCCGCAGGGCGTTCTGGTAGGCGGCGTGGACGTCGTTGTAGAGGGTGCGGTAGTTCTGCGGCGACCCGGCGCCCCGGTACACGATCTCCTGCGGGTTGGCCGCCCAGCCGCTCTGCGCGTGCCGGTTGGCGGTCAGCTTGGCGAACCCGGCGGTGTAGGGAGCGGCGCCCGCCTTCACCTTGGCGGCCATCCGGTCGAGGTCGGCGCCGGTGTGCAGAAGGCCGGGGTGGGCGTAGGCGCCGGCCGCCACGGCAGGGCTCGGCAGCACTGCCGTACCGATCCCGACGGCTCCGGCTGCCGCGCCCGCGGCCTTGAGCATGCTCCGGCGGCTGATCTGTCGTGTCACGTCGTCATTCCTCGCGTGCCTGCGGCTGGGGACGGTGAGGAGACGGGGGAAGACCGGGGGCGATAACAAAAAGTCCGGCGCCGACGAGGAGCCGCACCCGATGACCGTCCGCAGGATCGCCCCAACCACCAGGTCACGTCGGTGATGACTGTGTTTTCTGGGGGGTGGACCATGGCGTCCCCCGCCAACCCCACCGCCCACATCAGCTTCTTCACCGAGGAAACGCACCGCCCCCGTCGTCCCCGACCTGAGCGTGGAGGTCGAGGACGACGACGCCGTGTACGCGCAGGTGGTGGCGTCGGGCGCGGAGATCGTACGGGAGATCCGGGACGAGGAGCGGGGCGTACGGCGCTTCTTCGCACGCGAGCCGGGTGGCCGGGTGGCCCAAGTACCGACCCACCGCACCTGGACCCCTCCGGGACGCCCGGCGGAGCGCTACGCGCTAACCGGCCCGCTGCCCGCGGAACTCGGCACGGGCCCGCAGCTCCGACACGTACGCCGAGCCGATCGCGCCCCCGGCGCCGGCGAGGGCGAGGCCGAGGACGCCCGGGTTGACGTACCCCGGCACGTCACCGTTGTCGTAGCTGCCGCCGTCGCTGGTCTCGCACACGAACCCGAGCGGGATGTACGTCACCTTGTGGTCGACGATCTCGATGCCCTGCCGGCTCCGCTCCAGCCAGCCCGCCGTGCGGCAGGACCGGGCCGGAGCCGAGTCGGTGCCGCCGTCCTCAGCCGTCATGACCGCGCCGCACACGGCGAGCAGACCCCACGCGTACAGCGCACACGCCCCCGCGCCCGCGAAGGCGGCGAGGCCGCGCAGGGCGGCGGGAGCGTTCGCGCGCCGCAGACCGTGGTCGGCCAGCGTGCGGCCGCCGTATCCGCACAGACCCATGGCGACGATCACCATGACCACGGCGAACAGCAGCATCAGCAGGAACACGTGGCCTCCAGGCAGGGCGGACGACGCCGGGTGCGCCGAGTCCAACAGGGCCCGAGGCACCCGGCTGTGGCGGAGGCCACAGTTCCGGCAACAGCGGTGTCACAGAAGCGGGTTCAGGGCTTCACAGCAGCTCGGCCAGCCGGTCCACCTGGTCCGGGTCGACGCCGTAGCAGTAGAGCACGACCTCGTCGGCGCCCAGGTCGGCGAAGGCGGCCAGCGCGGCGCGGATCTCGGCGGGGGTGGTGAGGAGGCCGGCGACCATCCGGTCGGCCATGCCGGTGAAGGCGTAGTACGCGTGCATCCGGGCACGCGCGTCGTCGACCACGTGCGCCGGACCGAGCGCGACGTTCACCTGGGCCACGAGACGGGGCCGCCCGTCGCGGCCGTACTCCTTCCAGAACCCGCGGACGGTGTCGAACAGGCCGCCCGCCCAGGAAGGCGCCGCCGCGCAGAGGAAGCCGTCGCCCCAGCGAGCGACGCGTTCGAGCGCGGCGGGCCTGAAGCCGCCGAAGAGGATCTCCGGGCCGCCGATACGGGCGGGCACCGGGCCGATGGGACCGACGCCGTCGCCGTACGGCTCGCCGTGCCACAGCCGGCTCATCGCGGCCATCTGCTCGTCCAGGCGCCGCCCCCGGGTGCGCGGGTCGGTGCCCGTGGCCAGGTGGTCGTCGTCCCGCCCGCCGATACCCAGGCCGAGGACGAACCGCCCCCCGGTCATCCGGTCCAGCGTGGCCGCCTGCTTGGCCAGCAGGGCGGTGTCCCGCAGCGGGGCGAGCAGCACCTCGGTCTGGACGCGGATCCGCGAGGTCGCGCCCGCGAGGACGGCCAGGGCGACCAGCGGCTCCGGGTTGTCGTAGACCAGCCGGTCGAGCAGTCCGAGCGTGCTGAAGGGACCGGCGTCGGCGCGCCGGGCCCAGGTGAGAAGGGCGGCCGGGTCGCCGATGGGCAGGCCGATGCCCACGTCTGTACGGACGTTCATGAAGGGGCCTTTCGAATGAGGGGTCGACAAGGACTGCCGCCCCTCCTGCACCTTCACGAGGTGGGACGCTCCCGCTCTGCGGCTTCTTTCCGGGGAACGTCTCTTCGAAGTGAACTCACTGTAGGTCGGGCCGGTTCAGCGCGCCAAACCATTTGTGCGGCGGGACACGGCCCGCGCTCTTGAGAGCCGTACTCCTGAACCGACGGAGAATTGGCCGTGCGAGTCGCCTGAGTCGGCGCGTCAGGCCGTACCGGAACCGATTCTTTATCCAGATCACTACAACTATTTCCGCGGGTGACGCACATCACGGCAGTAACCCGGGGGATGCCCGACTTCTGCCCGATTTCTGAATTGGACGCGCCCGCCAACCCCCGCTTCCATAAGGAACTTGAACCGCAGGGGTGGTGGAGATTTCCTCCCGTCGACTCCTGTCGGCTCCTGTCGACTGTCGATTTCTAGGACTGTGATGAAGCCACGCAGCACATTGGCGCGCATTCTGGGCACCGCGCCCGCCGCCAGTGTCCTGACACGGGCCGTGCGGACCAGCCCTCGGCCGCGGAGTGCTTCCTGAGCCTGGAGTCCGACTCGGTGTACCGGGTGCGGACCACTGACTACGACAGTCCGTCGAAGGCCGGGAGCACATCCTGGCCGGGATCAGCGCAGTAGAAGGGAGTCGTGATGGCACAGCGTTCACGACAATTCAGCAGACGTCAGATGCTCGCCGCTTTCGCCGGGGTGGCAGCCGGTTGTGCGCTGCCGAACTGCACGGTCCTCACCCGCCCCGCGTACGCGGCGAGCGAGGCCGTCACCGACTCGGTGCCCGAGGGATCCGGTCTGCCGGACACCGATCGCGGCAAGGTGGTCTGGGCGTACCGAACGGGCGGCCGTGCCGTCCGCACGGCTGCGGCCGCGGCCCTGGTGGGCAGTGCGGCGGACGTGAGGGCGTTCCTCGACGAGAGGCTGCCCGCGGCCCGGGCCGAGGACAACAGGTTCACGCTCACGCAGTCCCTGGTCATGGCGGGCAGGGCGACCCGCGAGGGCATCGGCGTGGCGTTGTCCGGCGGGACCGCGGCGATCGAGACCTTCCTCAAGGGCGGTTTCCAGACCGCGGTGCGCGAGGACCTCGAGGTGGCCGTGACCACGGTCATGGCCCACGGTGGTCGTGCCGTGAAGCGTGAGGCGTCCGCTGCGCTGCAGGCCGATTCGGACTTCGCGTTGCGCGCCTTCCTCAGCGGCGGGCAGTTCACCGCTCACGAGGAGGACGAGCGTGTGCAGGTGACGTCCATCCTCGTGACGGCGTCACCGCAGGTGCGGGAGTACGCGGAGCGGGCACTGGACGACGGGTCGCCGAGGGCGATCCGGTGGTTCCTGGAGACGGGCCAGTACATCGCCCGGGCCCGTGACGAAGAGACGGCGACGATCCAGCAACTGGTCAAGGCCGTGGAGGCGGAGGGGCGCCGCGCCGGCCGGAAGACCGACGAGGCCGTCGAGCTGTCCCAACAGGCGGTCAAGGCCGCCGAGAAGGCGAAAGAGGCGGCGCTGGAGGCCAAGGCCGAGGCCGAGGCCGCCGAACAGGACGTCCAGCGCTCGGCCAGGGCGGCGAACAAGGCGGCGCAGGCGGCCAGGGGCGCGGCCGCTGCCGCGGCGACCGCGGTGTCGGCCTCGCGGACGGCGCAGGCCGCCGCGCTGCGTTCGGTGGCGGCCGCGCAGGCC
>CBFGZZ010000116.1:0-22999 GCA_965653385.1 uncultured Streptomyces sp. | reverse complement strand
CGGGTTCTCGTAGTTCAGGTCCGGCTGGTGGGAGAAGAAGCGGTGGAAGAAGTACTGCTTGCGGACCGGGTCGAAGGTCCAGTTGGAGGCCTCGGTGTCGACGAAGATGATGCGGGCGTCGGCGTACGCCTTGTCGTCGTCGGCCCAGACGTAGTAGTCGCCGTACGGGCCGTCCGGGTCCTTTCGCGACTCCTGGAACCACGGGTGCTGGTCGCTGGTGTGGTTCATGACGAAGTCGATGATGACCCGCATACCGCGCTGGTGTGCGGAGTCCACGAAGTCCACGAAATCGGCCAGGTCGCCGAACTCGGGCAGCACGGACGTGTAGTCGGAGACGTCGTAACCGCCGTCCCTGAGAGGCGATTTGAAGAAGGGCGGCAGCCACAGGCAGTCGACGCCGAGCCATTGCAGGTAGTCGAGTTTGGCGGTCAGGCCCTTGAGGTCGCCGACACCGTCGCCGTTGGAGTCCTGGAAGGAGCGGACCAGTACCTCGTAGAAGACGGCGCGCTTGAACCAATCCGGGTCACGATCCTTGGCAGGAGTGTCCTCGAAGGTGTCCTGAACGGGCTCGTTGACGATCATTTTTTGGGTGACCCTCCGATCTGCGGGGTGGACGGTCGCAGGACGGTGAGGATGTGCGCGGGACGAGTGCCCGGTTCGAGACGCACGTAGTTCGCCCTGCCCCAGTGGTAGGTCTCGCCGGTGAGCTCGTCGCGCACCGGCACCGACTCGTGCCAGTCCAGGCCGAGTTGCGGCATGTCCAACGAGACCGTGGCCTCCTGGGTGTGGTGCGGGTCGAGGTTGACGACCACCAGAACCGTGTTCGAACCGCTTCGCTTCGAGTACGCGATCACCGCTTCCTTGTCCGCGTGGTGGAAGTGGAGGTCACGCAACTGCCGCAGGGCCGGATTCGCCCTCCGGACGGCGTTGAGCTGGGTGATCAGGGGTGTGATGGTGCGGCCCTCGCGCTCGGCGGTGGCCCAGTCGCGGGGGCGTAGCTGGTACTTCTCGGAGTGGAGGTACTCCTCGCTGCCCTTGCGCAGGGGGGTGTTCTCGCACAGTTCGTAGCCGCTGTAGATGCCCCAGGTGGGGGAGAGGGTGGCGGCGAGCACGGCGCGCAGTTCGAAGGCGGGGCGGCCGCCCCGCTGGAGGAACTCGTGGAGGATGTCGGGGGTGTTGGCGAAGAGGTTCGGCCGCATGTAGGCGGCCGCCTCGCCGGAGAGTTCGGTGAGGTATTCGGTGAGTTCCTGCTTGCTGTTGCGCCAGGTGAAGTAGGTGTACGACTGCTGGAAGCCGATCTGGGCCAGGGTGTGCATCATCGCGGGGCGGGTGAACGCCTCGGCCAGGAAGATGATGTCGGGGTCGGTGGCGTTGATGTCGGCGATGACGCGCTGCCAGAACACGACGGGTTTGGTGTGCGGGTTGTCGACGCGGAAGATCCGCACGCCGTGGGCCATCCAGTGCCGCAGGACGCGCAGGGTCTCGGTGATGAGGCCGTCCATGTCGGCGTCGAAGGCGATGGGGTAGATGTCCTGGTACTTCTTCGGCGGGTTCTCCGCGTAGGCGATGGTGCCGTCGGGGCGGTGGTGGAACCACTCGGGGTGTTTGTGGACCCAGGGGTGGTCGGGGGAGCACTGCAGGGCGAGGTCGAGGGCGATCTCCAGGCCGAGTTCGGCTGCCTTGGCCACGAAGTGGTCGAAGTCCTCGATGGTGCCCAGGCCGGGGTGGACGGCGTCGTGGCCGCCCTCGGGGGAGCCGATCGCCCAGGGCACGCCGGGGTCGTCCGGGCCGGCGGAGAGGGTGTTGTCCGGGCCCTTGCGGAAGGTGGTGCCGATGGGGTGGATCGGCGGCAGGTAGACGACGTCGAAGCCCATCGCCGCGATCGCGGGCAGCCGGCGCGCGGCGGTGCGGAACGTGCCGTGCGGCTGCTGCGGGGTGCCCTCGGAGCGGGGGAAGAACTCGTACCAGGAGCCGTACAACGCCCGCTCCCGCTCCACCAGCAGCGGCAGCGGATCCGACGCCGTCACCAGGTCCCGCAGCGGATACCGGCCCAGCACCGCGTCGACGTTCGCCGCGAACGCCGCCGCCAGGCGTGACTCGGGCGGGAGCGAGTCGTCCCGCAGCGCGTCCGCCGCGGCCTGCACGGTCGCCCGCTGCGCCTTGTCGGGCACTCCGGCGGCCGCACGCTCGTAGAGTTCGCCGCCCGTCTCCAGGACCAGTCCGACGTCGATGCCGGCCGGGATCTTGATCCGGGCGTGGTGCCGCCACGTTGCCACCGGGTCGCTCCAGGCCTCCACATGGAACGTCCAGTGACCCACCGAAGACGGGGTCACCTTGGCGCCCCAGCGGTCGCTGCCCGGGGCGAGTTCGTGCATCGGCGTCCACGGGCCGGGACGGCCGTCCGGGTCGGTCAGCACGACATTGGCGGCCACGGCGTCATGGCCCTCACGGAACACGGTGGCGGTGACCTCGAAGGTCTCTCCCGCGACCGCCTTCGCCGGATGCCTGCCGCACGCCACGGCCGGCCGCACGTCCCGTACCGGGATGCGGCCGATGGTCCCGGTGCCGGCACCGGCCCTGCTCTTGGTCCTGCCCATGGTTCACCTCCACCGTGCTCGAGGCCGGGCACGAGGCCCGGCCGGGGATCCGATCTGTGCCGGAAGGCGCCTACCTCCCCGCGTGGAAACTCCACCGCCGCGTCCCCGGCGGGCCCCGGCGCGCGGAGATGCTCGCCGCGCGGGGCCGTTCGTCCTGCTCCCGGAGATAGGCGGCCGGGGTGATGCGCAGATAGCGTTCGGCGGCGTTGGCGGCCTCGCGCGCGCAGCGCTTTCCCATCAGCACACAGAGGGTGTAGCCGGCGTCCTCGAAGGTGGCGCGGACCGTGAGGTCGGCCGGGGCCGCGAGCATGGCGCGCTCCCAGGCCCTGTATCGCCGCAGATGCCGGGCGACCTCGGCTTTTGCCGGTAGCAGCATGGCGCCGTTCACCTTCCGGGCTCGATGACCGTCTCCCGACCGTCGGGCGGAAACCCGTGCGCGCACACGCACGGGTTCCGTTACGGGCATCGTGGTCTTCACACATGGTGCATGCTCGGCGACGCAGCGTCCTGTTGGATCTTCAACTACCTCAGGAGTGCGCTCCTGTTGCACGAATGGCGTACCGCCCCCACCCTGGAGTGACTCAGAAGCGATCAGCGCTCACGCTCCGTATCGGGGCCCGTCCCGCAGGGGCGAGGAGAGCGGGAGCTTTCGCGGTGAGGAGGTAACGACGGTGAAGACCGCAGTGCCCTGCTACTACCACCTAGACGTGGAAGTCAGCCCCGAACGGGTGGGGCAGGTCAGCCGAATTCTGGCCGCTCACCTCAGGTACTGGGACCTGGAGACGCTCGTCGAGCCCGTCTGCCACAGCACGGAGATGCTGTTGCGGGCCATCGACGAGCACGCGACGGACAAGAACACCTCGATCGAGATGTGGTGGAACCGTCACCACCTCATCACCGCCATCGGCGACAACGACCGCGCCCTGCGTCCGGACCACGAACTGCGCGACTGTCTGCAGCGCCTCGCCGCGATGAGCGACGGCTGGGGCTGCTGCGCCACCGAGACCGGCAGCAAGGTCATCTGGTTCTCGCAGCGCGCTCGCGCCGGCGAACGCGCCCCGCTGGTGCCAGCGGCGCCCTCGCCCAACCTGCGCGAGGCCCTTCAGGTGCCCCGCGAGGTTCCCGTCACGGCCATCGCCGACGCCGCGGGCACCCGGGACGACGTCCTGGAGGAGGCCCGGTGACGGCGCGAAAGCGCGACAAAGGGGTGCTCGCCTGGAGCGGGCACCCCTACCCGTTGGGAGCCGCCTTCGACGGACAGGGCACCAACTTCGCCCTGTTCAGCGAGGTCGCCGAACGCGTCGAACTGGTCCTCGTCGACGACAGGGGCCGGCACACCACCGTTCCGCTCACCGAGGTCGACGGGTTCGTGTGGCACGGCTATCTGCCCGGCGTCGGCCCGGGACAGCGCTACGGCTACCGGGTGCACGGACCCTGGGACCCGGGCCTCGGCCACCGGTGCAATCCGGCGAAGCTGCTGCTCGACCCGTACAGCCGGGCCGTGGACGGCCAGGTGGACAACCACGCCTCCCTCTTCGAGCGCACCCCGGGCGCCCCGGCCCCGGCCGACAGCGCCGGGCACACCATGCTCGGCGTGGTCACCGAGCCGGACTTCGACTGGGGCGACGACCGACCGCCCAGACGGCCGTACGCCGACACCGTCATCTACGAGACCCACGTCCGCGGCCTCACCCGCACCCACCCCGACGTCCCGCCCGAACTGCGCGGCACCTACGCCGGACTCGCGCACCCCGCGGTCGTCGAGCACCTCACCTCCCTCGGGGTGACGGCCGTCGAGCTGATGCCGGTGCACCAGTACGTCCAGGACGGCGTGCTGCTCGACCGGGGTCTGTCCAACTACTGGGGCTACAACACGATCGGGTTCTTCGCACCGCACAACGCGTACGCCGCCCACGGCACCCGCGGCCAGCAGGTCAACGAGTTCAAGTCGATGGTGAAGGCACTGCACACGGCCGGCCTCGAAGTGATCCTCGACGTCGTCTACAACCACACCGCCGAGGGCAACGAACGCGGCCCGACCCTCTCCTTCCGCGGCATCGACAACGCCTCGTACTACCGCCTGGTCGACGGCGACTGGGCGCACTACTACGACACCACCGGCACCGGCAACAGCCTGCTGATGCGCCACCCCTACGTCCTCCAGCTGATCATGGACTCGCTGCGCTACTGGGTCACCGAGATGCACGTAGACGGCTTCCGCTTCGACCTCGCGGCCACCCTCGCCCGCCAGTTCCACGAGGTCGACCGCCTCTCGGCGTTCTTCGACCTGATCCAGCAGGACCCGGTGATCAGCCGCGTCAAGCTGATCGCCGAGCCGTGGGACGTCGGCGAGGGCGGCTACCAGGTGGGCAACTTCCCGCCGCTGTGGTCGGAGTGGAACGGCAAGTACCGGGACGCCGTACGCGACTTCTGGCGCGGTGAGCCCGGTTCGCTCGGCGAGTTCGCCTCCCGGCTGACCGGCTCCTCCGACCTGTACGCACACAGCCGGCGCCGCCCGCGCGCCAGCGTCAACTTCGTCACCGCGCACGACGGGTTCACCCTGCGCGACCTCGTCTCGTACAACGACAAGCACAACGAGGCCAACGGCGAGAACAACCGGGACGGCGAGAGCCACAACCGGTCCTGGAACTGCGGCGCCGAGGGCGACACCCGCGACCCGGCCGTCCTCGCGCTGCGCGCCCGTCAGCAGCGCAACTTCCTGGCCACACTCCTGCTGTCGCAGGGCATCCCCATGCTCGGCCACGGCGACGAACTCGGCCGCACCCAGCGCGGCAACAACAACGCCTACTGCCAGGACAACGACGTCTCCTGGATCGACTGGAGACTCACAGACGAGCAGCGCGCACTCGCCGACTTCACCCGCTATGTCATCGGGCTGCGCGCTGCTCACCCCGTCCTGCGCCGCCGCCGCTTCTTCCAGGGCGAGACCCCGACCCACCCCGACCAGCCCCTGCCCGACCTGGTCTGGCTCCTGCCCGAGGGCCGCGAGATGACCGACGAGGACTGGCAACACCCGGACGCCCACTCCGTAGCCGCCTTCCTCAACGGCGACGCCATCGCCGAACCCGACTCCTGCGGCCGGCCCCTGGTCGACGACTCCTTCCTGCTCCTGCTCAACGCCTACTGGGAGCCGACGGAGTTCCGCCTCCCCGACGCCACGTTCGGCGAACGCTGGACCCCCTTGATCAACACCGCCGAACCCCAGGGCCCTCCCGACGAGTCGGAGTACAAGGCATCGACCGCAGTCCTGGTGGAACGCCGCAGCCTACGCCTCCTCTCAAGACCCTCACGACAACGCCCTTAAAGGGGCGCGGGGCTGTGTCGATCTGCGGCTCCGCGGCGGGGCGCGACCAGCCACGACGCAGCCGCAGACGACTGACGACCCAGCGCGGCGCCCCCGTAGCCGCACCCCCTACCGCCCCCGATGCGACGTCACAGTGAACTGCGCCCCATCAGGATCCCGCAGCACAGCCTCATCGCTTCCCTTGGACAACACGCTCCCCCCATGCAACTCCGCCGCCCGAGCACACCCGGCCACGTCCGCGACAGCGAAGTGCACCTGCCAGTGCGGCCGAATCGTCGGGTCCGGCGCAGCCTCCAACGCCCCGGACTCGATGCGCGCCACCACATCACCCCCACTGCGCAACACGACTTCACCCCCCTCGTACCGCACCTCGCAGCACCCCGGCCGCTCGGTGGCCCAGTCGAGGACCTCGCCGTAGAACATCGCCGCGTCGAAGGCGTCACGCGTGTGCAGCCGGATGAACGTCGGCGCGGCCCGCCGCCAGGTCTCCCAGTTGGAGATGAGCTCGCCCTCCCACACCCCGAAGGTGGCCCCGTCCCGGTCGGCCAACAGCGCCGCCCGCCCGGGCGGCAGCGAGAGCGGCCCGACGGCCGCCGTACCGCCGCGCTCCTGGACCCGGGCCACGGCCTCGTCCGCGCTGGGCACGGCGAAGTAGGGGGTCCAGGCCACGGCCATCTGCCACATCGAGGCGACCGCCCCGATCCCGGCCACCGGCACGCTCTGCGCCAGCGCGATCCGGAAGCGGTCGCCCAGCTTGGCCGGCCGCCAGCGCCAGCCCAGCACCGCCGTGTAGAACTCCTGGGTGGCCTCGAGATCGCGGCTGGTCAGGCTCACCCAGCAGGGTGCGCCGAACACGGAGTGTGTGGACACGACCTCGGCCGTGCTCCGGGGGGTTCTCGCATCGTGGTTCATGGCAGTCGCGTCCTGGTCTCGCCCGACCGGCCGGCCACCGGTCTGCTCCCAGTGTCCAGCCGGAACCGCTCCGGGGCCTGTCGAGTACCCCCGGCGTGGCGCCGAAACGGTGGTGGCCCGGCCCGCCCGCTTCACTGGCACATGGTCGGCGGAGCGACGACTATGGAGGCGTGGCACACGTACCCCACGAACCCGCCGACGGGAGCGACCGGATCCTCGAACTCGAGGAGGAGGTCGAGCAGCTCAAGGAGGCGGTCGTCGCGCACGCCGTCGTGGACCAGGCGATCGGGATGGTCGTGGCACTCGGCCGGGTGTCACCCGACCAGGGGTGGGCCGTGCTGAAGGACGTCTCCCAGCATACGAACATCAAGCTCCGCCGAGTGGCCCAACTGATCCTCACCTGGGGCCGGGACGGGGAGATGCCGCCCGAGATCCGCGTCGAACTCGAGGACGCCCTCGAACGTCACGGTCCGACACAGATCCCGGGAACGGCCCAGGAGTGAGTCACTGGACCTCGGCGAGCATCTCCTCCCGCAGATGCGCGAAGCACCCGCTCAGCAGTCGGGAGACGTGCATCTGCGAGATGCCGAGTTGCTGTGCGATCCGGCTCTGGGTCATCCCGCCGAAGAAGCGCAGGTAGAGGATGGTCCGCTCCCGCTCCGGGAGGCGTTGCAGGCACGGCTTGACGGTGACGCGGTCGACGACCACGTCGTAGGCCGGGTCCGGGCCGCCGATCGCGTCCCCCAGCGCGTAGCCGTCGGTGCCGGGCATCTCGGCCTCCAGCGACAGGGCGGAGAAACACTCGAGGGCCTCCATCCCGGTACGGACCTCCGCCTCGCTCAGATGCGCGTGCTCGGCGATCTCGGCGACGGTGGGCGCGCGCCCCGGCGTCAGCTGCGACAGCTCCTTCGCGGAGCTGCGCACCCGGTTGCGCAGGTCCTGGACGCGGCGCGGCACGTGCAGCGTCCACATGTGGTCGCGGAAGTGCCGCTTGATCTCACCGGTGATGGTCGGCACCGCGTACGCCTCGAAGGCGTGGCCGCGCGCCGGGTCGTAGTGGTCGACGGCCTTCACCAGGCCCAGGGCGGCGACCTGGTACAGGTCCTCGAGGGACTCGCCACGGCCCTTGAACCGGACGGCGATCCGCTCGGCCATGGGCAGCCAGGCCTGGATCAGTTCGTCCTTGAGGACCTTGCGTTCCGGCCCGTCGGGGAGCCCCACGAGCCGGTCGAAGGCTTCGGCCGTGTCCGGGGCGTCGTCGTGGGAGTGCTTCGTTCTGGTGGTGGCACTCATTCGTGCGCACCTCCCTCAGCAGGTGCCGAATGGACAGACACCGTGGGAGGCGCGGATCGGACCACACGGAGGACACCTCCGGGTCGGCCGGTCGGCTCCCACGGACGTGCCTCCTGTCCGAAGCACATATGACTCATTTGCCCCGAACGAGGTATCCGAAACAAAATTCGTGAATGCGACTACGTGTGACGGCGGTGTGACTCGGCGTCCGTGGCCGACGCGCTCGTCGCGGTCCAGCGACTGATCCGGCGCCGGCTGCGCCGCGACATGCCCGTCCCACAGCTGCGCGGCGCCGAGGTGGAGCTGTTGCGGCTGGTCGTGGAGCGACCCTCGACGAGACGGACCGGGAGACGCTGCTCGCGGCGGGAAAACCACCGCCATCCGCTGCATGACCACCCTGCTGCCGGTGGCCGCCGGCGACCGGATGGCCGTACGGCGGCTGCTCGGCTATGCCCCGCAGCAGCTGTCGGCCGACGCGAGCCTCACCGGACGGGAGAACGCCGCCCTGTTCGCCCGCGTCTTCGACGTGCCCCGCCGTGAACGCGCCGCACGCGTCGGCCAGGCCCATGGGGCCTGCCGTCAGACTCCCGCCTGGCCGGAGGCGTCTTCGGCTGCAACGCCCTCTACCCGCTGTCCGTGATGCCGGGCTGGCTCCAGGCGCTCAGCAAGGCCAATCCGCTCAGCTACCAGGTCGACGCCTGCGCGGCCTCCTCGCTGCGCGGCCGGACGGCTCGCTGATCTTGGTGCGGAACGTGATGTGCGGCACGTAGGCGGATCCGGTGCGCACACCAGTAAGCGGATTCTTCCTGCCCACGGCTTGATCGGTGATCAAGGGGGCGAATGGGCTGGCCACAGCGCATTCTGCTCATTTGACAGTGCGCTCAGCGCAAAGATAGGAAGCAGCTCTCTGGGTCGAGAGGTGGATTGTGTACGAGCCGAACGTGGTCGGGGACTGGCGCGAGTACGACGAGCATGCCGGTCTGCGTGTCCGCGTCCACCGCCTGGAAGCCGCCGAGCCCCCACGCGGACGGGACGAGGCCGCCGAAGGGCTGACGTACTTCCGGGTCCGGGTCACCGTCGAGAACCGCGGTGAGCGGCACCTCGGCGTCCATCTCGAGGACGGCCAGATCGACGTACGGATCGGCCGCGACGGCGAGGCGGCGTTCATCGACTGGCGCAACTCGCAGTTCATCGAGGGCTTCGACGTCTACCCGCTGCGCCGGGCCACCGCCGTCATGTACGCCGCCGGCCCCGAGTCGAGCCTGAGCCAGGTCGACGTCCAGATCCAGCTGCGCGTCGAGGAGGAGTGGACCGACCGCCGGCTGTGGACCGGCGGCCTCGGCCTCCAGGAACCCTCCGTCGGCACCCACGCCACCACCCTGCGGGACGGCCTCGCGCTCCAGGTGAGCAACTTCCTGCGGGACCAGGCCGAAGAGGGCACCGCCTGACGGCGAGCGCCCTCCGGCCCGGTGTCTCGGGCGAGTGTCTCGGCCCGGTGTCTCAGCCGCTGTCTCAGTGCGGGATGCCGTCGATGATCTCCCGGGCGCCCTGACGCAGCAGCGCGACCGCCACCGACGTACCGAGCGTCGCCGGGTCCAGCCGGCCCGCCCACTCATGGGCGTTGAGCCGCGTCTTGCCGTCCGGGGTGAACACACACGCCCGCAGCGACAGCTCGCCACTGCGGTCCACGCGCGCGTACCCGGCGATCGGGCTGTTGCAGTGCCCCTGGAGGACGTGCAGGAACATGCGCTCGGCGGTGGCCTCCCGGTAGGTGTCCGGGTCGCCGAGGCCGCTGATCGCGTCGATGAGCTCGGTGTCGCCCTCGCGGCACTGCAGGGCGAGGATGCCCGCGCCGATCGGCGGCATCATCACCTCGGGGGAGAGGACCTCGCTGATCACGTCCGGACGGCCGATGCGCTCCAGGCCGGCCACCGCCAGCAGCAGCGCGTCCGCCTCACCGGCCGCCAGCTTCTCCAGCCGCCGGTTGGCGTTGCCCCGGAACGGCACGCACTCCAGGTGCGGATGGGTGGCCGCCAGCTGGGCGACCCGGCGCACCGACGAGGTACCGATCCGGGTACCCGCCGGCAGTTCGTCGAGCGTCAGGCCGCCCGGGTGGATCAGGGCGTCCCGGATGTCGTCGCGCTTGAGGAACGCGGCGAACGTCGTCCCCGCGGGCAGCGGACGGTCGGCGGGAATGTCCTTGACGCAGTGCACGGCGAGATCGGCCTCGCCGGCCAGCAGCGCCGCGTCCACCTCCTTGGTGAACGCTCCCTTGCCCTCCACCTGGGACAGATCGCCCATCCACTTGTCACCGGTCGTCTTCACCGGCACCACCTCGGTACGCACACCGGGATGCAGGACCGCCAACTCGGCGCGGACACGCTCCACTTGGGCGAGCGCCATGGGCGAGTCGCGGGAGACGATACGGATCAGTTCAGGCACGGACATGCGGCCACGATAGACCGTCACAACCCCGCGCCCGCACGGTACCTCCCGATTCCCGAACCGCCCTCGCAGCCCGCCCGCGCGGGCAGCCACGTCAGCACCACCAGTGCCCCCGCCGTGAGCAGCCCCCCGACCAGGAACGTCCCGCGCACCCCGACCGCGGGCAGCAACACGCCCCCGAGCAGCGCACCGACGGCGATGCCCACGTTGTACGCGGCCGAGTTGGCCGCGAGCGCCGTCTCCGTACGACCCGGCGCCACCCGGAGCACCTGGGTCTGCGTCGCCATGAAGGCGGTCGAGACCGACGCGCCCAGCAGCATGACCAGCACGACAGTGGCCGCCGGGATGTGCCCCACCGCGTAGAGGCCCAGCAGCGCCACCGCCTGGGCGGCCACCGGCACGGTCAGCGTGGCGCGCGGAAAGCGGTCCAGGAGCGGTCCGGCCACCGTGACCCCGGCCAGCGCGGCCCCGCCGAACGCCAGCAGCACGGCACTCACGGCGTCCGTGCGAAACCCGCTCACCTCGTCGAGGAAGGCGACGACGTACGTGAACCCGGCGAAGGCGCCGGTCACCGACAGGGCGGTGACGGCCAACACGGTGACGAACCCGCGCCGGTCAGGGGACGCGCCGTACGCCGCATGGCCGTCCTCCGGGCGGGACGTGGGCAGCAGGGCGCCGATCGTCACGAGCGCGACGAGGGCCAGTGCGCCCAGCAGAGCGAACGGCATCCGCCAGCCCGCGTGGGCGCCCAGCCAGGTCCCGGCCGGGACGCCGGCCACCGTGGCCAGGGAACCGCCGACGGACAGCAGCCCCATGACCCGCCCCCGTCGCTCCGGCGGGAACAGGCCGACCGCGACCGGTCCCATCACCGCCCAGAACGACGCCTGCGCCAACGCCGTGACCACCCGCGCCGCCAGCAGCACCCCGTACGACACCCCGCCCAGCGCCGACACCCAACTGCCCACGGCGAGCAGACCCAGGAGCCCGGCGAGCAGATACCGGCGCGGCACGGACCGGGTGACATGGGCGAGGGGCAGCGAGACGACGGCGACGGTCAGGCCGTACCCGGTGACCAGGGCACCCACGGCCGTGAGCGACACCCGCAGGTCGTCCGCCATGAGCGGGAGCAGACCGACCGGCAGGTTCTCGGTCGTGTTGAAGGTGAACGCCGCCAGCATCAACGCCGCGACGACGGCGGCACGCTGCCAGGGCGCGGGACGTGCCGGACGTACGCTGCCCATCCAACCGCCTTTCCGAGAGGGGGAGTCGGGGCAAGCGTGCGCGGCCGTGGCCGACCGCTCTACTCTTTCGGTCCAGGACGAATCTTCGGACCGGGCGAGTCCCCGGTCCGGGACGAATCGCCGCTCACCTCGGGGGTCGCCATGCCGCTCGCCCTGCACCTGGGCACCGACGACCTCACGCGCTGCCGGTTCGCGATCTCGCCGCTGTGCCAGACCCACGAGGCGCTGCGCATGCTCCGCCGGCCGGCCAGGCACGGCTACCACCAGGCCTGGCTGCGCCGCATGCGCCGCACGGTCGCCGGACTCGACCTGTCCTTGCTGTGGCTGTTCGTGCCGCCCCCCGGCGGCTACACCCCGGACTTCCTCGGCGCGCCTCCGCCGGAGCCGTACCCCGCCATCGAGGACGTGTTGGCGCGGATGCGCGCCACCGACCCCGCCCTGGCCCACGCGGAGATGACCCGCTCGCTCGCCTGCACGCCCGGGCTCGCCGAGTCGACCCAGGGGCGGGCCGCGCTCGACGACCCCGCCGCCACCGTCCGGCGCCTCGCCGACCTCACCGAACTGGCCTGGCACGCCCTGCTCGCCCCCGACTGGCCCCGCCACCGGGCCGTCCTGGAGGCGGACATCGCCCACCGCTCCCGCCGGGCTGCCGCCGCCGGCCTCGACGCGCTGCTCACCGGCCTGCACCCGGCCGTCGACTGGGCCGGGCACACCCTCACCCTGCGCGAGTACCGCGACCTGACGGAGGCCCAACGCCCTGACGGCAGAGGCGTGTTGCTGATGCCGAGCGTGTTCGTGTGGCCGGACGTGGTCAGCGGCTTCGCCCGGCCCTGGCAGCCGACCGTCATCTACCCCGCCCGGGGTATGGGTCGCCTGCACGCCGCCCCGGTGCCGCGCCCGCCGCAGGCGCTCGCCCGGCTGCTCGGGCAGCAGCGTGCGGCCGTCCTCGCCGGACTCGCCGTCCCCGCCTCGACCACGGATCTCGCCCGACGCCACGGCCTGGCACCGTCGACCGTGTCGGCCCATCTGTCGGTCCTGCGGGAGGCGGGTCTGCTGGAGTCCCGGCGGCAGGGCCACTCCGTGCTGTACGGGCGCACGGCCCTCGGTGACACCCTCGTCGACGGGGAGGCCGCCGTCACACCAGCGGCTCGCTGAGCTCGACCGCCCGCAGCGCGGCCGCGAGCGCGCGTGCGTCACCGACGTCCAGGGCCGTGTCGGCGAGCTTGATGACGTGCTCGTCGCCGTGGACGAGGGCACGCTCCATGACCTCTTCCGGCGCGAGCCGGGCGGGCGGCGTCCAGGCGACCGGCTCCACCGGGGCGTACATCGCGGTGACGGCCGCCGACGCCGTCCACGCCGCACGCAGGCTCGGCGCCCACAGCTCGCGCGGCAGCGCGTCGAGCGTCCGCAGCACGGCGTTGGGGGCGGTGGCCGCGTGCACCAGCATGGTCGGCTCGCCGTGACCGTGGGTGGCGTAGCGGTGGGTCGCGGCACGGACGAGTTCGATGAGGCGGTCCCGCGCGGTGTCCGGATCGGTGACGTCGTCGGCCCATACGGGCAGTCGGCGCACGGCGGCCAGGCGGTTGCGGAAACCCAGCTGCCCCGGCTCGATCGCGGGTACGGCGTCCAGGGACTCCTCGGCCGTGCCGGCGCCCGGCAGGGCGGTGACGCCGGTCACGGGTTGGTGCCGGGCCGCCCAGTAGCCGAGCGCGTGCGCGAGTTCCGTGAGCCGAGGGCTGTTGTCGTCGGCTTCGACCGCGCGTACCGCGTGGCCGACCCGGATGACGGTGTGCGTGGCGCCGCCGACCAGGCCGGGCAGCAGACGCGGCCACCACTCGGCGAGGACGTCCCGCCAGGGACGTTCGGCGAGGGCGCGGGAGAAATGGTCGGTCCAGTCGGCTATGCGGCGCGGATCGCCCAGCGCCGAGGCCCAGTTGTCCTCGGTGACGGGAGCCACGCGGTCGGGGAAGTCCTCCAGCTTGTCCCGGTAGAGGTCCAGCCAGTGGTGCACCCGCTCCGCCTGTCCGTGCGCGGCGAGCGCCTCCACGACCATGGGGGCGTGGTTGGAGAGCCAGCCGTCGCGTTCCGGGCCGCAGACGTGCAGGCGTTCCAGGGCCTCGTCGAGCCGTCCGCTCGTATCGCGCGCGTGGTCCGTGCCGTTCGTGTCCATGGGCGTGACGCTATGCGCCCGGTGGCGGGACGGGATCGGGCGCGGGGCGGAAGCCGCGGGTGCCCGGGTCCTAGGACCCGCGCCCGATGGTGTGCCCGGTCAGGCGTTCGGGTCGAACGCGATGCCGGACGGCTTCGCCGACGCCAGGTGGTTCGCGAAGGTGCCGTCCCTCAGGCCGAAGTTGGCGCTGCCGAAGTCGTGGGCGACCAGCTTGTCGCGTACGCCGGCCGGGTAGCCGTTCCAGCCGACCAGCGGCGGGTACTGCCAGGTGCCCTTGTGGTTCTCGGGCGGCTCGTCGTTGGAATTGGCGAGGCGGAAGCAGTGCGTGGAGATGCCGTCCTTGTGGTAGACGATCTTCGCGTGCGTGCCGTCGAACCGCACCGAGGACGCCGGGCTGATCGTGAACGAGCCGTGGTTGGACGTCGAGACGTACTGCACCGCGTTGTTCCGCACCCACACCACGACGTGCTCCCAGTCGTGCCGGTGCCCGCCGATGCTGCTGCCCGCGACCGCCTGGTCCTTCTCGAAGTACAGGCCGTACATATAGGCGCACCAGCCGTTGTTGCACTTGTAGCGCGAGTAGCTGTTGGTGTTGTCGAGGTCCGACGCGTCCCGGCAGTCGCCGCTGAGCGAACCGGTCGGCTTCAGGCCGCCGTTGACAGTGCCGTCCGGGCCGATGGCAGGGGTGGAGTAGCAGCCGTCGGTGTCGTAGTCGAAGGCGGGCTGGTACGTCTTCTCGGCGGCTTCGGCGTTGGCGGGGAGCGCCGAGGGCGGGGCGGCGAAGGCGACGCCGGGGAAGGCTATGACGAGCGCGGCGGCACCGGTCAGGCCGGTGAGCCATCTCCTGCGGTGCGTACGGGACTTCTGTGACGACACTGCGTCTCCTCGGGGTCCGGGCGCAGCCCAACGGCTATGGGGGGAAGGGCAGTTCAGGATCCCCGGTTTTCACTTACGCGCCAAGAGCCTCGGGCGTACCAATGGTGAAGGGCAGGGCAATAGTTGCCGCTCGACCTGTGCGCGGGCCCGGATCCGCGGGTCAGCTGTCGTCGGGAAGGTCGGCCGCCGCGTCCTGTGGGGCCAGGTCGGGCCTCAGACGCAGCCAGGAAGGCTGGCGCAGCATGCCGGACCGGGTGCGGACGCTGTAGCGCACCTCGCCGACCAGCCAGGGCAGAACCCAGCGCGCACCCGCGACCCGGGGTACGGGATCGAAGGGGCACGCGTCGCTCGCGCAGGCCCGCAACAGTTCGGCCAGCTCGGTCCGTTCGGCCGCGCTCCAGCCGGTGCCCACGCCGCCGACGTAGCGCAGCCGCCGTCCGGCCGCGTACTGCCCGACCAGCAGGGCGCCCGGCAGGCCGGTGAGCCGTCCCTTGCCGGGCAGCCAGCCGCCGACGATCACGTCCTCACTGAGCATGTTCCGGATCTTGATCCAGGCGCGGGAACGGACCCCCGGCTCGTACACCGAGTCCAGCCGCTTGCACACCAGCCCCTCCAGCCCGTGCTCGCGGGTCGCCCGCAGCGCCTCGGCGCCGTGTCCGACCAGCGCGGTCGGCGTCGACCAGAACGGCCCGCCCAGGCCCAGTTCCTCCAGGCGTCCGCGCCGCCGGGCATAGGGGGTCCGCAGGAGGGGGCGGCCGGCCAGGTGCAGTACGTCGAAGAGCACCAGATGCACGGCAGCCTGGGTGGCCATCCGGGCCGCCCGCGCGGGGGCGTGCGCCAGACCCATCCGTGACTGGAGCAACTGGAAGTCGGCGCGCCCCTCCTCGTCCAGCGCCAGGATCTCGCCGTCCAGGACGGCCGGCGTCGTGCCGAGCGCGGCGCCGAGCGGCCGCAGTTCGGGGTAGGCGGCCGTGATGTCCTCGCCGGAACGGGCGCGCAGCAGCAGGGTGCCGTCCCCTTCGAGGTAGATCACCGCCCGCTGGCCGTCCTGCTTGGTCTCGTACGCCCAGCGCGCGTCCTGCGCTGCGGGCGGCAGCGTGCCGGGCGTGGCGAGCATGGGAGGGATCAGCGGCAGGCTCACGGGTCAGTTGTCGACGGCCCGGCCCGCCGCCACGCACCCCGGCCGCCGATTTCCCCTGAACGGCGGCCCGGACCTCACTGACCCTCGTGCGGCGGTACGGCCCGCACCAGTCCCGACTGATAGGCCATCACGACGAGTTGGGCACGGTCGCGGGCGCCCAGCTTCGTCATGGCGCGGTGGACGTGGGTGCGCACGGTCAGCGGGCTGACGAAGAGCTTCTCGGCGATCTCCTCGTTGGAGTGCCCCTCGGCCACCCAGGCCATGACCTCCCGCTCGCGTGCGGTGAGGGCGGCGAGGTGCTCCGGCGCCGTGGACTGGGAGCTCTCGGCGGGGGAGGCCAGGAACCGGGTGATGAGCGTGCGGGTGGCGGCGGGGGAGAGGAGCGAGTCGCCGGCCGCGACGGTCCGGATCCCGTCCAGCAGCACGTCCGCCGTGACGTCCTTGCCGAGAAAGCCGCTCGCCCCGGCCCGCAGCGCCTGTGCCACGTACTCGTCGATCTCGAACGTCGTGAGGATCAGCACCCGCACCGCCGTGAGATCCGGGTCGGCGCAGATCGCGGACGTCGCGGCCAGTCCGTCGGCGCCGGGCATACGGATGTCCATCAGCACCAGGTCCGGGCGGTGCGTCCGGGCGAGGTCAACGGCCTCGGTACCGTCGGCGGCCTCGCCGACCACCTCCATGTCCGGGCACGAGTCGATCAGGATCCGGAAGGTGGCCCGCAGCAGGGCCTGGTCGTCGGCGAGCAGTACACGGATGGTCATGGATGGCGTTTCTTCCGGTTCCGAAACATGGGACGGCGCTCAGGATGCCTGCTCGGACCCCCGACGTCGTCGTGCGCCTGCCGACATCGCGGGTACTCGAATCGCAGTACCCGCCGCGGGTCAGATCCTCCCGGAGCAGGACAACCCGTGCGGGGCCCCGCGGAATCCGCGGGCTCACCAGCACCGTCGTCCCGCTGCCGGGCTGTGACGGCCTGAGCAGCGACGTCGACCAGCCGGCCGCCAGGTCCGCCAAGCGGACGATCCACGGCAGGACCACGGCCCGCCTGCGCGGCAGCCCGCATCCGACGCCGTCGACGACGAGCCCGACCGGCCTGCCGCATCGTCGCCCGCATGTTCTTCGCGCCAGGTGCCCCGGGCGCCGGGCGCGGGGGTGCGAGCACCCGGGGCGCAGGTGTAGGCCGCTGCACCATGGTGGCCTCGCGCTTCACCGCTCACCGCTCACGCGTCTTTCAATCAATTGACTTAGATTGTAGGTCTGTGAACCCGCGGACGGCTCGAGGGACTGGCCTCCGCGGTGCTGCGAAGTCCCGAGGCGGTGGTGATCATGGCAGGCAGGATGCTGCGCGAGGAACAGGTCAACGCGACCCGGGAGCTGCTCCTGATCGCGGCCGAGCGGCTCTTCGCCGAACACGGCGTCCACTCGGTGTCCAACCGCCAGGTCAGCGAGGCCGCCGGCCAGGGCAACAACACCGCGGTCGGCTACCACTTCGGCACCAAGGCCGACCTGGTCCGCGCCATCGTCCGCAAGCACGCCACACGGATCGAGGACCTCCGCGCCCGCCAGCTCGCCGACCTGACGGACCCCGACGACGTGCGCGGCTGGGTGGACTGTCTGGTCCGCCCGGTTCTCGAACACCTCGCGGCCCTCGGCAGCCCCACCTGGTACGCCCGGTTCTGCGCCCAGGTCGTCTCCGATCCGGCCCTGCACCGGATCATGATCGAGGAGGCCCTCACCTCCCCGTCCCTCCAGACGATCCTCGAGGGCCTGAAGCGATGCCTGCCCGACCTCCCGCCCGAGGTGAGCGCCGAACGCGGTGAGATGGTCCGCCACCTCATCGTCCATGTGGCCGCCGAGCGCGAGCGCGCCCTCGCCGAGCACACCCCCACCCCACGGTCCAACTGGGACGACGCCGCCATCGGCCTCGCCGACGCGGTCGTCGGCATGTGGCTGGCCCCGGTCACGCCGGGCCGCTGACGCCCTCCCCCGCAGGACGAGATCGACCCTCGCCCCCCAGAGCTCGACACCCCTCAGCACGCCACAAGGAGTACGACTGTGACAGCGACTCCCTGCCGAGCCGGGCGCCGCGGCGCCGCACGGAGCCGGTTATGAGCCTCAGGCGATCCGCCCCACCCATGAGCGACGCCACCCAGGACCGACCCGCCCTCGCACGCGGCGCCGGCCAGCACGTCCTGATCGTCACCGACGAGCCCGACCTCGCCGAGCTGCTCTCGACCACCCTGGAGTTGGCCGGCTACCGAATCAGCCTCAGCGACACCGGCGTCGACGCGCTGACACGGGTCGCGGCGGGGCGCTTCGACCTGGTCGTCTTCGACACCGACGTCCCGGACACGCCGCTTTTCCGCCGGGAGCGCCGCCCCGCGCTCCCGTACCGCCCACCCGTCCTCCTCCTCACCCGATGCGACTCCCTGCACCGGCTCGTGCCCGAACTCGGCCCGGGGGAGCGGGACTACGTCACCAAGCCGTTCCGGGTGGCCGAAGTCCTCGTCAGGATCCAGGTGCTGCTGCGCGGCGCCCGCCCCGGCCCGCCCCGCGGCAACCCCCTGCAGTACGCCGACCTCGTGCTGGACGACTCCGTGTGCCGGGCGCGGCGCGGGACACGGCCGCTCGACCTCACGCCCGCGGAGTACCGGCTGCTGCGCCAACTCCTGGTCAACGCGCACCGGGTCCTGTCGAAGGAGCAGATCGGCCGCTACGTCTGGGGCGACCACCGCGGCGACAACGCGATCGAGCAGCTCGTGTCCAGGCTGCGCCGCAAGGTGGACCGCAACGACAAGGGGCGGTGCGCCCCGGACGACCGGGACGTCCCGGCGCTGATCCACACACGCCGGGGCTTCGGCTACTGGCTGGGCCGGCCCGACATCGGTTTCTGACACCCACGGAGCTGTGATCCGGGCCACGTCAGTCTCCTGTCAGGAAACTGACCGGCTCGCGTCAGACCCCTCTGTTGGCATGTGCTCATCGGGGCCTCGACCCCTTGTCCCGGCGCTCCGCCTCGCCCGGAGCCCCCCACGCCCGAGGAGAACCATGGCCGCCACCCTGACCGGTCCCGCGCACCAAGCCCCGGACGCCGTCCCGGAGTTCCCGATGCCCAGGGAGTCCCGCTGCCCCTTCGACCCGCCGCCCGCGCTCAGGGAACTCCAGGGCCAAGGGCCCCTGGCGAAGGTGCGGTTGTGGGACGGCAGCGAGTCCTGGCTCGTCACCCGCTACGCCGAGCAGCGGGCCCTGCTGGGCGACCCGCGCGTCAGCGCCGACACCGACCGGCCCGGATACCCGACCAAGGCCAGCCCCGAGGCCGGCGAGGGCAAGCTCAGCTTCATCATGATGGACGACCCCGAACACGCCCGGCTGCGCCGGATGGTGACGGGCCCGTTCGCGGTCAGGAAGGTCGAGGCGCTGCGGCCCGCAGTACAGCGCATCGTGGACCGCCTGATCGACGACATGCTGGCCGGTCCCGCCCCCGTGGACCTGGTGGACGCGTTCGCCCTGCCGGTGCCGTCGCTGGTCATCTGCGAGCTGCTGGGCGTGCCGTACGAGGAGCACGAGTTCTTCCAGGAGAACACCAAGACCATGGTCCGTACGACCGCCACGCCCGAGGAACGGGGCGCGGCGAGCCGCGAGGTCGCGGGATACCTCGCCGGACTCCTGGGCAAGCGGATCGCGGAGCCGAAGGACGACCTGCTGTCGAGCATCGCGGGCCGCGTCACCGCCGGGGAACTCACCCACCAGCAGGCCACCGAGATGGCCCTGCTCCTGCTGATCGCGGGCCACGAGACCACCGCGAACATGATCGCGCTCGGCACCCTGGCCCTGCTCCGGCACCCCGACCAGCTCAAGCTGCTGCGCGAGAGCGACGACCCGAAGTTCGTCGCGGGCGCCGTCGAGGAGCTCCTGCGCTATCTGCACATCACCCACCTGGGCCGACGACGCGCGGTGACGGAGGACATCGAGATCGCAGGCCAGGTGATCAAGGCCGGTGAGGGCGTCATCATGGTCAACGAGATCGGCAACCGGGACCCCGAGGTCTTCGCCGACCCCGACCGTCTCGACCTCACCCGCGACGCCCGCCGCCACGTCGCCTTCGGCTTCGGCGTCCACCAGTGCCTGGGCCAGCCGCTGGCCCGCATGGAGCTCCAGGTCGTCTACGGCACCCTCTACAAGCGCATCCCGACGCTGAAGCCGGCCGCCCCGATGGAGGACGTCCGCTTCAAGAACGACGCGTTCATCTACGGCGTCCACGAACTGTCCGTCTCCTGGTGACCGTCGGCTCCCCACACCGCGCACACGAACAACCCCATGCATGAAGAAGGGAAAACGACCATGAAGGTGGAGCTGGAAGCCGACAAGTGCGTCGCGTCCGGACAGTGCGTGCTCGCCGCGATGGACGTGTTCGACCAGGACGACGACGGCATCGCGATCCTGCTGGGGGAGCAGGTCGGAGAGGACCGACGCGACGACGTCACGGAAGCCGTCGCGGTCTGTCCGGCCGCCGCGATCCGGCTGGTCGACCAGTGAGGCGCATCGTGGTGGTGGGTGCCTCGGCCGCCGGGCTCGCGGCGGCCGAGACGCTCCGCCGCGAGGGCTACGACGGCACCCTCACCCTCGTCGGCGACGAACCCCTCGCCCCGTACGACCGCCCGCCGCTGTCCAAGCAGTTGCTGGCCGCCGAATGGGAGCCCGAGCGACTTGCGTTGCGCACCCCCGACGACCTGGCCGGACTCGACCTCGACCTGCGCCTCGGCGTGGCCGCCACGGGCCTGCGACTCGCCGACGGCGCGCTGGAGTTGGCCGACGGCTCGACGGTGCCGTACGACGGTCTGATCCTCGCCACCGGGGTGCGGCCGCGTCGGCTGTCCGGGGCGGGCGGGCATGTGCTGCGTACCCTGGACGACGCCCTGAGGCTGCGGGACCGGCTGACGCCGGGCAGGCGACTGGCCGTGGTCGGCGCCGGGTTCCTCGGGGCCGAGGCGGCCTCCGTGGCCTGGCGGCTCGGCTGCGAGGTCACGCTCCTCGAACCGGCCCCCGTGCCGCTGGCCCACGCCGTCGGCGCCGAGGTCGGCGCGCTGCTGACGCGGGCTCATCTGGAACGGGGCGTGGACCTGCGCTGCGGTGTCACCGCGACGGAGGTGACCGAGGACGGCGTACGTCTCGCCGACGGTGAACTGGTCGAAGCCGACGAGGTGTTGATCGCGATCGGCTCGCTGCCCAACACCGAGTGGCTGGCCGGCAGCGGGCTCACCGTCGGCGACGGCGTGGTGTGCGACGAGTACTGCGAGACCGCGCGCGGGGTGTACGCCGCCGGTGACGTGGCCCGCTGGTACAACCCGCTGTTCGGCCAGTCGATGCGGATCGAGCACCGCACCAACGCCGCCGAGCAGGGCATGGCCGCGGCCCGCAACCTGCTGCACCCGCACGCGCGCAGACCCTTCGCTCCGGTGCCGTACTTCTGGTCCGACCAGTACGACATGAAGATCCAGGCGTACGGCTGGCTGCGCGGCCACGACGAGTTCGCCGTGGTGGAGGGCGACCTCGCGCAGGGCCGGTTCGTGGCCGCGTACCGTCGCGGTGAGCGGGTGACGGGCGCACTGGCGGTGGGGATGCCGCCAAAGGCGATCCGGCAGTGGCGGCAGGCGATCATGACGGGCGCGGACTGGGACGGGACCGTGCCGTCCGGCGCGCGTGCCGAGTCGGTGCCGGACGGGGCGCCCGCCTGATGCGCCGCAGGCCCGGGGCCCGCAAATTAGTTGAGTTACGCAATGAGATGGTAAAGTCGGTCTCATGTCCACACCTCCGCTCCCCGACCTCCCCGCCACTCCCGCGTCCCCGGAAGTGATCGAGATCGAGCGCGCGCTCACCCGGATCACCTACCTGAGCACACGCGCCCGTCAGCACGAGCGGCTCATGGCGCTGGCCCGAGTCCCGCTGGACCGGGCCGCAGTGGCGCTGCTGCGGCAGGTCGCCGACTCGGAGTCGCTGCGCCCCGGGGAGCTCGCCAACCGTCTCGGTGTGGAGGCCTCGCACGTCACGCGGACGGTGCAACAGCTCCAGAAGTCCGGATACGTCACCCGTGTCCCCGACCCCCAGGACCGCCGCGCCCAGCGCATCGAGCTCACCGAGGCCGGGCGCCGGGCCATCGCCCGGGTCCGTGACGCCGGCTCCCGCGGCATGCAGCTCGCGCTGGCCGACTGGACGCCCGAGGAACTGCGGCAGCTGGCCACCCTGTTCCACCGCATGGTCGACGACTTCCTCGCCCACGCCGTCGACGAGGAGCCCGAACCGCAGCAGACCGCACCGGCCGGGACCGCCTGACCGGCGGCTCGGGCGCGGTCACGCCGACGCCGCGCGAGGGCGCTGACCGGATGAGCCGGACGAGCCGGGCGCGGCGGCGGCCGGCTCGCGCGGTGCGGGCTCCCGCACCCCGCACAGCAGCAGCCGTCCCAGCGCGGGCAGGGCGATCAGCGGGACGAGCGCGGTCCGCAGCGAGGTGGCGTCGGCGAGCGCCCCGATGACCGGGGCGGCGAGACCGCCCACGCTCACGGTCAGCCCCAGCGTCACCCCGCTCGCGGTGCCCACCCGCCGCGGCAGACAGTCCTGCCCGAGCGTGATGTGCAGCGAGAACGGCACATACAGCCCGGCCGACGTCAGGGCGACGAACAGATACACCGACGGCCCCGGAACCAGCACCACCCCCGCCACCGCGATCCCGGTCAGCACATACGCCTGGCGTACGACCGTGAGCCGCCCGTACCGGTCGGCGAGCCGACCCCCGACCACCGTGCCCACCGCGCCGCCGACGTAGAGCACACACAGCGCCGCCGTACCGGCCACGATCCCGCCGCCGGTGCGCTGACGGACGTACAGCGAGACGAAGGCGCTCAGGCCCACGAACACGATCGACCGGCACACGATGGCGCCGGACAACCGCAGGAACGACCCCCAGTCGTCGCAGCCCGCGCCCCTGCCCGCGTCGACGGCCGT
>CBFGZZ010000115.1:0-23343 GCA_965653385.1 uncultured Streptomyces sp. | reverse complement strand
GATCCGACGCCGTCACCAGGTCCCGCAGCGGATACCGGCCCAGCACCGCGTCGACCTCGGGCGTCAGCGCGGCGGCCAACCGCCAGGCGGCGGGGCGGTTCTCGTCCCGCAGGGCCTCGACGGCCGTGAGGATCACGGACCGCCCCTCGCTCTCGGGCACGTCGGCGGCCGCACGCTCGTACAGGCGCGCGCCCTCCTCCAGGACCAGCTCCGTGTCCATACCGGCCGGGATCTTGATCTGGGCGTGGTGCCGCCAGGTGGTGACCGGGTCGCCCCAGGCCTCCACCCGGTAGGTCCAGTGGCCGGGCTCGCCGGCGGTGACGGTGGCGCCCCAGCGGTCGGTGCCGGGGGCGAGTTCGTGCATCGGCGTCCACGGGCCGGGACGGCCGTCGGGGCCGGTCAGGACGACGTTGGCGGCGACGGCGTCGTGTCCCTCGCGGAACACGGTCGCCGAGACCTCGAAGCTCTCGCCGGTCACCGCCTTCGCGGGCCTGCGGCCGTGCTGGACGACCGGACGGACGTCGAGGACGGGTATGCGTCCGACGCCGCCGGCCGTGTCGCTCGCGGAGGGGCGCTCCGGGGCCGGTGGTCCGGGGTCGGCGGTGACGGCGCGGGGGGCCGTGCGGGCCGGGGGCGCCGCGGCGCGTGACGTCGGGGGTGAGGACGACTGGTGGTGCATGGCGGGCATGACCGCTCCTGTCCGCGTCAACTTGGGTGGGCGGATGGCTGTGGGGAGGTGGGTCCTGCGGGGCGTTCCGAGTGCGCCGGGGGGCGCACGGGTGGGGTGTACCGGGGGAGCCTTCCCACCCTATTCGGGTACGCAATCCGGCACTTTGTTAACTACTCACGCGTATGTCTACACACAAGACCGGCCCCGTTCCGCAGGAACGGGGCCGGTGACCGCAGTTGGCCGATAACCAGCCGCTATGAGCCCGGTACCCGCAGGAGTTTGTTCGGCGAACCGAGCCCGCGCCCGGAGACCTTGCCGGACCCGGCTCGGGCCACCAGTGCCTTGGAGACCTGTGCGGGCCACGCCTTCGGGTGGTCCGCCAGATAGAGCGCGGCCACACCCGCGGCGTGCGGCGACGCCATCGACGTACCGGAGTAGGTCGCCCTGCCGGTGTCGTTCGCGTACGACGCGGAGGTGATCGACACGCCCGGGGCGAACAGGTCCAGGACCGGGCCGAAGTTGGAGAAGCCGGCCCGCGCGTCCTTCTTGTCGGTGGCGCCCACGGTGATGGCCTCCTTCACCGCCGCGGGGGAGTACAGGCCGGCCGGCAACCCGTCGTTGCCCGCCGCGACCGTGTAGGTGACGCCGGACGCGATGGAGTTGCGCACGGCGGCGTCCAGCTGCGCGTTGCGGTAGCCGCCGAGACTGACGTTGGCGACCGCCGGTTTCTTCGCGTGCCTGGTCACCCAGTCGATGCCCGCGATGACCTGTGCGGTGGTGCCGCCGCCGGCGTTGTCGAGGACGCGTACGGCGACGACCTTGGCGTTCTTGGCGACGCCGTACCGCTTGCCCGCGATGGTGCCGGCGACATGGGTGCCGTGACCGTTGCCGTCGCTCGCGGTCCGGTCGTCCCCGACGAAGTCCCAGCCGTAGCTCGCCCGGCCGCCGAAGTCCTTGTGCGAGATGCGGATGCCGGTGTCGATCACGTACACCGTCACTCCGGCGCCCGCGGACTCCGGCCAGGTGTAGCTCCGGTCCAGGGGCAGGTCGGCCTGGTCGATGCGGTCGAGGCCCCAGGACGGCGGGTTCTTCTGGTTGTGCTCCAGGGTCACCCGGGTGTCCTGGACGACCGAGGCGACCCGGGAGTCCGCTGCCAGCCGCTTGGCCTGTCTCTCGTTGGCCCGGACGGCGTAGCCGTTGAGGACCGTTCCGTAGGTGTGGCTTATTTTCGCCCCGTACTTGTCGGCGAGGCTCTTTCCGGCCGCCGACGGAGCCTTCGTTCCCCCCTTGAGTGTCACCAGGTAACTGCCGCTGACGGAGCCGGGTTCACCGGCGCCGAGTATCCGCCCCTCCGGTGCGGCGTGCGCGGGCATGGTGCTGGCCGAGAGCGCGGCGACGCAGGTCACCGCGGTCAGGCCACCAGCCCGGCGCAGACGCCGTATTCGCGTCCGTGCCATGGTGTGAGTTCCCCTCCTCAACTCGGCGCACGGCGGCCCTGGAGCACGGGGTGCACCCCGCCTGGACCGGTGCGCCACCAGCCACCCTCTCGTGAGGTGAGAAGTCGCCACAAGGACGCCTACGGGGGCGGAATCGGCCATATCGGCCATGCGGGATGTGTGGGGGACGCGTGAAGGTTGCGGCGCTTTTCGGACGGACTTCGCCTTTCGCCACTGCCAGACACCCCTAAAACGCACGGTGGTTACGAAGCCCCGCATACCGATACCGTCGGGGACGATGACGGGACGCACACCGCCGTGTGTCCCCTGCCGCGCGCTGCCCGAGGGGGAACCGTGAAGGCGATCCGTCGATTCACCGTCCGTCCAGTCCTCCCCGCACCCCTCCGGCCGCTCAGCGATCTCGCACGCAATCTGCGCTGGTCCTGGCACACGGAGACCCGCGATCTCTTCCAGTCCGTCGACCCCGAGGGCTGGGCCGCCTCGGGCAACGACCCCGTCCGGCTGCTGGGCAGCGTGTCACCCGGGCGGCTCGCTGAGCTGGCGGAGGACCGCCGCTTCCTGCGCCGGCTGACGGCCGTGGCCGGCGACCTGGGTGACTACGTCGGCGGCGCCCGCTGGTACCAGGAGCAGTCCGCCGAACTCCCCGCCGCCGTCGCCTACTTCTCGCCCGAGTTCGGCATCACGGCCGCCCTGCCCCAGTACTCCGGCGGCCTCGGCATCCTCGCCGGCGACCACCTCAAGGCGGCCAGCGACCTCGGCGTACCGCTCATCGGGGTCGGGCTGCTGTACCGGCACGGCTACTTCCGCCAGACCCTGTCCCGCGACGGCTGGCAGCAGGAGCACTACCCGGTCCTGGACCCCAACGAGCTGCCGCTCGCCCTCCTGAAGGAACCCGACGGCACCCCCGCCCAGGTCTCCCTCGCCCTGCCCGGCGGCAGGTCGCTGCACGCCCGCGTCTGGCTCGCCCAGGTCGGCCGCGTCCCGCTGCTGATGCTCGACTCGGACGTCGAGGAGAACGACCTCGGCGAGCGCGGGGTGACGGACCGGCTCTACGGCGGCGGCAGCGAGCACCGGCTGCTCCAGGAGATGCTGCTGGGCATAGGGGGTGTGCGGGCGGTCCGGACGTACTGCCGGCTGACCGGCCACCCCGAACCCGAGGTCTTCCACACCAACGAGGGCCACGCCGGCTTCCTCGGCCTGGAGCGCATCGCCGAGCTGTGCGCCGAGGGGCTGGACTTCGACTCGGCACTGGAGGCCGTCCGGGCCGGCACCGTCTTCACCACCCACACGCCCGTCCCGGCCGGCATCGACCGCTTCGACCGCGAGCTGGTCGCCCACCACTTCGGGCCCGCCGCCGAACTCCCGACCATCGAGGTCGGCCGCATCCTCCAGCTCGGCATGGAGACCTACCCCGGCGGCGAACCGAACCTCTTCAACATGGCCGTGATGGGCCTGCGCCTCGGCCAGCGCGCCAACGGTGTCTCCCTCCTGCACGGCAACGTCAGCCGCGAGATGTTCTCCGGACTCTGGCCGGGATTCGACCCCGACGAGGTCCCCATCACCTCGGTCACCAACGGCGTCCACGCCCCGACCTGGGTCGCCCCCGAGGTCTTCCGTCTCGGCGCCCGGCAGATCGGCGTGCAGCGCACCGAGGACGCCATGACCGTCGGCGGCTCGGACCGCTGGGACGCCGTCGCGGAGATCCCCGACCAGGACATCTGGGAGCTGCGCCGGAACCTGCGCGAACAGCTGGTGACGGAGGTACGGCGGCGTCTGCACACCTCCTGGCGGCAACGCGGCGCCGGGACGGCCGAGTTGGGCTGGATCGACGGCGTCCTGGACCCCGACGTCCTGACGATCGGATTCGCGCGCCGCGTCCCGTCGTACAAACGACTGACGCTGATGCTCCGCGACCGCGACCGCCTCATGGACCTGCTCCTGCACCCGGAGCGGCCGATCCAGATCGTGGTGGCGGGCAAGGCGCATCCGGCGGACGACGGCGGGAAGCGGCTGGTGCAGGAACTGGTGCGGTTCGCGGACGACCCGCGCGTGCGGCACCGCATCGTCTTCCTGCCGGACTACGGCATGGCGATGGCCCAGAAGCTGTACCCAGGCTGCGACATCTGGCTGAACAACCCCCTGCGCCCCCTGGAGGCCTGCGGCACCTCCGGCATGAAGGCGGCCCTCAACGGCTGCCTCAACCTGTCCGTCCTGGACGGCTGGTGGGACGAGTGGTTCCAGCCGGACTTCGGCTGGGCGATCCCCACGGCGGACGGCACCGGCACCGACCCCGACCACCGCGACGACATAGAGGCGGCGGCGCTCTACGACCTGCTGGAACAGCGCGTCACCCCCCGCTTCTACGAACGGGGCCAGGACGGCCTGCCGGACCGCTGGATCGAGATGGTCCGCCAGACCCTCACCCTGCTCGGCCCGAAGGTCCTCGCGGGCAGGATGGTCCGCGAGTACGTGGAGCGCCTCTACACGCCGGCCGCGCACGCCCATCGCGCGATGACGCCGGACGCGGCGCGTGAGCTGGCGGGCTGGAAGGCGCGGGTGCGCTCGGCCTGGCACGGCGTCACCGTCGACCACGTCGAGACGACGACGGCGACCCCCACCGCGGAACTCGGCTCCACCCTCGGCCTCCGCGTCCGCGTGGGGCTGGGCGACCTCGGCCCGGACGACGTGGAGGTCCAGGCGGTCTCGGGCCGCGTCGACTCGCAGGACCGCATCGCGGACGCCTCGACGGTCCCGCTGAAGCCGGTCGGCAACCCGGACACCGAGGGCCGTTGGCTCTACGAGGGGCCCCTGTCCCTGGACCGCACCGGACCGTACGGCTACACGGTCCGCATCCTTCCGGCCCATCGGCTGCTGGCGTCGGGTGCGGAGCTGGGGCTGGTGGCGGTGCCTGCGGAGGACCTGGGGGAGGGGGCGGGGGTGCTGCTGCGGTAGCCGGGTCCGGCAAAGTCAGTCCTCGGCGGCGTCCTCGCACAGCCTGCGCAGTATCGCCCCGCACCGTCGCGCATAGGCGTGCTGCAGGCCGCGGGTCGCCGGGCCGCCCGCTCGGGCGTACCACTTGGCGCCGCGGCTGAAGGCGCGCACGGTCAGCCAGACCGTGCCGTCGCCCGTGCGCTCCACCAGGAAGGCCTCCTCGCCGCACTCGGGATGGCCGAAGAGCGTGCCGTACGCCCAGCCGACGCGGCGGTGCTCCTGTGCCGTCCAGACCACCCGGCACGGGGCCTTGATCAGGCCCGCGAGGGTGACGGTGACGTCGACGTCGGGGGCCGCGCGGTCGGACGTCGCGTCGATGCCGACGCCCATCGCGCGGTGCATCTCCCAGGTCATCACCGCCTCGGCGGCTCTGCGGAAGACGCCCTCGCCCTCGCCGATGCGGGTGCGCACGTGCAGGGGGTGGAAGCCGGGCGGGCAGAAGCCGTTCTCCCGGGTCGCGCCGACGGCGTCGTACGTGAAGGACATGGGTCCCAAGAGTAAGGCGGCACCCGGGAATGCCTTCGTCCCGGGTGCCGCCCCTTCAACCGGACCCGCGTCAGCTGACGTTGACGCCGGACCAGGCCGCCGCGACGGCCTTGTACTCCGTGCTGCCGGTGCCGCCGTACAGGGCGGACGCCGCGTTCAGGGTCGCCGTACGGGCGGCCTTGTAGTTGGTCGTCGACGTCATGTACTCGGTCAGCGCCTTGTACCAGATGGCGGCGGCCTTGGCGCGGCCGATGCCGGTGACGGTCGAGCCGTTGGACGTCGGGGAGTTGTAGCTCACCCCGTTGATCGTCTTGGCGCCGCTGCCCTCCGACAGGAGGTAGAAGAAGTGGTTCGCGGGGCCGGACGAGTAGTGGACGTCCATGCCGCCGAGCGACGACGACCAGTTGTCGGCCGACGAGCCGTCCTTGCTGGGCTTGTCCATGTAGCGCAGCGGGGTGCCGTCGCCGTTGATGTCGATCTCCTCGCCGATGAGGTAGTCACCGACGTCGGAGGGGTTGTCCGCGTAGAACTCGACCGCCGTGCCGAAGATGTCGGAGGTGGCCTCGTTCAGGCCGCCGGACTCGCCCGAGTAGTTCAGGCCCGCGGTGTTGGAGGTGACGCCGTGGGTCATCTCGTGGCCGGCCACGTCCAGCGAGGTCAGCGGGTTGGTGTTGCCCTCGCCGTCGCCGTACGTCATGCAGAAGCAGCTGTCGTCCCAGAAGGCGTTGACGTAGGCGTTGCCGTAGTGGACGCGGGAGTAGGCGGCCTTGCCGTCGTTCTTGATGCCGCTGCGGCCGAAGGTGTCCTTGTAGTAGTCCCAGGTCTCCTGCGCGCCGTAGGCCGCGTCGACGGCGGCGGTCTGGTCGCTGGAGGAGCTGGAGGCCGTGCCGGTGCCCCAGGTGTCGTCCGCGTCCGTGAACAGCGTTCCGGCTGAGGAACTGGTGCTGCGGGCCTTGTTGTACGTCTTGTGGCCGCCGCGGGTGGCGTCGGTGAGGCTGTACGTCGAGCCCGACTTGGTGGTGCCGAGGGTGACCGTGCCCGAGTAGAGGCTCTTGCCGGTGCCGGTCTCGATGCCCTGGTACTCGTAGAGCTTCTTGCCGGTGGCCGCGTCGGTGATGACGTGCAGCTCGTTCGGGGTGCCGTCCTCCTGGAGGCCGCCGACGACCGTCTCGTAGGCGAGGGTCGGCTTGCCGTTCGCGGCCCAGATCACCTTGCGGGGCGCCTGGTCCGCCGCGGTCTTCTCGGAGCCGGCCGCCTTGGCCAGCTTCACGGCCTGGCCCTCGGCCTTGTCCGCGGTGATCGTCGGCTTGAGCGAGGCGACCTCGATGGTGGCCTTCGTCGCCTTGGTGACGCCCTTTCTCGCGCCGGACGCCGACTCGTGCACGACCAGGTCGCCGCCGAGGACGGGCAGGCCCGCGTAGGTGCGCTCGTAGCGGGTGTGGACGGTGCCGTCGGCGTCCTTGACGACGTCCTTGACGACCAGCTTCTCCTGGGCGCCGAGGCCTATCGCGTCGGCGGTCTCGGCGGCCTCGGCCTGCCGGTCCTGGATGAGGGCGGTGCGGGCCGCGGGGGCCAGCGCGACCGGGACGGCGAGCGGGGCGGCCCTGCCGCCGGCGTCCGCGGGGGCCGCGGCCGAAGTGCCGGTGCTCAGACCGGTGGTGAGCAGGGCTCCGGCCGCCACTGCGGTGGCGATGGCCAGGGTGGTCCGCTTGTGACGCGCGTAGAGGGGGGTCACACGAGCTCCTTTTGTGGGGGAAGTGCTGTGGTGCTTGTGCGGCGGGTGCAAGGAGAGTGACACCTAGGGCGCGTACATGTCAGGAGGGTGTGGTGATGTTGGCCAAAACTTGACTGTCCGGTAAATGTTTCAGAAATGTGAACGGGCGCCGTCCCGGCGGGAGTTGAACCCACCGAGACGGCGCCCTGTCAGGGGCAGACCGCGACGGGCCTACGGGAAGGTGAGCTTCCAGCTGTTGATGTAGCCGGTGTCGATGGCCGCGTTGTCCTGGACCCGCAACTGCCACACGCCGTTGGCGGCTTCGGAGGACGCGTTCACCGTGTACGTGGTGTTCAGGTTGTCCGCGCTGCCACCGGTCCCGTACGCCTTCAGCGTGTACGCCGTGCCGTCGGGGGCGACCAGGTCCACCTTGAGGTCACCGATGTAGGTGTGGACGATGTCCACCGCGACCTGGAGGTTGGACGGCGCGTTGCCGGTCCGCCCGGAGACGGTGATCGGCGAGGTGACCGCCGCGCCCCGGTCCGGGATCGCCACGTCGGTTCCGCTCTCGAAGGACGTACCGCCACCGCCGCCCCCGTCGGGGCGCGCGCCCACGTTGACGCCCGCCCAGGCGTGCTGGACCGCCTTGTACTCGGCGCTCGTGGTGCCGTACAGCTCGCCGGTCGCCGCGAGGGTGCCGGTGCGGGCGCCCGCGTAGTTGGTGGTGGACGTGAACTTGGTGGTCAGCGCGCGGAACCAGATCTTCTCGGCCTTGTCCCGGCCGATGCCGGTGACCGGAAGGCCGTCCGAGGTGGGCGAGTTGTAGGTGACACCGTTGATGCTCTTGGTGCCGCTGCCCTCGCTCAGCAGGTAGAAGAAGTGGTTGGCCGGGCCCGACGAGTAGTGCACGTCGATCGAGCCGATGCCCGAGTACCAGGCGTCCTTCGACGCGCCGTCCTGGCTCGGCCGGTCCATGTAGCGCAGCGGGGTGCCGTCGCCGTTGATGTCGATCTCCTCGCCGATGAGGTAGTCACCGACGTCGGAGGAGTTGTTGGCGAAGAACTCGACGGTCGAACCGAAGATGTCGGAGGTCGCCTCGTTCAGGCCGCCGGACTCGCCGGAGTAGTTGAGGCCCGCGGTGTTCGAGGTGAGCCCGTGGGTCATCTCGTGCGCGGCCACGTCGATCGACGTCAGCGGGTTGGCGTTGCCCGAGCCGTCGCCGTACGTCATGCAGAAGCAGCTGTCGGACCAGAACGCGTTGACGTAGTTGTTGCCGTAGTGGACCCGGGAGTACGCGCCGACGCCGTCGCCGCGGATACCCGAACGGCCGTGCACGTTCTTGTAGTAGTCCCAGGTCAGCGCGGCACCGTAGTGCGCGTCGGCGCCCGCTGACTCCAGGTTGGACGGGCTGCCGTTGCCCCAGATGTCGTCGGCTCCGGAGAACAGGGTTCCGGTGCCGGAGGTGCCGCGGTTCAGGTTGTACGTCTTGTGGTTGCCGCGCGCGCCGTCCGTGAGGTTGTACGTCGAACCGGACTGCGTGGTCGTGAGGTTGACCGTGCCCGAGTACACCGTGTTGCCGGTGCCGGTCTCGATCGCCTCCCACTCGTACAGCTTCTCGCCGGTGGTGGCGTCGGTGATGACGTGCAGTTCCTGCGGGGTGCCGTCGTGCTGGAAGCCGCCGACGACCGTCTCGAACGCCACGGTCGGCGTGCCGTTCGCGGCCCAGATCACCTTGCGGGGCGCCCGGTTGACGTCGGGGCTCTTGGCGTCCTCCGCCTTCGCCGCGGCCAGCGCCTGCTTCTCGGCCTTGGCGGCGGGGACGGCCGCGGTCGTGGTCGCCGGCTTGATGGCGGCGCGGGTCGCCTTCTCGACGTCCTTGGTGGCGCCGGCCTTCGTGGTCTCGACGACCAGGTCGCCGCCGAGGACGGGCAGACCGTCGTACGTCCGCTCGTAGCGGGTGTGGACCGTGCCGTTGCCGTCCTTGACCACGTCACGGACGACCAGCTTCTCCTTGGCGCCGAGGCCCAGGTCCTTGGCGGTGTCCGCCTTCGTGGCGTTGGCCTCGCGTATCAGCGCGGCGCGCTGGGCGGGGGACAGCTTGACGGACTCGGCGCCCGGTATGACCTTGCCCGCGGCCGACGGTGCCTTCTCCGGGGCTGCGGTGGCGGCGCCCGACTGGACGGCCGCGGCGATCAGGGCGGAGACGCCGACGAGGGCCACGGCCGCGGCCCTGCGGTGCGTCGAGTGGGGGGTGCGTCTGTGGGAGGAACTGTCTCTCAACACTGACTCCTTCTGCGCGGCCGCGGATCACGCGGCCAGGGGAGACCGGCCGGCGGGTGGGCCGTCCGGGCGATACGTGGTGGTACGCAGAACGACGTGCGCGTGCGGGAACGGACGTGCGCGTGCGGGAGTACAGCCGCGGGCACCGCCGTGTGACGGTGTTGTGGGGTTGCTGTGTCGCGGCCGTGGGAAGAGTGGCAGGTGACTGCGGTTTCTGTCAGGACCGCGTCAGAAAGTTGGCCGGAAATCGTTCGTTGTCCGGGAGTTCACGTTCGATAAACGGACCGGACAGACGAGACGAGACGGGCCGGCGGCGACTCAGTCGTCGATACGGGCGAGATCCCGCAGCCACGCGGCCGCGTTGCCGTCCGACGGCGCGCGCCAGTCGCCGCGCGGGGAGAGCGAACCGCCCGCCGAGACCTTCGGGCCGTTCGGCATGGCGGACCGCTTGAACTGTGCGAACGCGAAGAAGCGACGGCAGAAGACCTCCAGCCAGCGCCGGATCTCCGCCAGGTCGTACGCCACCCGCTTGGCCTCCGGGAAGCCGGGCGGCCAGGCGCCGGCCTCCGGGTCGTGCCAGGCGTGCCAGGCCAGGAAGGCGATCTTCGACGGCCGGAAGCCGTACCGCAGCACCTGGAAGAGCGTGAAGTCGTGCAGCGCGTACGGGCCGATCTTCGACTCCGTCGACTGCATCTCCTCGCCCGGCACCAGCTCCGGGCTGATCTCGGTGTCGAGGATCGCGGCCAGCGTCTTGCCGGTCTCCTCGTCGAACTGCCCGCTGCCGATGACCCAGCGGATCAGATGCTGGATCAGCGTCTTCGGCACACCGGAGTTGACGTTGTAGTGGCTCATCTGGTCGCCCACGCCGTACGTGGACCAGCCCAGCGCCAGCTCCGACAGGTCACCGGTGCCCAGCACGATGCCGCCGCGCTGGTTGGCGAGCCGGAACAGGTAGTCGGTGCGCAGCCCCGCCTGCACGTTTTCGAAGGTGACGTCGTACACCGGCTCACCGGACGCGAACGGGTGGCCCATCTCCTGCAGCATCAGCCGCGCGGTCGGTGTGATGTCCAGCTCGGCCGCGGTCACGCCGAGCGAGTTCATCAGCTTGTGGGCGTTGTCCTTGGTGTGGTCGCTGGTCGCGAAGCCCGGCAGGGTGAACGCCAGGATGTCGCTGCGCGGCCGGCCCGCGCGGTCCATCGCCCGGGCGGCGACGATCAGCGCGTGCGTCGAGTCGAGCCCGCCGGACACCCCGATGACGACCTTCGGACCGCCGATCGCACCAAGCCGCTGCTGGAGACCGGCGACCTGGATGTTGTACGCCTCGTAGCAGTCCAGGGCGAGCCGGTCGGCGTCGGCCGGCACGAACGGGAAGCGCTCGACCCGGCGCTGGAGCCCGAGGTCGGTCGTCGGCGGGTCGAGCCGGAACGTGACGCGCCGGAAGTCACCCGTGCGGGCCGCGTGGGTACGCCGGTTGTCGTCGAACGTGCCCATCCGGTGCCGCTCCTGCCGCAGCAGGTCCAGGTCGACGTCCGCGACCGCGTACTGGTCGTCGAGCGGGAAGCGGTCCGACTCGGCGAGCAGGACGCCGTTCTCGTAGATCATGGTCTGGCCGTCCCACGACAGGTCCGTGGTCGACTCGCCCAGACCGGCCGCCGAGTAGACGTACGCCGCCAGACAGCGCGAGGACGCCGCCCGGCACAGCAGCCGACGGTCCTCCGCCCGGCCGACCGTGATCGGGCTGCCGGAGAGGTTGGCGAGCACGGTCGCCCCGGCCAGCGCGGCCTCCGCGCTCGGCGGCACCGGCACCCACATGTCCTCGCAGATCTCCGCGTGCAGCACCAGCCCCGCCACGTCCTCCGCCGCGAAGAGCAGGTCGGTCCCGAACGGCACCTCCTCGCCGCCGACCCGGATCGTCCCGCCGCGCTCGTCGTCACCCGAAGCGATCTGCCGCTGCTCGTAGAACTCGCGGTAGTTCGGCGGGTACGACTTCGGCGCCACGCCGAGGATCCGGCCGCGGTGCACGATCACCGCGCAGTTGTAGATCCGGTGGCGATGGCGCAGCGGGGCGCCGACGACCAGCACGGGCAGCAGCTCCGCCGACCCGGCGACGACCGTGCCGAGCGCCTCCTCGACCTCGTCGAGCACCGCGTCCTGGAGCAGCAGGTCCTCGATCGAGTAGCCGGTCAGGCCCAGCTCGGGGAAGACGGCGACGGCCACGCCGTCCCGCGCGCACGCGCGGGCCTGCCGCAGCACCGCCTCCGCGTTGGCCCGCGGATCGGCGATGACGGTGTGGCCCGTGCACGCGGCGACGCGGGCGAAGCCGTGCTGGTAGATCGACCAGAAGTTCAATGGACTGCGGCTTTCTGCTGTGGCGTTCTGCTGTGCGTTCTTCGGCAGGTCAGCGATCTCCTACGCCTTCGAGCATAGATCCCCTGCTCAGGCGGGCCGCTCCCCGTGCCAGGACCGCCAGAGCGCCGCGTACGCCCCGCCGGCCGCGACCAGCTCGTCATGGGTGCCGAGCTCGGTGAGCAGACCGCTCTCCATCACCGCCACCCGGTCGGCGTCGTGCGCGGTGTGCAGGCGGTGCGCGATGGCGATGACCGTACGGCCCTGAAGTACGGCCGCCAGGGCACGCTCGGTGTGCCGGGCGGTCGTCGGGTCGAGCAGCGCCGTCGCCTCGTCGAGGATCAGGGTGTGCGGGTCGGCCAGCACCACGCGGGCGAGGGCCAGCTGCTGGGCCTGCGAGCCGTCAGTGCCGTGGCCCCCGTCGCCCAGCGCCGTGGCGAGGCCGTCGGGCAGCCGGCGCACCCAGCCGTCGGCGCCGACCGCCGTGAGCGCGGCCCACAACTGCTCGTCCGTGGCGGACGGCTCGGCGATCCGCAGGTTGTCGCGGACCGTGCCGAGGAAGACGTGGTGCTCCTGCGTCACCAGGACGACCTGGCGGCGCAGCTGCTCCGGGCCGAGCGCGACGACCGGGACGCCGCCGACCGTCACGGAGCCCGCGGTGGGCGCGTCCACGCCCGCCAGCAGCCTGCTCAGGGTGGTCTTGCCGGCACCGGACGGGCCGACCACGGCGAGGCGTTCGCCCGGGCGGACGGTCAGGTCGACGCCGCCGAGGACCTCGCCGCCGCGGTCGTAGGCGTAGCGGACGCCGGTCACCTCGATCAGGTCGTCCGCCGGGGTGGGGGAGTCGGCGTCGGTGGCTCTCGGGGCGCCTGCCAGGCCCTCCACGCGGGCGAAGGAGGCGCCGCTGCTCTGGAGTTGCTCGACGCGCATCAGGATCTCGTCCAGCGGACCCACCATCTGCTGGAGATACAGCGCGGCCGCGACCACCGTGCCCAGGCTGATCGTGCCCCGCGCGTGCAGCGCCCCGCCGACGAGCAGGACCGTCGCCACGGGCACGAGATAGGCGATCTCGACCGAGGGGAAGAACACCGAGCGCAGGAAGAGCGTGTGCAGCCGGGTCCGGCGGGACGTCTCCAGCGCGTCCCGGCTCGCCGCCACCCGCCGCCGCTCCAGCCGCAGCGCCTCCACCGTGCGCGCGCCGGACGCGGTCGCCGCGAGGATCTCCGCGACGTCCGAGGTGGCCGAGCCCTCGGCGAGATAGCCGGTGCGGGCGCGGCGCAGATACCAGCGCAGCACCGGCCACAGACCGGCCAGGCCGAGCAGACCGCAGGCGCCGAGCAGGGGGTCCAGCACGAAGACGGCGCCCAGCAGGAACAGGACCTGTACGGAGTTGATGAGCAGCTCCGGCCCGGCGTCGCGCAGGGTGGTGCCGACGGCCGCCACATCGGCGGTGCCGCGTGCGGTGAGGTCCCCGGTGCCGGCCCGTTCCACCACCGACGCGGGCAGGGCGAGGGTGCGGTCGACGAACTCCTCGCGGACGCGGGCGAGGGTGCGTTCGCCGAAGCGGTGGCCGACGTAGCGGGCCCAGCGGGCCAGCAACAGCTGGGCTGTTGCCGCTATCAGGATCGCCAGGGCGAGTTTGTCGACGGACGTCACGTCTGCGCCGCGCTTGACTTCGTCGATGATGCGGCCCACCAGGTAGGGGCCGGCGAGGCCGGTCAGGGCTGCGAGGGCGTTGAGGGCGAGGACGGCTGTGAAGGACTTGGCGTCGGCCTGGATGAGGCGGGCGGTGGCTTTGCGGACGTCTTTGGGGGCGGCGATGGGGAGGGCTGTGCGGGAGAGGGGGCGGGGGTCGGGGTCGCGTGCCGGGTGCGGGCGCGTCGTGGCTTGTCGCGCCCCGCGGCGGAGCCGCTTATTGGCACAGCCCCGCGCCCCTTTGGGGTGTTTGGCCTCCGTCACTTGGCAAGCTCCTCGGCGTCTTCGTCCCTGGCCACCAGGGCTCGGTAGCCCGGCTCGGCGTCAAGCAACTCGCGATGGGTCCCCGTTGCCGTCACCTTGCCGTCGACCAAGTAGTGGACCGTGTCCGCTCGGTCCAGGACCAGGGGGGACGTCGTCGTCACCAGCGTCGTGCGGCCCCGTCGCGTCGTGTGCAGGCGGTCGGCCACGCGGGCCTCGGTGTGGGCGTCCAGGGCCGAGGTCGGTTCGATCGCCAGCAGGATCTCGGGGTCGGCCAGCAGGGCGCGGACCAGGCGGACGCGTTGGCGTTGGCCGCCGGAGAGGTTGCGGGCCTGGGCGTCGATCGGCGTGTCGAGGCCGTCGGGCAGGCCCCGGACGATGTCCTCGGCGACCGCGGTGCGCACGGCCTCCGCGATCGTCGCCTCGTCGCGCTCCGTTGGGCCGCAGACCAGTTGGCGCAGTGTGTCCGCGAACAGGTCGGCCTCGTGGTCGGCGACCAGGATGTGCCGTCTGAGCTGCGGCAACGCGATCTCGGACAGGGGTACTTCGCCCCAGCTCGCCGCGGACGGGGTGTAGCGGCCCAGGCGGTCGACGACGGCCACGGCGTCGGCGGGCAGTGCCCCGGCCAGCGCGGTCAGGCGGCCCGGCAGCACCCGGACCCCGGACTCGGGGTCGTACAGCACCGCAGGTTCGGCCGGGGCGTCCCGGGTGCCGGTGTCCGGCAGCGGCTCAAGGCGCAGGAACCGCACGACCCGCCGCGCCGCCACCACGCCACGGCTGACCTGGTAGCCGCACTCGATGAAGAACGCCACCGGCCCCACCAGTACCGCCACATAGCCGTACACCGACACCAACTGCCCGACGGTGATGTCCCCCTGGGCGGCCAGCCGGGCCGCGAGCCAGGTCACCACCGCCAGGAACAGCGTCGGCAGCCCCACCCCGAGCGCCTGCACCCAGCTGGTCACCGCGCCGACCCGGTACCCCTGCGCCCGCAGCCGCTGCGAGTCGCGGTGGAAGGCGTCGGCCACCAGTCCCTTGCCGCCGAGGCCGTTGAGGACGCGCAGCCCGCCCGCGAGGTCGGCGATCCGTGCGGTCAGCACGCCCTGCCGCTCCCGGTACTCCGTCTCCGTGCCCTGGAGGCGCCCCAGCAGCGGCCCGACGAGCACGCCGACCAGCGGCATCCCGAGCAGCACCACGACGGCGATCGGCACCGACACCGAGACCAGCAGCCCGGCGATCACCAGATAGGCGACGATCGCCCCGAACCCGGGGCCGACGACGGTCAGGGACTGGCTGATCGTCTGGACGTCGCCCACGCCGATCGTGACGACCTCCCCGGCCCCGATCCGGCGCGGCAGCGCGGCACCGAGGCGTACCGCGTGCCCGATCAGCACCTTGACCGTGCGGAAGTTGGCGTCCATCCGCACCCGGGTCATGGTGCGGTGCCGCATGATGCTCAGCCAGGCGTTGAACGCGCCCACCGCGAACAGCGCGCCCGTCCACCCCGCCAACGCGCCGTAGTCACCGGCCGTCAGCCCGTCGTCGACGGCACGGGACATCAGATACGGCGTCGCCGCCAGCAGCACCATCCACACACTGGAGATCAGCGCCCCGACCACGGACCGCGTCGCCTGGCGCATGACGAGCCACCACAGATACCGCCAACCTCCCCGGCAGTCGGGCTCGCCCGGATCCTCGTACGCGTCGATCACCTGTTGTCCCCCCGGAAGGTCACGCCAGACTGTCCCGCCACGCCCGGTGCAGATCCGCGAACCTGCCCGTCCCCGCGATGAGTTCGGCGGGCGTGCCGTCCTCGACGATCTTCCCGTGCTCCATGACCAGTACGCGGTCCGCGATCTCGACCGTGGACAGCCGGTGGGCGATGACGACCGCCGTACGCCCGTGCAGGACCGTCGACATCGCGCGCTGCACGGCCCGTTCGCCGGGGATGTCGAGGGAGCTGGTCGCCTCGTCGAGGATCAGGACTGCCGGGTCGGCGAGCAACGCCCGGGCGAAGGCGACGAGTTGCCGCTGACCGGCGGAGATACGGCCGCCTCGCTTGCGTACGTCGGTGTCGTAGCCCTCGGGCAGGGAGCTGATGAAATCATGCGCGCCGATGGCCTTCGCGGCCTGCTCGATCTCCTCGCGGGTCGCGTCGGGCCGGCCGATCGCGATGTTCTCGGCGACCGTGCCGGAGAACAGGAACGCCTCCTGCGTCACCATCACCACCCCGCGCCGCAGCTCGGGCACGGCCAGCTCGCGCAGGTCGACGCCGTCGAGGAGGACCCGGCCGTCGGAGGGGTCGTAGAACCGGGCGAGCAGCTTGGCCAGCGTCGACTTGCCCGCGCCGGTGGAGCCGACGACCGCGACCGTCTGCCCGGCCGGCATCGTGAGGTCGAAGCGGGGCAGCACCTCGCCGCCGGTGCGGTAGCCGAACCGGACGCCGTCGAAGACGACCTCGCGGCCGGGGTGCTCGGACGCGCGTGCCGGGAGCTGCCTGGGCGCGGACGGCTCGGGCACGGACGGCGTCTGGGCCAGCAGCCCGGCGATCTTCTCCAGGGACGCCGCCGCCGACTGGTACGAGTTGAGGAACATGCCGAGCCGGTCGATCGGGTCGTACAGCCGCCGCAGGTACAGCACGGCCGCCGCCAGCACACCGAGGGCCAGCGTGCCGCCGGCCACCCGGTAGGCGCCCCACAGCACGATCCCCGCGACCGCGGTGTTGGCGACGAGCCGGGAGCCGACCACGTACTGGGCCATCTCCAGCAGCGCGTCGCCGTTCGTGCGCTCGTGCCGGCTGTTCAGGGTCCGGAAGTCGGCGTCGTTGGCGGCCTCGCGACGGAAGGCGCGCACCGGGCGGATGCCGTTCATCGTCTCGACGAACTTCACGATCACGGCCGCGATGGCGGTGGACCGCAGGGTGTACACACGCGCGGCACGCCGCCGGTAGCGCCGGACCAGGAGGTACAGCGGCACCAAGGAGGCCACGGCGACCGCGCCGAGGCCCAGGTCGAGCCAGAGCAGCATCGCCGAGATGTAGACGAAGGACAGGATGACGGTGACGAGTTCCTGCAGGCCCTCGTCCAGCAGCTCGCGCAGCGACTCCACGTCGGTGGTGGAACGGGAGATCAGCCGGCCCGAGGTGTAGCGCTCGTGGAAGTCGAGGCTCAGGGCCTGGGCATGGCGGAAGATACGCCCGCGCAGGTCGAGCAGCACGTCCTGGTTGACGCGGGCCGAGAGCAGGATGAACGCGTACTGGAGGGCGCCGGACGCCAGCGCGCACAGCAGATAGCCGACGCCGACCGCGACCAGCGGCCCCAGGTCGTCGCGCCGGAACGCCGGTACGGCCGAGTCGATGGCGTACGCCACCAGCAGCGGGCCCGCCTGCACGGCCGCCTGCTGGAACAGCAGCAGGAGCGTGGTGACGGCGACGCGGGCCTTCATCGGGGCGAGCAGGGAGCGCAGCAGGGCGGAGGTGGCGCCCGGGGGAGTGGGCAGGACGTCGCGGTCGAACGGGTCGTCCGGAGTGCGGGGGTCGGCGGGGGCCGGCTGGTCCTCGCCGGGCTGGTCCTTGCCCTGTGCGGTGGCGGTGGTCGCCGTCATCGGTCGGCCTCCTCGGTCCCGGCCATGAGGTGGGCGTACTCGGCGTTCGTGCGCAGCAGTTCGTGATGGGTGCCGACGGCGGCGATACGGCCTTCGGAGAGCAGGGCGACGCGGTCCGCGAGCAGCACGGTGGAGGGTCTGTGGGCGACGATCAGGGCGGTGGTCTCCGCGAGCACGTCCCGCAGGGCGGCCTCCACCGCGGCCTCGGTGTGCACGTCCAGGGCGGACAGCGGGTCGTCGAGGACGAGGAACCTGGGCCGGCCGACGACCGCCCGCGCGAGCGCGAGGCGCTGGCGCTGGCCGCCGGAGAGGCTGAGGCCCTGCTCGCCGACCTGGGTCCCGGTGCCGTGCGGCAGGGTGTGCGCGAAACCGGCCTGCGCGACCGCGAGCGCCCGCTCCAGGTCGGGCTCTCCCGCGCCGTCCGCGGCACCCATGAGAACGTTGTCCGCGACGCTGGCCGAGAACAGGGTGGGCTCCTCGAAGGCGACCGCGACGAGTTCGCGCAGCGATTCCCTGGGCATGGCGGAGATGTCGTGGCCGTCGAGGGTGATGTGGCCGGACGTCACCTCGTGGAGGCGGGGGACGAGGGCGGTCAGGGTGGTCTTGCCGCTGCCTGTCGCGCCTACGAGGGCCATGGATTCGCCGGGGCGGATGTGCAGGTCGATGTGGTCGAGGGTGGGTGGGGAGTCTTCCGGGGCGTCGGGATAGCGGAAACGGACGTTGTGGAAGCGGAGGCCGTCGTTGTCGGCCGCGGGCTCGTGGGGGCTGGTCGCGCCCCGCGGCGGAGCCGCATGTCGACTCAGCCCCGCGCCCCTTTGGGGGGCGTCCCTTTCCGGCGTTCCATCCGGCTCCGGCGTTTCGTCCATCACCTCGAAATAGCGCTCCGTCGCCGTCGCCGCCTCCTGGCTCATCGCCAGCAGGAAGCCGATCGAGTCGACGGGCCAGCGCAGTGCGAGGGCCGTCGACAGGAAGGCCACCAGCGTGCCGGCCGACAGCTCCCCGTCCGCCACCTGGATCGAGCCCAGCACCAGCGCCGCCCCGATGGCCAGTTCCGGCAGGGTCACGATGACACCCCAGATCGTGGCCAGCAGCCGGGCCTTGCGCAGTTCCGTGCCGCGCAGGGTCCGGGACAGCTCCCGGAACGCCCGGGCCTGACTGCGGTGCCGGCCGAAGCCCTTGACGATGCGGATCCCGAGCACGCTCTCCTCGACGACCGTCGTCAGATCGCCCACCTGGTCCTGCGCGCGACGCGCCACTGAGGCGTACCGCTTCTCGAAGACCACGCAGGTGACCATCACGGGCACGGCCGGGACGAGGATGACCAGGCCCAGGGTCCAGTCCTGGAGCAGCATGATGATCACGCCGACCAGGATCGTCACGCTGTTGACCAGCAGGAACGTCAGTGGGAACGCGAGGAACATGCGCAGCAGCATCAGATCGGTCGTGCCCCGCGACAGCAGCTGTCCCGACGCCCACCGGTCGTGGAACGCCACCGGCAGCCGCTGCAGATGCCGGTACAGATCCGCCCGCATCGACGCCTCGACACCCGCCAGCGGCCGCGCCACCAGCCACCGCCGCAGCCCGAACAGCAACGCCTCCCCGAACCCGAGCAGCAGCAGATACAGCGCGCCGAGCCACACTCCGGCCGGATCCCGGTCGGCGACGGGACCGTCGACCATCCACTTCAGGACGAGCGGGATGACCAGCGCCAGGCAGGAGGCGACGATCGCCACGGCCGCGGCGGTGAACAACCGCACCCGCACCGGCCGCACATACGGCCACAGCCGCAGCAGCGTCCGCACGGCGGAACGGTCGGTCCGGTCGGTTCGGTCAGGACTTTCCTCGGCGGTTGCACGTGTCGTCACCATCAGCAGCGAGCCTACGGATCGCCACTGACAGTGCCCACCGAGTTTTGGCCGGTCCGCCATCGGCCGCTGGACCTACGACCTGCGTGTTCGAGGGGTCGTACCGGGCCGGGCGGTGAGAGGTCGTACGGCACCGTCAACCGATCGGCCGATGCGCCTTCGAGCGCGACGGCCGATGTGCGGCACCCCGCACCGCCGCGACCCTGATGCCATGTCCGTCATCGAAGTCACCGATCTGCGCAAGTCGTACGGCGGCCGGACCGTCATCGACGGCGTCTCCTTCAGCGTCGACGAGGGTGAGATCTTCGGCATCCTCGGCCCGAACGGCGCCGGCAAGACCACCACCGTCGAGTGCGTCGAGGGCCTGCGTGTCCCCGACGCCGGCCGCGTCCGGGTGACCGGCCTCGATCCCGTCGCCGAGCACGACAAGGTCGCTCATGTCCTGGGCGCCCAGCTCCAGGAGGGCCGCCTCCAGGAGAAACTCACCGTGCGCGAGGCGCTCGAGCTGTACGCCGCCTTCCACCCGCACCCCGCCGACTGGCGCCCCCTCGCCGAACGCCTGGGCCTGGCCGACCGGCTCGGCACCCGGTTCGGCAAGCTCTCCGGCGGCCAGAAGCAGCGCCTGTTCATCGCGCTCGCCCTGGTCGGCAACCCCCGGATCGTCGTCCTGGACGAGCTGACCACCGGCCTCGACCCGCGGGCCCGCCGGGACACCTGGCAGCTCATCGAGGAGGTGCGGGACAGCGGGGTCACCGTCCTGCTCGTCACCCACTTCATGGAGGAGGCGCAGCGGCTCTGCGACCGGATCGCCGTGATCGACAAGGGCCGTGTCGCCGCCCTGGACACCCCGGCCGGGCTGATCCGCCGCTCTGCCGGAGCCACGGTGATCACCTTCACGCCGTCCGCACCGCTGGACGAGGGGGAGCTGAGCGCCCTGCCCGAGCTGGCTTCCGTACAGCTGAGGGACGGCCGCGTGACTCTCGCCGGCAGCGACGAGACGGTCAACGCCGTGATCACGCTGCTCGCCCGCCACCGCATCACCGCCCACCAACTGCGCGTCAGCGACGCCACGCTGGACGACGCGTTCCTGGACCTCACCAGGACGGACCTCACGGAGACCACGTCATGAACACCGCCGTACTGCGCACCGAGGCCCGGCTGCTCGCCCGCGAACCGGGCAGCCTCTTCTGGATCCTGGTGTTCCCGCCGCTGCTGCTGGCGATCCTCGGCGCCGTCCCGGCGTTCCGCGAGCCCCAGGACGGGCTCGACGGTCTGCGCGTCATCGACACCTACGTGCCCGTGGCCGTGCTGGTCGGCATGATCGTCGCCGGTGTGCAGTCGATGCCGACGGGCCTGACCGGCTACCGGGAGCAGGGCATCCTGCGCCGTATGTCCACCACCCCGGTCCGGCCGTCGGCGCTGCTGTCCGCGCAGATGCTGGTGCACGCCCTGGCCGCAGTGCTCTCGGCGCTGCTGGCGCTCGCGGTCGGGCGGTTCGCCTACGACGTACGACTGCCGCAGCAGCCGTACGGCTATCTGCTCGCGCTGGTCCTCGCGGTGCTCGTCGCGCTCGCCCTGGGATCGGTCATCGCGGCGGTGTCCCGGACGGTGAAGATCGCGGGGGCCGTCGGGACGGCGGTGTCCTTCCCGATGCTGTTCTGCGCGGGAGTGTGGCTGCCGGTGCAGGCCATGCCCGACGTCCTGGCCGACGTCGTCGGGCTCACGCCGTTCGGTGCCGCCGCGCAGGCCCTGAACGATGCCATGGTGGGCGACTGGCCCGGCTGGACCCACCTGGGCGTCACGGCCGGCTGGACCGTGGTGCTGTCGGTGGTGGCCGCGCGCTGGTTCCGCTGGGAGTAGGGGGCGGGCCGTGCAGACTGAGCCCATGGGGGCGACACGCGGCAGCGAACAGTGGTGGACCCGGTTCGAGCGGTGGGGGCCGTACGCCCTGCTGGGGACCGGGCTCGTCATCTCCGCCGCCACGAGGGACGTCATCCCCATGGACCGGGCGGCGTGGAGCACCGTCGCGCTGCTGGTCCTCGCCGCGCTGGGACTGCAGATGTGGTGGGAAAGGATGCCGAGCGGGCCGTCGGCCGCGGGCGCCTGCTACTTCGTGGCGCGCTGGGCCATCGCCTTCGTTCTCACCTGGCTCAATCCCTTCTTCGCCTTCTACGCCATCCTCGGCTACTTCACCGCGGACCGCCTGCTGCCCCGGCCGCTGGTGAAGCCCGGACTGTTCGCCACCGCCGTCGTCATGGCCGGTTCGAACGTCGGCGGCATGTCCAACCTGCGGTCGTGGACGGTCTGGGCGGTGTTCGCGGCGGTCCTCGGCGCGCACGTCGGGATGACTGCCGTCTTCGCCCGGTTCGCCGAGAAGGAACAGGAGCACGTCGACGCCCAGGCCGCGACCATCGCCGAACTCGAGCGCACCAACACGGCGTTGCAGCAGGCGCTCGACGAGAACGCCGCCCTCCACACCCAACTCCTCGTCCAGGCCCGGGAAGCGGGCGTCGCGGACGAGCGCCGCCGCCTCGCCGCCGAGATCCACGACACCATCGCCCAGGGCCTGACCGGCATCATCGCCCAGCTCCAGGTCGTGGCGAGCGCCCCCGACCTGGTGACTGCCCGCACCCACCTCGACCGCGCCGCGACCCTCGCCCGCCACAGCCTCGGCGAGGCCCGCCGCTCCGTGCACAACCTCGCCCCCGTGGCCCTGGAGCACGACGGACTGCCGCAGGCCCTGAAGAGCACGGTCACCGAATGGGCCGAACGCACCGGTGTACGCGCCGACTTCACGGTCACCGGCGCCGCGGAACAACTCCACGACGAGCTCTCGGCGACCCTGCTGAGGATCGCCCAGGAAGCCCTCTCCAACGCGGCCCGGCACGCGCACGCCACCCGCGTCGGCGTCACCCTCTCCTTCCTCGGCGACGTCGTGATCCTCGACATCCGCGACGACGGCCGGGGCTTCGACCCGCTCGTCCTCCCCGAGCGCTCCCGCACCGGCGGCTTCGGCCTCGCCGGCATGCGCGCCCGCGCCGAACGCATCGCCGGCTCCCTCACCGTCGAGTCCGAGCCGGGGCACGGCACGGCGCTGTCGGCTCGCGTACCGTTGGTCCGCCATGACCAGTGACATCTCGCTGTTGATCGTCGACGACCATCCCGTCGTACGGGACGGTCTGCGCGGCATGTTCGAGTCCGCGCCCGGATTCACCGTCCTCGGCGAGGCGTCGAACGGCGTCGAGGCCGTCGACCGCGCCACCGCCCTCGACCCGGACGTGATCCTCATGGACCTGCGCATGCCGGGTGGCGGCGGAGTCGACGCCATCCGGGAACTGACCCGCCGCGCCGCCCGCGCGAAGGTTCTGGTCCTCACCACGTACGACACCGACTCGGACACCCTGCCCGCGATCGAGGCGGGCGCGACGGGCTATCTGCTGAAGGACGCCCCGCGCGACGAACTCTTCACGGCCGTCCGCGCGGCGGCCGAGGGCCGCACGGTCCTCTCCCCGGCCGTCGCCTCCCGCCTGGTCTCCGCCGTCCGCACCCCCAAGGCTCCCGGCAACGAACCCCTCTCCACCCGCGAACGCGAGGTCCTCGCCCTGGTCGCCAAGGGCACATCCAACCGCGACATCGCCCGCGAACTCTTCATCAGCGAGGCCACCGTCAAGACCCACCTCACCCACCTGTACGCCAAACTGGGCGTCAAGGACCGGGCGGCGGCGGTGGCGACGGGGTACGAGCGGGGGATCCTGGGCCGACCGGGACGGAGCTGACTTTCGTCGCCCCCGCCGCCCCTACCCGTCCCATCCTCAGGGGCTCGGCCCCTTCGACCCCGGGTCGTCCTTCGGGGGGCCGGCCGGTGGGGGCTGGTCGCGCCCACGCGGCGGAGCCGCAAATTGACACAGCCCCGCGCCCCTTTCTGGGGCTCCGCCCCAGACCCCGCTCCTCAAACGCCGGAGGGGCTGGATTTGC
>CBFGZZ010000114.1:0-23428 GCA_965653385.1 uncultured Streptomyces sp. | reverse complement strand
GGCTGGCCGCGTAGGCCGCCTGGGTCGCGGCCGTCGCGGCCGCCCAGGCGGCCTTGTTGGCCGCCGCCGCGGCGGACAACCCCGTAAGCGCCGCCTGAGCCGCCCGGTCAGCCGCAGCCGCCGCCCGCGACGCTGCCGCCGCGGCCTTGCCGGCCGAATTCTTGGCCTCCTGGGCCTCCTTCGCCGCGACCTGTGCCGCTTCCTTGGCCCGCTTTGTCGCCTTCTCCGCCTTGGCGGCTTCCTCCTTGGCCTCCTCGGTCAGCTTCGTGGCCTGCTTCTGTGCCTGGTCCGCCAGTTTGGCCAACTGGGAGACGCTGAGCGCCTCCTGGTCCCGCGCGGCCGCGACCTGCCACCCATGGTCCAGGAACTCCTGGACGTCCTCGGCGGAACCGTTCAGAGCCTGCTGTGCGAGCTTCTTCACATTCGGGCCGCCCGCAGTCATCAGCTGCGAGGTCTGGACCTGGTTGTCCGCTTCGCGCGCCGTGTCCTGACCCCGGTCGATGAACGCGCGCCAGTCGTCGGCCGAACCGTCCAGCGCCTTGTTGGCCGCGGCCTTCACACCCGGGCCGCCGGCGGCCATGATCTGCGCCACCTCGACACGCAGATCGTCGTCATAGGGCTGGATGAAGGCCTCGTTCAGGAATGCCTGGAGTTCCTCGACCCCGCCGTCCAGCGCCTCGTTGGCCGCCGCACGCACACCCGGACCGCCGATGGCCATGATCTGGGCGACCTGCACCCGCAGGTCCTGCTCCTCCAGAACCGGAAGATCCTGGGACAGGAAGGTACGGACGTCGTCGTCCGAACCCACCAGAGCGGCCTCGGCCGCCCGGCGCACCCCGGGACCGCCGTATTCCCATGCCGCCAGGACGTCCGATCTCTCGTACACCTGCATCTCGTCGGCCGCGGCAGGACTCAGGTCCATGCCCACGGCCAGTGCCAGGGACATCAGCATGGCCACGACGCCGCGCCGTCCCGACGCACCTCTCAACCTGCTTTTCAAAGCCTTCCTCTCCTTGGTCACATGAGTCGGCTGACAAACTCCGGCCCCCCAGGGGCCGTACGCCGGGCCGAGAAGGGAGCGGAACGTCGCCGAGAACTACTTCTCGACGCAGTGGGATTGCCGCCACTCCCGGAATCCGTCCGGCCGGTCGGTGATGACGCCGTCGACTCCCCAGGAGGCCGCGGTCTTCCATTCACTCGTGCTGTTGATCGTCCACACGAACACGTCGACGTCGGCCGCCCTGAGCTGGTCCACCACCGCGGGCCGGGCCGCGAGACCGTTGAGCTTCACGGCATAGGTGCCGAGCGAGAACGCGCGGGCCGTGGCCACGGGGTTGGCGTCGAGTTGCGACCGGAGCAAGGCGACCTTGGTCCCGTACGGTGAGGCCGCCGCGTCCCGCACCACGTCCTCGTCGAAGGACTGGAGCAGCGTCCGATCGGTCATCCCGGCCTCGGAGACCAGCCGGAGGGCGTGGTCGACGGCCGCGGAGGTCTGTGGCCCCTTGATCTCCAGCAGCAGCCGGGCGGACCTGGGCTTGAGGGAGGACAGCGCCTGTTCCAGCGTGGGGACGCTTCCACCGCCCGTCACCGTGAGCCTGGATATCTCCTCGGCGGTGAGTTGGTCGACGCGTCCCGTGCCGTCAGTCGTCCGGTCCACGGTGTCGTCGTGCATGAGGACCGGATGGCCGTCCTTGGTGAACTGCACATCGGTCTCGACCCAGTCCGCACCGCGATCGACGGCCGCCTCCAGGGAGGCGATCGTGTTCTCCGGGGCGATCTCGGGTGCGCCCCGGTGCCCGATCGCGTACGTACGGGAGCAGCCGATCACGACGGGCCTGTCCCAGACGCGTACGGCGTCGACGGTTCCGGCGAAGTGCTCCTGGAAGGTGCCCTGGTAGAACACCCGGCCGATCTGCAGTCCGCCCGACGCGCGCCACGGGGTGGTGAAGTCGACCGCCGCCTGGGGCTTGCCGTTCACGAACAGCTGGATCTTCTTGGCCGACGCGTCGTACACCCCGGCCAGATGCGTCCACACCCCGGTCTGCGCCACGTCCGTACTCATCGACCGGACGATCGCCGTGTCGTCGGCGTCTTTGGAGTGCCGGTTGAACACCCACTTGTCGGAGGACTTGGAGTAGTACAGCTGGAACCCGCTGGCCCGATTACCCGCCTGCGACAGGAACGTGTGGTTGCTGTCCTTGTCGTCCAGCTTCACCCACGCCGACACCGAGAACGACTTCGTCGTGTCCACCACCGCACCCGCCGTGGCCGCGTACGCAGACGACCCGTTCAGCCTCAACCCGGTGCCGGTTCTGCCCGCGACACCGAGCTCGGCCCCGCCCCCGGCCAACGTCGCCACCGGACCGGCGCCCATGCCCCCACTGACCCGTGTGGCACCGGGGCCCTCGTCCAGCGGGAACGACGCCAACTCCTGTAGTCGCTCCGGCAATTCGCCGCCGTACATGGATGTCGCGTCGGCCTGCGTCAGGACCGACTGAACCGTCCGCACGTCATCGATGAGGCCGGCCGCGTTCTCCTTCCATGCGCCCTGCCAGCGCAGCCTGCCGATCTGCAGACCGCCAGTGGCCCGCCAGGCGGCGGTGACCGGCACCGACTGCTGGAGCCGGCCGTTCACGAACAGCGACAGCGTCTGCTTGCCCGCGTCATAGGAGCCGATCAGATGGGTCCAAACCCCCGGCTGCGCGGCATCCTTGCTCAGCGCGCGGACGATATCCGTGTCATCGCTGTCCGTGGCGTGCCGGTTGAACACCCACTTGTCGAAGGACTTGGAGTAGTACAGCTGGAACCCGCTGGCCCGATTACCCGCCTGCGACAGGAACGTGTGGTTGCTGTCCTTGTCGTCCAGCTTCACCCACGCCGACACCGAGAACGACTTCGTCGTGTCCACCACCGCACCCGCCGTGGCCGCGTACGCCGTCGTCCCGTTCAGCTTCAGCGCCGAACCGACCTTGCCCACAGCACCCGGCTCGGCACCACCGGCCAGCGCCGCCGTGAACTCCCGCGCCGCACCCCCCAGCACACGCCGCGACCCGGCACCCTCGTCCAGACCGAAAGCCGCTGTCTCGGCGGGACCGGCCGACCGGGCGGAGTGTGCCTGCGCCGGGGGCGATGCCACGGGCCGGGCAGTCGCAGCGGTTGCCGGCAGGGCCGTGGCCAACGCTGTTGTCACTGTTAACGGCAGCACGAAGCTGCTCTTGAGTCTCATCACTGATCCTGCTCATCAAACGATCAGGGGAGCGGAGAGCGTGTCTCCGGCGCCTGAAGGAAACCGGGGCCCGGTACGACAGGACCTGCCGTACCGGGCCCAGGAAAGGAAACGGTTCAGCGACCGTCAGTTCATGACCTGGATGCCGTCGTTGAAGATCTCGTCGACTCCGACGGCGCGGTCCCAGACACGGACGTTGTCGATCGTCCCGGCCAGGTGCTCCTGAGAGGTGCCCTTGTGGTACAGTCGGCCGATCTGCAGGCCGCCCGACGCACGCCACGGGGTGGTGAAGTCGACCGCCGCCTGGGGCTTGCCGTTCACGAACAGCTGGATCTTCTTGGCCGACGCGTCGTACACCCCGGCCAGATGCGTCCACACCCCGGTCTGCGCCACGTCCGTACTCATCGACCGGACGATCGCCGTGTCGTCGGCGTCCTTGGAGTGCCGGTTGAACACCCACTTGTCGTAGGCCTTGGAGTAGTACAGCTGGAACCCGCTGGCCCGGTTACCCGCCTGCGACAGGAACGTGTGGTTCCTGTCCTTGTTGTCGAGCTTGACCCACGCCGACACGGAGTACGACTTGGTCGTGTCCACGGCTGGTCCGGCCGTGGCCGCGTACGCCGTCGTCCCGTTCAGCTTCAACGCGGAACCGACCTTGCCCGCGGCACCGAGCTGAGCCCCGGCCCCGGCGACCGTCGCGACCGGGCCGGCGCCCATGCCTCCGCTGACCCGCGTGGCACCCGCGCCCTCGTCCAGCGGGAACGAGGCCAACTCCTGCAGGTGCGCGGGAAGCGTGCCGCCGGAGATCGACGTCGCGTCGGCCTGCGTCAGGACCGACTGAACCGTCCGCACGTCGTCGATGAGGCCGCCGGTGTTCTCCACCCAGGCGCCCTGCCAGCGCAGCCTGCCGATCTGCAGGCCGCCAGTGGCCCGCCAGGGGGTGGTGAACTCGGTCGCCGTCTGCGCCTTGCCGTTCACGAACAGCTGAATCTTCTGCGCTGAGGCGTCGTACGTCCCCGCGAGGTGCGTCCACACTCCGGCCTGCGCCGCGCTCGTGCTCAGCGACCGGATGGTCGCCGCGTCGTCGGCGTCCTTGGAGTGCCGGTTGAACACCCACTTGTCGTAGGCCTTGGAGTAGTACAGCTGGAACCCGCTGGCCCGGTTACCCGCCTGCGACAGGAACGTGTGGTTGCTGTCCTTGTCGTCCAGCTTCACCCACGCCGACACCGAGAACGACTTCGTCGTGTCCACCACCGCACCCGCCGTGGCCGCGTACGCCGTCGTCCCGTTCAGCTTCAGCGCCGAACCGACCTTGCCCACAGCACCCGGCTCGGCACCACCGGCCGGCGCCGCGGTGAACTCCTGCGCCGCACCCCCCAGCACACGCCGGGACCCGGCACCCTCGTCCAGACCGAAGTCGGCCTTACCGGTGAAGGTGCTGCTGTCCAGCCACGCGGCGATGTTGTCGGTGCGGGCCGCGGTGGCACCGTTGCCCTGCCCGGACTGTCCCAGGCAGCCGGTGTGGTCGGCGAGGCTCTGCACCGCCGTGATGCGACCACTCGCGTCGAGAACCGGACCGCCGGCATCGCCCTTGCAGATGCGGCCGCCGGTCAGCGTCACGCTCGTCGCGCCGGTGGCGCTCTGGGTGACGTCGCTGTGGTGAGGACCGGTGGGCACCCACGCCTTGTCGGTACGGCCGTATCCGGCGGCGACCAGCGCCGTTCCGTCGGCGGCCGCCCGTCCGGCGAGGGTGGCGGGGGCGATGTCGGTGAGCGGAGCGGCCAGTCGGGCCAGCACCACGTCACGGTCATCACGCGGCACCAGGTAGTTGATCCTCACCGGTGCCTTGCCCGCGAAGACGGCCGTGGACTCGCGCGGGGGCTCGCCCGCCTGCACGGCACCGGCCGGGTCGTCGGAGAAACAGCTGGCCGCGGTCAGCACCCAGGTCCTGTCGACCAGCGCGCCACTGCACCCCCGGCCCTGCGCCTGGCCGGGCTTGCCCACGACGACACGGGACAGCCACGGACGGGCAGAGTCGCCGGTCACCACCGCGGGCTTGTCCGCGCCGACACTGAGCTCCAGCACCGTGGACGCGAGAGCGGGATCGAGCCCCTCCCCCACCGCCTTCCAGGTCCCGGGCTCAAGGCCGGTCTCCTCGACCTTGCTCTCGCCGGTCCTGGGATCCTCCGTGCGCACCGTCGCCGTGACGCCGTCCCGGGTGTCGGACTTCGCCAGGTAGGCCCTGTCGATCTCCAGAGCCAGGTAGCCCACCGGCCCGGAGACCGCGAAACACACGTTGCCGCTGGTACGACTGTTGATCCGCAACAGATCACCCGCCCCTGAGGCGCAGTCGGCCAGCATGATGTTCCCGTCACCGGAGGTGAGCTTCAGGCCTTTCTCGGCCAACAGCTTGTCCCGATCCGGGTAAGCGAAATCCTCGACCAGGGAGCCCGTTCTCTCACCGGGCGCCGCCTGCGAAACGCCGGCCATCGCACCGGTGTTCAGGACCGTCGCCGCGGCCAACGCCGCAAGAGTCACCGCTGTCGGCCGCCAGAGCATGCCGCGCCGCATCATAAACAGACCTCCCCCATGAATGAACATTCAACGATCTTGCGTGCCGCCGCGAAGAGGTCGGGCACGCGTCGATCGGGTGTGGCCGGACGGCGGGTCAGGCCGTCTGCCACAAAGCGCCACGCCCTTTGACAAAGTCTTGACGTGCACAACGCAAAGGGAGCCTCACCCAACGCTCCTCAATTGTCAAAGGAAATACACAACCTTCACTCAGACCTCAGTCGCCCGTCGACCAGTCAGGGCGCCTGCCGCAGACCGCCGATCACGCTCGTGAGGTCTTCCGGCACGACTTCCTCACCCCCACGCCACCCGAGATCGAGCATCAGGTCTCACACCGGGTCAAGCGCAGGGCGTGCTGTACGGGGCCCCGGTCAGGCCTGGGCGTCAGGCCGACCGGGCCTGGGCTCCCGGGGACTGCAGGTCCGCCACCACCGCCGCGTGGTCCGAGGGCCACACCCCGTCGACCGGGCCGTCCCCGGCCCGCCGTACCGCTCGTACGGTGCCGCTGCCGTCGGGGCCGGCCGGGCCGCCGACGTGGATGTAGTCGATGCGGGCGGCGGGGCCGAGGCCCGGGTGGACGTACGGGTTGGCGTGGTCCCAGGTGGCGGACGGGGCGGCCGGGTCGGCGTACTCCCACGCGTCGAAGAAGACCTGGCCGGGCACGGCGGGCGCGGTGCGGATGCCGCCGAACACGCGGATCTCGTCCGAGTCGGGCCAGGCGTTGAAGTCCCCGGTGACGACGGGCGGGAAGTCGGTGCCGGCGCGGTGGTCGGCGACGAAGGCGGCGAGGGCGGCGACCTGTCGGCAGCGTACCGCCGAGGCGTGCGGCGCGGACGTCAAGTGGGCGGTGAAGAAGGGCACTTGACCACCGGGCGCGTCCAGGCGCGCGTAGAGGGCGAGCCGGCCGTCGTCGAGGTCCTCGGGGACCGGCAGCCGCAGCACCTCCCGCTCCACGACCGGCCAGCGGCTCAGCACGGCGTTGCCGATGTCGACCCCGGGCTCCCCGATCCGTCGCTGCCAGCGCTCGGGGGCGGGCGAGGGCGCCCAGGTCCAGTGCAGGCCGAGCTCGTCGGCCAGCCACCCGGCGAGGTTCTCGCCGCCCGCGGCCCACACCTCCTGGAGGCCGACGACATCGGGCCGCAGGTCCCGCAGGACGGCGAGGACGGCCTTCTGCCGTTCGGCCCAGGGGCCGAAACGCCACCACAGGTTCCAGGTCACCACGCGCATGGGCACCGTCTCTCGCAGAGGGGACCGTTCGGGGTTCCGCAGTTCGTTCGATCCCGCGTGAGAGACATTGAAGGGCATCACCGCCGCCACGAGACAGGAGACCCGGCAAACCATGCCCCGCAGTCCCGAGACCAAGTACCGCGTCGTCACCGCGTTCCAGCGCCGCCTCAACGCCGTCATGCGCCGTCTGCCGACCCACACCCTGCTGGAGACGACGGGCCGCGTCTCCGGCCTGCCCCGCCGCACCCCGGTCGGCGGACGCCGGGTCGGCGACTCGTTCTGGCTGGTCTCCGAGTTCGGCGAGCGCTCCCAGTACGTCCGCAACATCAAGGCGGATCCACGGGTCCGAGTCCGCCTCCGCGGCCGCTGGCACACCGGCACGGCACACCTGCTCCCGGACGACGACACCAGCGCCCGCCTGCGCGCCCTGCCCCGGCTCAACAGCGCGGCGGTCCGAGTGGTCGGGGTGGGGCAGCTGACGGTGCGGGTGGATCTGGACGGGTGAGCGGGGCCGTCCGTCCTCAGTGAGCCGGATCCGGGCCCCCGCCGTTCACCCCGGCCACACGATCGCCTGGACCTCGCTGTAGGCGTGCAGCGCGTACGACCCGACGTCCCGGCCGACCCCGCTCTTCTTGAACCCTCCGAACGGTGCCTCCATGTTGCGGCCGACGGTGTTGATCCCGACCCCGCCGGCTCGCAGCCGCCGCGCGACCCGGAAGGCGCGGGCCACGTCGCCGGACCAGACGTAGTCGATCAGGCCATAGTCGGTGTCGTTGGCGAGGGCGATGCCCTCTTCCTCGTCGTCGAAGGGGATGACGCAGACGACCGGCCCGAAGATCTCCTCCCGGGCGACGCGCATGTCGTTGGTGCAGTCGGCGAGGAGGGTGGGCGCGACGTAGAACCCCTTTTCGTACGACGGCCGTTCGCCTCCTGCCACCACCACGGCACCTTCCTTGCGGCCCGTCTCCACGTACGACTCCACCCGGTCCCGGTGCTCCGCCGAGATCACCGGCCCGACGACCGTGTCCGCCGCACGCGGATCCCCGACCGTCAACCGCCCGGCGTAGGCGGCCAGTTGCGCGACGAGCCGGTCGTACACGCCCCGCTGGGCCAGCACCCGCGTGGGGGCTGTGCAGATCTGCCCGCTGTAGAAGGAGAACGTCGTCCCGATCCCGGCCACCGCCGAGCCGACGTCCGCGTCGTCGAAGACGACCGCCGCGCCCTTCCCGCCGAGCTCCATCAGCTGGCGTCTCATGTCCCGTCCGCACACCTCGGCGATGCGCTGTCCGACCGCCGTGGACCCGGTGAAGCTCACCATGTCGACGTCCGGCGAGGAGACGGCCGCCTCGCCGACCTCGACCGCGCGGCCGGAGACGACGTTCACGACACCCGCCGGCACGCCCGCGGCCTCCAGCGCCTCCGCCATCCGGTAGACGGACAGGGGATCCTGCGGGGCCGGCTTCACGACGACCGTGTTGCCCATGGCCAGCGCGGGGGCGATCTTGCCGGCCGGGTTGGCCCACGGGTTGTTGTACGAGGTGACGCAGGTGACGACCCCGACGGGCTGGCGGACCGCCAGCGCGCCCATCACGCCTGCCTTCCCCATCGGCCCGGCCTCGTTGATCTGCGGCGGGACGGCCCACTCGGCGGGCTCCACGCGCGCGTACCGCCGGAAACGGGCGGCACCCACCCCGACCTGCATGCCCCGCGCCGTGCCGGTCGTCGCCCCGGTCTCGGCCTGGGCGAGTTCGGCGTACGCCGCCAAACGCTCGCCGATGATCCGCGCCGTACGGGCCAGCACGGCCGCCCGCTCCTCCGGCGTCGTACGCGACCACGGCCCGAAGGCCTCGCGGGCCGCGGCGCAGGCCGCGTGCACCTGATCCCGCGAGGCCTCCGGAGCCCACCCGACGGTCTCCTCGGAGGCCGGGTCGACGACGCCGTAGTGCCCGCCCTCCGGCTCCACCCACGAGCCCCCGACGAACAGCCGCTGCCGCCCCGCCCCTTCGCGGCTCACCTGGTGGCCACCGTCCTGGTGTCCCGCCCGGACCGCAGCACCCGCCCGGGCACGGCCCCGGTCACCGCGTCGTCCCGGATCGCCTCGACCCCGTTGACCCACACGGCCCGTACGCCGATCGCCTTGGAGTCCAGCCGTGGGCTGTCACCCGGCAGGTCGTGCACCAGGGTGGCCGTACCGGCGTCGATCCGCTCCGGGTCGAACAGCACCAGATCGGCATGGAAGCCCTCCGCGACCCTCCCCCGCTCCCGCAGCCCGAACAGCCGCGCCGGATCGTCGGTCAGCATCTTCACGGCCTGCTCCAGACCCACCAGCTTCCGACCGCGCAGACAGTCCCCGAGGAACCGCGTCGTGTACGGCGCCCCGCACATCCGGTCCAGATGCGCCCCGGCGTCGGACCCGCCGAGCAGGACGTCCTCGTGCTGCCAGGTCTCGGCGCGCAGGGTCCAGGAGGCGGGGTCGTTGTCGGTGGGCATGGGCCACAGGACGGTGCGCAGATCGTCGGCGGCGCAGATCTCCACCAGGCACTGGAAGGGTTCCTGGCCGCGCTCGCGGGCGATGTCCTCCACGATCCGGCCGGTCAGCCCGGCGTTCGCCTCGCTGTACGTGTCGCCGATGACATAGCGCGCGAAGTTCGTCAGCCGGCGGAAGACACCGGCCTCCTTGGAGGTGGCGTGCCGGAGCAGTTCGGTCTGTACGTCGGGTTCGCGCAGCTTGGCGATCCGCTCGGGCACCGGCAGCGCGAGGACCTCCCCCCAGCCGGGGATGAGGTTCAGCGCGCAGAAGGTGCCCAGCGACATGTTCATCGGGGTGAGGATCGGCATGGTGAGGGCCACCACGCGCCCGCCGGCCTTCCGGGCCCGCTCGCCGGCCAGCAGCTGGCGCGGCACCCGCTCCGGGACGGCGGAGTCGATGGTCAGGACGTTCCAGTTCAGCGGCCGTCCCGCGGCGGCGCTCATCTCCACGAACAGGTCGATCTCGGCGTCGCTGAACTGGTCCAGACACCCCGCGACGATCGCCTCGATCTGCGTCCCCTCGTGCTCGCCGACCGCCCGCGACAGCGCCAGCAGCTCCTCCGGCCGCGCGTGCCGGGAGGCCACCGGCTTTCCGTCCCCGTCGGAGTGGCTCGACGACTGAGTGGTGGAGAACCCCCAGGCACCGGCGTCCATGGCGTCGTGCAACAGCCTGAGCATCGCGTCGAGCTGCTCACCGCTCGGCTGCCCACCGACCGCCTCGGCCCCCATCACGTACCGCCGCAGCGCGCAATGCCCCACCATGAACCCGGCGTTGACCGCGATCCGCCCTTCGAGCGCGTCCAGATACTCACCGAACGAACTCCAACTCCAGGGCGCCCCTTCCTCCAGCGCGACCAACGACATCCCCTCGACCTTGGACATCATCCGCCGCGTGTAGTCCGCGTCCTCGGGCCGGTCCGGGTGGAGGGGCGCGAGGGTGAACCCGCAGTTCCCGGCGGCCACGGTGGTGACGCCGTGGTTGAGGGAGGGAGTCGCGTACGGATCCCAGAACAGCTGGGCGTCGTAGTGGGTGTGCGGGTCGACGAACCCGGGGGCGAGGACGAGTCCGGCGGCGTCCTCGCTGCTGCGGGCCTCTTCGGTGACGGTGCCGATGACGGCGATACGGCCGTCGCGAATGCCGACGTCGGCGGTGTACGCAGGCGCACCGGTCCCGTCGACGACGGTCGCACCCTTGATGACGTGATCAAGCATGGGGGCTCCCTTTTCACTTACGGGGACATGTCCTACCTGAAGGGGCGCGGGGCTGTGTCGATCTGCGGCTCCGCCGCGTGGGCGCGACCAGCCCCACCCGCCCGCGGCCGCCGCCGACGATCAGACGCCCCTCCGGAACCGCGTGGTCCGATGCACAGGATCCGTATCGATCTTCGGAATCACGTGCTCCCCGATCAACCGAATCGTCCGCAGCGTCTCCTCCTTCGGCACCCCCACAGGCAGCCCGAAGGACAACTGATCCGCCCCGGCCTGCTCCCACCGCTTGCACTGCGTGAGCACCTCGTCCGGATCCCCGCAGATCAGCAGCTCCTCCTCGATGAGAAGCTCCACGAACTCCGGCGTGTACTCGGGCAGGGTCTCCGGCCACACCGGGAACCCCTCAGGCCGAGGGAACGTGTCGTGGTACCGGAACACCAACGACGGCAGATAGTGCAGCCCACCTCGCACCGCGGTCTCGATCGCCTCCGCGTGCGTGGGCGCGCAGATCGCCGTGGTCGTCACCATCACGTTGTCGTTGACGAAGTCCCCGATCGGCTCCGCGTTCACGACGGCCGTCTTGTACTGCTCCAGCACCCACTCCATGTCGGCGACCTTCTGCACGCTGAACCCGAGCACCCCGAGCCCCTTCTTCGCGGCCATCGCGTACGACGGCGGCGACCCGGCGGCGTACCACATCGCCGGGTGCGACTTCCCGTACGGCTTGGGCAGCACCTTGCGGGGCGGGAGCGACCAGTGCTTGCCCTGGAAGCCGGCGTACTCGTCCTGGAGCCACATCTTGGGGAACTCGGCGATGGTCTCTTCCCAGATCTCCTTGGTGTAGTTCATATCGGTCACGCCCGGTATGAACCCGAGGATCTCGTGCGAGCCGGCACCGCGGCCCGAGCCGAACTCGAAGCGGTTCTGCGAGAGGTGGTCGAGCATGGCGACCTTCTCGGCGACCTTGACGGGGTGGTTGACCTGGGCCAGCGGATTGAAGATGCCGGACCCGAGGTGGATGCGCTCGGTGGCGTGCGCCAGGTAGCCGAGGAACACGTCGTTGGCCGACAGATGCGAGTACTCCTCCAGGAAGTGGTGTTCGGACGCCCACGCATACTTGAAGCCCGACTTGTCCGCCTGGATGACGTACTCGGTCTCCTCCATCAGCGCCTTGTGCTCGGCGAGCGGGTCGGTCTCGGCGCGCTTGCCCACGTATCCCTGTACAAAGAGCCCGAATTCCAAGGAGGTTCACCGTCCCCGGTCACGAAGATTTCTGACGTACCGTCAGTTTTGACGACTGTGGCACCACCGGCATGACGGGTCAATAGCTGACGGATGGTCAGATGACGCTGACACCCGCAAGCCAGCCGCCATCGATCACCAACGGCTGCCCCGTGATGTACGACGAGTCCTCCGAGGTCAGGAACAGCGCCAGCCGCGCCACCTCCTCCGGCCTCCCGATCCGGCCGAGCGGCACGAGCTTGCGGTAGAGCCCGTCGAGCGCCCTCGACGTCTCCTCGGCGTCCGCCTCCGGGTCCAGCAGTGACGGGTTGGACATCGCGGTGTCGATGGCGCCGGGGCACATGGCGTTGACCCGGATGCCGCGGGGCGCCAGTTCCAGGGCGGCGACCCGGGTGAGACCGAGGATGGCGTGCTTGGTGGCGGAGTACGTCCCTACGGCCGCCATGCCGGTCACCGCGGTGTACGAGGCCGTGTTGACGATCGTGCCGCCGTCGGCCATCTCCGGTGCGACGGTCTTGACACCGAGGAAGCAGCCGACCTGGTTGACCCGTACGACCTGCATGAACTCGTCGAGCGGGGTGTCGACGAGGGAGTTGAAGCGCAGGATGCCGGCGTTGTTGACCAGCCCGTCGACGTGGCCGTACGCCCCGCGCGCGGCGGCGACGGCGGCCTGCCAGTCGGCCTCCAGGCCCACGTCGAGGTGGACGTACAGCGCGCCTATCTCCTCGGCGAGGGCCTCGCCCTGGTCGTCGAGCACATCGGCGACGACGACGCCCGCGCCCTCCGCGGCGAACAGCCGTGCCTCCTGCTCGCCCTGCCCGCGCGCCGCCCCGGTGACGATGACAACCCGTCCGTCGAGCTTGCCCATTACGGCCCCCTTCGATGGGTGGACACGGCGACCTGCGTCGTGGACTTGGCATCGTAGCGCCATACCTGACGTTGCGTCAGATACAAGTACCGGCGGTTGCTGAGGCGAATCTCACGAACCCACAGGTAGGGATGTTTGACCCTGTCGCGCGTGCGTCACGGGAATCCAGAATCCTCGCCATGTCCAGACGCAGACTGAAGAACAGGAAGATCAGGTTCGTGGCCGTCGGATCGGCCGTCGTGACCGGCGGGGCCCTGGCCGCCGTACTCCTGCCGTCGGCGAACGCCGCCGAGGAGAAGACGCCGGACCAGATCATGGATATGTGCAAGCGGGCCGAGGTGCTCAACGGGAAAGAGCAGGACATTTTCGATTTCGGCGGGCACCCGATCGCCGGGCCGTCCTTCGGGTCCGACAACTGCGATTTCGTGGAGACCAAGTTCGAGACATTCGACGGGCCGACCGAGAAGTCCTCCATCGACTTCCCGAACTGCGAACCGAACGCCACCGAGCCGGCGAAGGTGTCGATCACCTGGTCGGCGACGGCCGCTCAGGGCCAGGGCAAGTACACCGTCACCCAGCAGGGCGGCGGCGGAGGGCTCTTCGGCGCCCTGAGCGGCTCCTGGCTCAAGCACAAGGGCACCCTCGACATGACCATCAAGTCGGCGACGGCCGGGGACACGGAAGAGCGGGAGGTGCCGGTCGGCAAGGTCCTGCACATGGAGTTCACGCCGAAGATGCAGCGTATGACCGGCGAATGGCGGGTGCGGGTCGACGCCGACCCGGGCGGCTTCGCGCGCAACCCCTCCCCCGAGCAGAACTTCGTGGCGCCGGAGGTCGTCGAGGGCCCCGTCATCCTGCCGGGCGCGGCCGGTGCCCCCGGCGTCGCGGACGGCACCTCCAAGGCCGTACTGACCGACTGCTGATCACAAGCCACCCCCCACACCAGGAGAACCCATGACTCGCGCCGCCCGCTCCAGAGCCCACCGGAGCAAGAAGAAGCGCGTCACCCTAGCCCTGTCACCGCTGGTGGCCCTCGCGGTGGCCGTACCGCTGATGAACTCGGCGGGTGCCGCCACCGCCTCCGAGGTGACCGCCGACTGCGCGGCGGACTCGGACAAGCTGGAGAACTGCGAGTTCGTCGACGTCCAGTTCAAGCGGGACAACCTCGGGCCCAACCAGCGTGTCTCCGCGGTCACCGACAACTGCGGTTCGACCGGCACGGCCTCGAAGTCCTTCAACGTGAGTGCCTCGGTGACCCGCATCGTCCAGCTGGAGGACGGATTCACCGCCGCCGCCGACACCAAGCTCGGCAACTCCTTCTTCGAGATCGGCGTGAAGTTCAACACCTCGGAGATCAACATCACGCGTGACGACAAGACGACGACTCTGGCGTTCAGCCGGACGGACACCGTGCAGCCCGACAGCCTCGGGTTCTTCATGTGGTCCGCCAAGCGCACCGACGTGAGCGGATTCCTGCGGGCCACTTACCAGGAAGCGCAGGACGGACAGAAGGTCTTCTTCTCGCCGAGCGAGGGCTCCACGGGCGTCCACGTCTTCTATCCGCAGATCCTGAAGAACGGAACTCCCGACGGCCGGCTCTGGCTGCGCAATGTGAAATGCGGGACTCCCGAAGCATCCGGCATCCAGAACTCGACGCGCGCCCTGAGGGCGGAACCAGGATTCGGTCAGGGCGGCGAGAACGTCACCGACGTCGAAATCCCGCTGACGGAGGTGCCGGCGCCGTAATCCACGGTTGCCTGTTCGGTTGCCGGGCCGGTTTCCGGTTCTCAGGTGCGAAGCACGGGTGTGGCTCCCAGCCAGCGCAGGACCGCGTCCGTGCTTCCGCGTGCGTCGAGCTTGGCGTAGATGTTGCTGAGGTTGTTGCGGACGGTCTTCTCGCTCAGCCGTAATCGCAGCCCGATCTCCTGCGCGCCCAGACCGGTCGACAGCAGCTCCATGATCTGCCGTTCGCGCGGCGAGAGCAGTTCCCGCAGCCGCTCCAGCGCCGCCCCGCCGGTGGGCAGCCGGCGGGCCCCCTCCCGCAGGGCCGCGCAGGCCGCCGGCGAGAGGTAGGTGTGCCCGACGGTGGCGCCCACGACGGCGGAGGAGAGCATGCAGGTGCAGTAGTCGCCCTCGACCAGATAGCCCGCCCCGCCCCGGAACACCTCGACGATGGCCTCGGTGTCCCGGCAGGGGCTGATCACGATCGCGGGGATGTCGGTGGCGGGCAGTTCCCGTACGGCCGCGGCGGGGTCGTCGTGGTAGAGGATCACGACGTCCGCCGCCACGCCCAGGGGCACCACCCGTCCGACGTAGGGATCGTCCGGGGCAGGCCAGTCGGGGTGCGGCCAGACGTCCTCGGAACAGGCGAGGGCGACGGTGAGTTTCTGGGAAGTGCGCACGTCATTGTGTCCTTCCGCCGAAGCGTACGGGCGTACGTCTACGTCAGTACGTCCGTACATACGTCGGCCGGCGTGGACATGTTCAAGCTTTCAAGAAGATCAGGCCGGACTTCACTCTCACCCGGGGCACCGCACCGGAGGAGGTACTCGCAGCACTTCTTGCGGAGTCCTGATCTCCACCACGCCGGGTCGCTAACCTGGTCCGGTCGTAGCGCGTGCGCAAGGGGGAAGTCGTGGCCGACGAGGTTCTCGAGTACGCCGTGGAGGGCCGCGCCGAGTGGAACGCGGCCATGGTGAGGTCGGCCACCGTACGGGTCGAGCCCGACGAGACCGCCCCCGAGGTCATCCTCGTCGCCGGGCCCTGTCCCCGCTGCGGCCACGCCTTCGCCCACGCCGAACCTCTCGTCAGCTACCGCGCGATGGACCGCGACGACCCTCTGCGCCCCGGGATCGGCGCCCTGCTGCGTGACGCCGCCCGCCGCGCGGCCGCGGCGAACCGCTCGCACGACGTCTTCGGCTCGTGCGGTTGCCGCGTCCCGCACCCCGGCGCACCGGAGGGTGCGACCGGTTGCGGCGCGTCCTGGTCCCTGCATGTCGAGTGGGGCGCCTGACCGATGGCCGTCCGTGTCACACCCGGTCCGGCGGACCCTTCCGAGGACCACGCGCTCTCCCTGGCCGTTCGCGCCTACACCGCCGACGAGTTGCGCGCGGTGCGAGAGACTGCGGCCAACTGGCGTACCGCGCTGGCGGCCATGCTCACTCTGGTCACCGCGGTCTCGGTGATCCGCGGCCGGGACACGATCGTCGGCCTCGCCCCGGCAGCCCGGGTGCTGGTCGGTGTGCTCCTGCTGCTGGCCGTCGTGGCGGCCTGCGCGGGTGCCTTCCTGGCCTCCCGCTCGGCGTTCGGCCTGCCGAAGGAGGAGCAGGCGGTCCGGCGGATCACCGATCTGGTGGCCGCCGAACGCGCCCGCGTCCACCGCGCGGTCCGAGACCTGCGTGCGGCGATCGTCCTGACGTTCGTCACCCTCGCGCTCATCGTCGCCTCGGTGGGCGTGGTCTGGTACGGCCCCACCGCCTGACCGGTCGTCAGCCCTGCCAGCGCTGCAACGGCCGCACTCCGGCCCGGTGGGCTTCGAGGAGGCGGGGCCGCAGGTCGCGCCAGAGCATCTCCACGACCTGCTCCATGTTCATGCCGAGCCCGATCGCGGTTTCTACCTGCGGGGTGTTGTGACGGGTCAGCAGATAGCGCAGGGCCAGGCGCCGCAGGACGGAGGACGGGTGCGTGCCGCCATCGGCGGGGGGCTTCTTGTGGCCGTCGCGCCGGATCACGCGCTTCAGCAATGAGGGCCGGGAAGGTACCTCGTCAGCCGGAACGTCGTCGTGGCCGTGGCGCAGCATGCTGATGGCGCGCTCCATGACGTGCGTCATGGTGAAGTAGAAGTCGGCTCCCAGGAAGCCGATCGGGAGGTCGTAGCCCCTGGACTGCATCGCGGCCATCGACAGTGAGAGGCCCTGGGCATCCGCCTCGAACTCCTGCTGCCTGCTCCAGGCGAGCTCCTCCGGTTCGGCCAGGTCCGGGCCGCCCAGCCAGGCCGCCGGGCGCTGTTGGCCGAGGTGGTTCTTCAGGATGTGCCCGTACTCGTGCCCGAGGGCGAACAGCTCGACGGAGTCGCAGAGCATCATCGCCCAGGTGTTGCGCACGGGTTCCTGGGTGTACTGAGGCGCTTTGTACGGCATGCCCGTCTCCAGATACGCGCGCACCAGCTCGCCGAACCTGCGTGCCGACTGCGGCTGCTGTTCGAGCCGTTCGCGGACCCTTCCCGGTTCGAGGTCGAAGGAGGCTCCGCCGTCCGGGCTCCGCCGGTACGGCAGCACGTCGGCCACGGCCTTCGCGGCCAGGTGGGCGAACCCCGTGAACTCCGACTCGAACAGCAGCAGGTGCTCCCGGGTGCCGGGCACGAGCATCGTCATCACGTTCACCCGGCCGGTGGGGAGGGTTCCGAGCAGCGGGCGCCGCGGCATCGGGAACCCCAGGACCCGGCCGACCCGATCGATGTCGTCGGCCAGCTTGTGGAGGAGCTGCAGCGTGCGCGCGTTCTCGTACTTGCTCACGGTCTGGTCGAGCAGTAACTCCTCGTTCCGGAGCAGCCCGGCTCGCATCTCCGCCAGGTCCTCGGCGCTGATCAGGCCCTCCCGCCTCGACAACAGGTCACTGATGAGGGTCAGCGCCTCGGTACCGTCCTCGGCCGAGCGCGGTCTCGGCGTCAGCCCCATGCCCCGCCAGACGTTCTCGTGCAAACCGTCCAGAAACCGCCGAGCCTGCTGCGAAGCCACGCCCTCTCCCTCGTGTCGAGCCACGTCCCACGCTCCCATAACGGAAGTTGACGGGAGAGGTAGTGGGACACAGGGACGTGCCTACGTCAGCAGGGGCGCGACAGTCTCGCCGAACTCCCCGATCTGATCGACCAGTTCGCTCCGGCTCCGACTGCGGAACCGCACCTGTATCTGGTCCACCCCCATCGCCCGGTAGGCGCGGAGCGACTCGGCCAGTTGCTCCGCCTCGCCCGACAGGGTCCGGCGCCCTGTGTCCCAGCCGGGCTCGCCCACGTACAGGGGTTCGGCTATGGCGCCCACCGTGAACGGGCCCTCGATGCCGGACTCTTCCCGCAGGCGGCGGATCCGAGCGATCTGCTCAGGCAACCGCTCCCGCGGATCCCCCTGCGGCAGCCACCCGTCCCCCTTGAGGGCGGCTCGGCGTACGGCGGCCGGGGAGGAGCCGCCGACCCAGACCGGGACGTGTTCCTGGGTGGGGCGGGGGAGCTGGCCGAGGCCCTCGAAGTCGTAGAGCTTGCCGTGGTGTTCGGGGAACTCGTCGGGGCCGAGGGCGGCGCGCAGCGCGTCGATCGACTCGTCGAGGACGGGCCCGCGCCGCTCGAAGTCGACCCCCAGGGCCTCGAACTCCTCGCGCACATGGCCCGCTCCGACCCCGAGGATCAGCCGGCCGCCGCTGAGGTGGTCGAGGGTGGCGTACTGCTTGGCCGTGAGCAGGGGATGGCGCAGGCCGACGACGGCGACGTGGCTGAGCAGCCGTACCCGTTCGGTGACCGCCGCGAGATGGGCGAGGGTCGCGACCGGGTCGTACCAGACCGTGCTCATCGCGGGGGCGAGGCGGCGCGGGATGGCGACGTGGTCGCAGCTCGCGATGTACGCGAAGCCCGCGCGGTCGGCGGCGCGGGCGACGGCGAGCAGGTCGTCGGGGCCGGCGGCGGCCTCCCAGGGTTCGGCGTAGATCGTGCTCTGGGACTGGACGGGAAGCTGGATGCCGTAGGCGAGACGCCCTTCCGGCGGCAGAGCTGGCATTGGTGCCCCCTCTGGTGGCGGTGTCCGGCATGTGGACCGGCGCGGACTGCGTAGTCGCCATAGTCGTAGCTGACGGGTCGTCAGACAAGGGGGCCGGGCCGCCGAGGCAACCGGCACGCCGCCCGCGACATCTACCCAAGTGGCCCTCAAGCGCATCATCGCTTCCAGAGGGCAGCAGCAGTGATGAATGGGGTGAATGTGGACGTGGATCAGCGATCCGCCATATCCGACGTCGCCATACCGGACATGGCCGTACCGGGCATCGCCATGTCCGTCGTCGTGATCGTCTACAACGACGAGGCCAGGCTGCCCACAGCCGTGCGCTCGGTGCTGGGGCAGACCCTGCGGGGCGTCGAGGTCGTGATCGTCGACGACCACAGCACGGACGGCTCGTACGAGGTTTCACGCCGTCTCGCCGCCGAGCACCCCGACCGCGTGCGGGCGTACCGGCTCCCCGAGAACAGCGGCGGCTGCGGCGCGCCGCGCAACCACGGCCTCCTGAAGGCCCGCGGCGACTATGTCCTCTTCCTCGACAGCGACGACGTCCTGGAGCGCAACGCCTGCCGCAACTTCCTGGAGGCGGCCGAGACCACCGGCGCCGACCTGGTCTCCGGCATGTGCGTGCGCGTCCACGTCGACTCGCGCCACCGCAAGGAGGTCAAGTGGTACCCGTGGCTGTACGCCCGCACCCGCACCCTCGACTCGGTCGCCGAACTGCCTGACCTGCTGGTCTACGACACCCTCTCGACCAACAAGTGCTACCGGCGGCAGTTCCTGGTCGACAGCGGCCTGGACTTCCCCGTCGGCATCCACTACGAGGACCTGCTGTTCTCCGCTCAGGCGTACACCGCGGCCCGCCGCATCACGCTCATACCGAACCGGGTCTACGACTGGAACGTGGTCGAGAAGACCGACGCCAAGTCGATCAGCAACCGCCGGGCCGAGATCGCCAACTTCGCGCACCGCATGGAGATGCACCGCCGGGTCGACCGGCTGCTCGCCGACCAGGGCCTGACCGAGCTGAAGTTCCGCAAGGACGTCAAGTTCCTCAAGCACGACCTGGTCCTGCACCTGCGCGACCTGCCCTTCCGGGACGCCGTCTACCGCCAGGAGTTCGCCGCCCTCGCCCGCCCCTACCTGGCGTCGATCGACCCGGCCGCGTACGACGAGGTCGAGCCCGTCCACGCGGTCTGCGCCTACCTCCTCCGGATGAGCGACTGGGACAACCTGCTGCCCGCCGTGGACACGCTCACCAACCGCGACAAGGTCTCCGCGCCGCTCGCCGAGAGGGACGGGCGGGTCTACTGGTGCGCCGAGCACATCGACGAGGACCCACTCGCCCGCCGGGTCCTGGACGTCACCGAGCTCGGCTATCACGCCCGGCCGGTCGGGAAGCTGTTCCTGCGCAACGAGCTGACCGAGTACCGACGGGAGGAGTCGAGCGGTGTCGTCCGGCTCGCGGGCCGCGTCACCAACCCGCTCGGCGTCGTGCCGCCCACGGCCCGGCTGACCGCCGAGCTGGAGTTCTACGCCCGCCGGCCGGGCGTGCGCTTCCAGACCTTCCGCTTCCCGGTGCCGACGCTGCGGCACGAGGGGGCGTATGTGTCCTGGGAGGCCGCTGCGGACCTGTCGAAGGGGCTGCGCCCGCTCGGTGTCGTGGACGCCGTCTGGGACGTACGCCTCCACCTGGACGTCGACAAAGAGCGCACGACGACCCGGCTCACCGCGGCCGGCCCCGGCCTGGCGACCGGCGAGGTGCCGGTGCGCCCCCGCCTCACCCGGCTGGTCGCCGACCGGATCGAGCCCCAGGTCTCCGCCCGCGGCCACCTCGCCTTCCGGCTCGTCCCCGACAAGAAGGCCAACGTCCTCGTCACCCGCGGCCTGCGGGGCGCCCCGGGCCGCCTCGCGAAGGCCGGGTACCGCAAGGCGAAGGCCCTGCGGAAGAAGGCGACCTCCGGGGACACCAAGCTCCGTCTGTATCGCGACGTCTTCCTGCGGATGCCGGTGCACAGGCGCCTGGTCGTCTTCGAGAGCCATCTGGGCCGGCAGTACAGCGACAGTCCGCGGGCGATCTACGAGGAGATGCGCCGGCAGGGGATCGACTTCGAGGCGGTGTGGTCGTACACGGGCCGAACGCAGGGCTTCCCCGCCGACGCCACGCTGGTGCGCCGCTGGTCGCTGCCGTACCTACGGGCGCTGGCCCGCGCCGAGTTCTGGATCGACAACCAGAGCTATCCGCTGAAGCTGACCAAGCGCCCCGGGACGACGTACATCCAGACCTGGCACGGCTCCGCGCTGAAACGGATGGGTTTCGACGAACCCGGCTGGAAGCTCAAGTCCCGCGCCGAGCAGGCGGAACAGCAGCGCAGCCTGGACCGTTTCGACCACTTCCTGGTCCGCTCGGAGCACGACGTGCGCACCCTCGCCAAGGCCTTCCGGCTGCGGGAGAAGACGCTGCTGCGGACGGGCTACCCGCGCAACGACGCGCTCGCGCGCGCCCGGGAGACGGCCGAACGCCCGCCGCTGGCCGCGGAACTGGGGATTCCGGCCGACAGGAAGGTGCTGCTGTACGCACCCACCTTCCGTCAGCAGGGCGGGCGCCGTTTCGCGCTGCCCTTCGACGTGGAACGGTTCGCGGAGGAGTTCGGCGACGAGTACGTCCTGCTCGTCCGCGCGCACTACCTCAACCACGTCGTGCTCCCGCCGTCCGTACGGGGCCGGGTCGTCGACGTGTCGGACCACCACGACGTGACGCCCCTGCTCGCACTGGCCGACGCCCTGATGACGGACTACTCGTCGGTGATGTTCGACTACGCGCTGCTGGACCGCCCGATGCTCTTCTTCCCGTACGACTACGAGGAGTACGTGCACGAGGGCCGCGGCACCTATTTCGACCTGCTGGAACGGGCTCCGGGTCCGGTCGTCCGCACGGAGGAGGAGCTGCACTCCGTGCTGGCCGCCTCGTCGCTGGAGGAGCAGACGCTCAAGTACGCGGCGGCACGGGAGCGGTTCGTGGCCGACTTCGGCGAGTACGACAAGGGCACCGCCGCGCAGCGCGTCGTCGAGGAGTTCTTCACCGACTGGAGGAAGGCAAAGTGACCGAAGGCACGAGGGGGCGGGACGTCTTCCTGGTCTCCAACAGTGTGGACGAGATGGGCGGTGTGACCAGCTGGTCCCATCAGATGGCCCGGCTTTTCACCGAGCGCGGCCATCGTGTCCACGTCATCGGTGTCACCACCCCCGAGAACCCGCACGACCTCGGCGAACTCCCGTACCCCACCACGCGGTTGTACGACGGCCAGCCACCCGCCCCCGGCCGGGCGCGGGACGCGAGCATGCGGGCGAAGGCGGCCGTGCTGACGGACCTCTTCCGTGCCGCGCGGCCCGGCGGGGTCGTCATCGTGACCCAGGTGTGGGCGATGGAGTGGGTGAAGCTCGCCGACACCACCGGTCTGACCGTCGTCGGGATGAGTCACGAGTCGTTCGAGACCGCGAAGCGGTCCTCGCGCTTCCAGCGTGTCCTCAGGCACTACCGGGACGCCGACCGCATGCTCGTCCTCACCCGCGAGGACGCCGACCTGTGGATCGGCGCGGGCCTCGACAACGCCTCGTTCCTGCCGAACGCCGTGCCCTGGCTGCCGGAGGTGCCGTCGCCGCGCACCGAGAAGGCCGTGATCAGTATCGGCCGGCTCAGTGACGAGAAGGGCGTGGACATGCTCCTCGACACCTGGGCGGAGGTGGCTCCCCGCCACCCCGGCTGGGTGCTGCAGATCTACGGCTCCGGCGAGGACGAGGAGATCCTCCGGAAGCACTGCACCGCCCTGGGCCTCGACGACTCGGTGCGCTGGATGGGCCGCACGAGCGACGTGCCGGGCGCGCTGCGGGACGCCTCGGTGTTCGCGCTGTCCTCCAGGGGCGAGGGCTTCCCGCTCGCCCTCATGGAGGCCATGGCCATGGGCGTCCCCTGCGCCGCCTTCGACTGCGCCCCCGGCGTCCACGAGATCATCCAGGACGGCGAGGACGGACTCCTCGCCAGGCCCGGCAACACCGGCGAACTCGCCCGCAAGCTGGACCTGTTGATGTCCGACGCGGCGTTGCGGGACCGGATGGGCGACGCGGCGCGGAAGAACATCCGCAGGTACGGGGCGGACGAGATCGCGGGGCGGTGGGAAGCGCTGTTCAGCTTCCTGGAGAGGTAGCGAGAGCGGTCCAGCCCGCCCACGGCCGACGCGGTCGTGTCCGCGACGCCGCACCAGGCAGTGAGATGCGGCTCGGGTATCAGCGGAAGAAGCGCTTGAGGCGGCGCCGTACGACATCCGCCACTCCGCTCAGGCCGGGCGCGAGGCGGACCGCGAGCGCCCCCGAGTGGGTGGGGTACGGCTGCACCAGCAGCACGGCGTACCGCAGGCTCGGCACGGCGCGCCGGCTCAGCAGTCCGGCGCCCGCGAGCGCGTGGGCGGTGGTCTCCCGACGGGAGCCGTCCTCGAAACGCAGCCGGAGCCTGAGGTCCCAGGTGCCGCCGCCCAACGCCGCCAGGTCCACCGGGAACTCGGCCGACCAGGTCTCGGAGTCCGGGTCGGCCACGAGGAGCCCCCTCTGGGAGGACGCCGGGCGGCCGGTGTCCCGCTCCACGAACTCCGCCTCCACGCTCTCAGGCCCGGCGGCCGCCATCCGCCCGTACATCTCGTGCAGACGCAGCCGGAGCACCGTCCCCCGCGCGCGTGGCCGCAGTTCGGCGTCGACGGCGGCGGGCAGCCGGAGCGCGGGACGCAGGAGGAGCCGGTCAAGCACCGC
>CBFGZZ010000113.1:0-23504 GCA_965653385.1 uncultured Streptomyces sp. | reverse complement strand
GGGGCGCCGTGGCCGTCGTCCAGGAGGGTCGCCTCGTCGAACGGGACGGCACCGGCGAGCACCTCGTCGACGCGGGCGCGGTCGATCTCCTTCGTCCAGGTGCCGATCAGGACCGTGGCCACGGCGTTGCCCGCGAAGTTCGTCAGGGCGCGGGCCTCGCTCATGAAGCGGTCGATGCCGACGATGAGGCCGATGCCGTCCACCAGGGCCGGCTTGTGCGACTGGAGGCCACCGGCCAGGGTGGCCAGACCAGCTCCGGTGACACCGGCGGCGCCCTTGGAGGCGACCAGCAGGAAGAGCAGCAGCGGGATCTGCTCACCGATCGACATCGGCGTACCCATGGCGTCGGCGATGAACAGGGACGCCATGGTCATGTAGATCATGGTGCCGTCGAGGTTGAAGGAGTAGCCGGTCGGGACGGTGATGCCGACGACGGGCTTGCTGATGCCCAGGTGCTCCATCTTCGCGATGAGGCGCGGCAGCGCGGACTCGGAGGAGGAGGTCGACAGGATCAGCAGGAACTCACGGCCCAGGTACTTGAAGAGCGTGAAGATGTTGAGACCGGCGACGACCCGCAGCAGCGCGCCCAGCACGATGAAGACGAAGAGGAAGCAGGTGACGTAGAAGCCGAGCATCAGTACGGCGAGGCTCTTGAGGGCGTCCAGGCCGGCGGAACCGGTGACGGCGGCGATGGCGCCGAAGGCACCGATGGGCGCGGCCCACATCACCATGGCGAGGATGCGGAAGACGAGCCGCTGGATGTGCTGCACACCGCGCAGGATCGGCTCCCCGGCCGAGCCCATGGCCTGCAGCGCGAAACCGGCGAGCAGGGCGATGAGCAGGGTCTGCAGGACCGATTCCGAGGTGAAGGCGGAGACCATCGTGGTCGGGATGATGCCGAGCAGGAACTCGGTGGTGTCCTTGGCCTCGGCGTCGACCTGCGCGTGACCGACGTCCTTGACGGCGTCGGTGACGGCGAGGCCGGTGCCCGGCTCCAGGATGTTGCCGACGACCAGGCCGATGGCGAGGGCGACGAGCGACATCGCGAGGAAGTAGACCAGCGCGATACCGCCGACGGCGCCGACCTTCGCGGCCTTCCGTACCGAGCCGATACCCAGCACGATCGTGCAGAAGATGATCGGCGAGATCATCATCTTGATGAGGTTCACGAAGCCCGTGCCGATGGGCTTCAGCTCGACCGCGAAGTCGGGCGCGACCAGGCCCACGGTGATACCGAGGGCCACCGCGATGATCACCGCGATGTAGAGGTAGTGCGTGCGGTCCCGTTTGGCGACGGGTGCCTTCTCGGGGGAACTGGCGGCGGCCACGGCTGCCCTCCTTGACGTCTTCGTCGGTATCACCGGCGTGCGGCTCACGTCCGGGGGTGTGGGGGTCTCGCTGACCGGCCGTCGCGCCCCGGGGACGGGGGCGTCGTATTCAGCGATGCGGTGACTATCTCCCGCCGTGTGAGGGCGGTCACCCTTCCGTTCATTTAGTTCACCGGCTGTGCGAGTCCGGCATCCCCCTCGTCCGCGAGGGGGCGGTCAAAATCGGCCATGGGGCAGACTGGCGGCATGCGCATCCCCGTCCCGAGGCCCCGTAGCCTGGCCGGCCAGCTCTTCGCCATGCAGGCCGTGCTGATAGCGGTGCTCGTCGCCGGATACGCCGTCTTCACCTACGTCAGTGACCGCGGCCAGGCCGAGGAGTCCGCGCGCCGCCAGGCCATGGCGGTGACACAGTCGATCGCCGACGCCCCGTCCGTCCGGGAGGCGATCCACACCCCCGACCCGTCGGACCTGCTCCAGCCGTACGCCCTGCGGGTCCAGCGTGACACCGAGGTCGATTTCGTCACGATCATGACCCCGGCGGGGATCCGCTGGACGCACCCCAACCCGAAGCAGATCGGCCAGCACTTCCAGGGCCACACGGAGCGCGCCCTCAGGGGTGAGGCGTTCACCGAGACGTACACCGGCACGCTCGGCCCGTCCGTGCGCGCGGTCGTTCCGATCCGCGACGGGGAAGACGGTGAAGGCGAGATCATCGGCCTGGTCAGCGCGGGCATTCGGGTCGAGGCGATCAGCAAGCGAGTGCAGGATCAGCTGACGGCCCTGATCGGCGTCGCGGGCGGGGCGCTGGCCCTGGGCGCGATCGGCACCTATGTCATCAACGCGCGTCTGCGCCGTCACACCCACGGCATGAACGCGGCCGAGCTGAGCCATATGCACGACTACCACCAGGCCGCGCTGCACGCGGTGCGTGAGGGGCTGCTGATGCTGGACGGGCAGTACCGGGTGGCGCTCATCAACGACGGGGGCCGGGAGCTGCTCGGCGTCCCGCGCGAGAAGGACGTGGTCGGCACGTCGGTGGCGGAGCTGGGGCTGCCGGCCCCGCTGACCGGGGCGCTGCTGGCGTCGGAGCCGCGGGTGGACGAGGTACACCTGGCGGCGGAGCGGGTGCTGGTGGTGAACACGTCGCCCGTGTCCGGAGGTGAGCGCCGGGGGACGGTGGTGACCCTGCGGGACGTCACCGAACTCCAGTCGCTCATGGGCGAGTTGGACTCGGAGCGGGGCTTCACCCAGGCCCTGCGCTCGCAGGCGCACGAGGCGGCGAACCGGCTGCACACGGTCGTGTCACTGATCGAACTGGGGCGGGCCGAGGAGGCGGTGGAGTTCGCGACCGCCGAGCTGGAACTGGCTCAGGCGCTGACCGACCAGGTGGTTGCGGCGGTGAGCGAGCCGGTGCTGGCCGCACTGCTGCTGGGGAAGACGGCGCAGGCCAATGAGCGCGGGGTGGAGCTGGTGGTGTCGGAGGACAGCCGGCTGGACGACGGGCTGCTGCCGCCGTCACTCCCGGCGCGCGACCTGGTGACCATCCTCGGTAACTTGATCGACAATGCCGTGGACGCGGCGCAGGGGAGTGTGCGGGCTCGGGTGACGGTGACGGCGTACACGGACGACACCGACGGCGCAGGGCTGGTGCTGCGGGTGTCCGACACCGGGACCGGGGTGGATCCGGCGCACGCGGAAGCGGTGTTCGAACGCGGATTCTCGACCAAGCCGGCCGGACCGGGTGGGCGAGGGCTGGGACTGGCGCTCGTACGGCAGGCGGTGAGCCGGCACGAGGGGACGCTGACGGTGGCGGAGGCGGCCGGGGGCGGGGCGGAGTTCGAGGTGCGGCTGCCTCTGGGCGAGGGGGCTGGGCGCTCGCGGGAGGGCGGGGCCGTGCGGGAGGACGAGGCAGTGCGGGGGACCGAGGCCGTACAGGGGACCGGGAGCGCGGTTGCCGGAGGTGACGTATGACGGCGATGGCCGGGCAGGCGATCCGGGTGCTGGTCGTGGAGGACGATCCGGTCGCCGCGGACGCGCATGCGATGTACGTAGGGCGGGTGCCGGGCTTCGTCGCGGTCGGCAAGGCGCACACGGGAGCGGAGGCGCGGCGCGCGCTGGAGCGGACGCCGGTGGATCTGCTGCTGCTGGACCTGCACCTGCCGGATGTGCACGGACTGCAACTGGCGCGTTCGCTGCGGGCTGCCGGGCATCACGCTGACGTGATCGCGGTGACGTCGGCCCGGGACCTGGCCGTGGTGCGGGAGGGGGTGTCGCTCGGGGTCGTGCAGTACGTACTGAAGCCGTTCACGTTCGCCACGCTTCGGGACCGGCTGGTGCGGTACGCCGAGTTCCATGCGGCGGTGGGGGAGGCGAGCGGGCAGGACGAGGTGGACCGGGCGCTGGCGGCGCTGCGGGCACCGGGGCCGGCCGCGCTGCCGAAGGGGTTGAGCGGGCCCACGTTGGAGCGGGTGACGGGAGCTGTGCGGGAGGCCGAGGAGGGGCTCACGGCGGCGGGGGTCGCCGAGGCCGTGGGGATTTCCCGGATCACGGCTCGACGGTATCTGGAGCATCTGGTGGAGGCGGGGAGGGCTGAGCGGGCGCCGGTCTATGGGCAGGTGGGACGGCCGGAGTTGGTCTATCGGTGGGTTCGGGGCGGGGGTGGGCGGTGAGGGCGGCGGGCGGTCAGAACCCACCCGGCCTCGCGGCAGCCCGGCCAACGCCTCCGGTACGGCGACCCCACCACCCCCTGGATCACCATCACGCCCCGCTCGCGTACCGCACCACCTGCCACCCCAATCCGGCCACAGCCAGCGCCTCCCCCACCGACAACACGACGAGCAGCGCCCCGGACCCTCCATCCACCCAGAACAGCACCAGCGCAGCCAGCGGCACTCCGCAGAAGGCCAGCAGGTCCACGACGAGCTGCACGGCCTTGCGGGACCCGCGCCGCGCGTCCCCCCGGTGGGCGGTCTCCCACCCGAACGCCTCGAACCCACCCCCGGGTTGGGCCAGCGCGGCGAGCCGCGGCCCCAACTGCTCCCGGACGTACGCGCCGATCGCCGAGATCTTCTGATCGTTCACGAGATACGTCCACCCGAGCACCACGCACACCGGGGGCAGCGCGAGCAGCATCGACGGCTGCTTGGCCTGCGCGGCGGCGGCGATGACGGCGGCCACGACGGCCAGGGTCACGTACAGCAGGTTGTCCCGGAACCCGATCCGCGCCTTCTGCTCGTCCTTGACGCTCTGATACTCGGCGAGCAGCAACTGCCCCACCGTGACGTCCTGTTCCGCCACTCGAATCCCTTCCCCCGCCTGTACGTCGTTGAGCGTGCCGGAGACTCAGCCCACCGCTCTCGTCCTGGCCGCGCTCCCTCTCGAATACGACGCCGTCCGCGCGTACGTCGAGGAGCGGCGCGAACGCGTGCACCCTGACGGGACGCGAGTCGAGAAGGGCCGACTGCCCGGCACTGCTTGGCATATTGCCATCGCCGAGCTGGGCATGGGCGCGGAGCGGGCGGCGTCACTGACCACACAGCTCATCAGTTGGCTGCACCCGGAGGCCGTGTTCTTCGTGGGTGTGGCCGGCAGTCTCAAGCACGACGTCCGGATCGGGGATGTCGTCGTCGGCACGCAGGTGTACGAGATCCACGGTGGCAAGCAGACGCCGGAGGGTTTCCTGGTCCGGCCGAAGGCCCTGCCGGGCTCGCACGCGCTCGAACAGGCGGCCCGTTCCGCGGTGCGGGACATGCCCGACGTGCGGGCGCACTTCATGCCGATCGCCACCGGTGACGTGGTCCTGGCGGACGCCGAGTCCGAGATCGCCGGGCATCTGCGCAGGAGCTACAACGACGTCGGCGCGATCGAGATGGAGGGCTCGGGGGCAGCCCACGCGGCCCACCTGAACGGCCAGTTGCATGCCTTGGTGATCCGGGGCATCAGCGACCGAGCGGACGCGGGCAAGCGGGAGGCCGACGCGGCGGGTTCGCAGGAAATCGCCGCCAGGCAGGCAGCCGCGGTGACGTTCGCGGTGCTGCGCAAGCACCGGCCGCGCCAGGAGTCGCCGGGGGCGGGCACTGCGCAACCTGGCCATGGCCCATCAAGACGCCCTCCACGAGGAGGAGGCCCACACCACCAACCTCCAGGCAGTCGAGGCCTTCACCCGGGCATACGCCCCGGACGAAGCCGACACGGCCCAGTACGCCGCGACCTGGCCTTGGCCGACCGCCGCGCCCTCCACAGAGCACGAGCCCGCACCACCCGCCTTCAGGCCGCCGGAACCCTGATCCGAGCGAACGCCCCCCGCCGAAGCCGTCAACTTCAATACCGCGCATACGCATTGACCTGACTAGACCAGTCGACCTACGTTCACCGGGCAGCCGTCCCAGCGCCACGACGAAGTGCCCGCAGGAGGTCATGCCCGTGCGCCCCACCGCCTCCCTCCCCGCCGCCTCTCTCCCCACGCTCCTCGCCCTCACCCTCGCCGCCGCAGGCACCCTCACCGCGTGCGGCAGCGGCTCCGGCAGTGACCCGGACACCATCAAGGTCTCCTTCAAGCAGTCCACGGACAACTCCATCAAGGTGATGGACACCTACCTCGCGGACATCAAGAAGCAGTTCGAGAAGGCGAACCCCGGCAAGAAGGTCGAGTTCGTACCGATCAAGGCCCCGGACTCGGAGTACTACACCAAGCTGCAGCAGATGCTCCGCTCCCCGAAGACCGCCCCGGACCTGGTCTACGAGGACACCTTCCTCATCAACTCGGACATCACCAGCGGGTACTTGAAGCCTCTCGACCCCTACCTCGCCAAGTGGAAGGACTGGGAACAGTTCATCGACACGGCGAAGTTGGCCGCCAAGGGCGAGGACGGGAAGACGTACGGCGTCCCGGACGGCACCGACACCCGGGGGCTGTGGTTCAGCAAGGACATCTTCGAGAAGGCCGGTCTGCCCGCCGACTGGCGGCCGAAGACCTGGGACGAGGTCCTGGACGCCGCCCGCGCCGTCAAGGAGAAGGTCCCGGGCGTCATCCCGCTCAACGTGTACACGGGCAAGCCCGTCGGCGAGGCCGCCACCATGCAGACGTTCGAAATGCTGCTCTACGGCACGGGCGCGAGCGCCAGCGCCTCGGACCCGCTGTACGACAAGTCCGCCAAGAAGTGGATCGCCGGAAGCCAGGGCTTCAAGGACTCCCTCTCGTTCGTCGAGACCGTCTACAAGGAGAAGCTCGGCCCGGACGTCTCCGACGCCCTCGACCCCAACGTCATGACCCGGGTACGCGGCGAGTGGCTCCCGCAGGGCAAGCTCGCCATCGCCCTCGACGGCTCCTGGCTCCCCCAGGACTGGCTCCCCGGCAGCGGCCACGAGTGGCCGGAGTGGTCCGACGAGCTCGGCCTCGCCGCCATGCCGACGCAGAACGGCCAGGCCCCCGGGAAGGTGAGCATGTCCGGTGGCTGGACCTGGTCCATCCCGGCCAAGGCGTCCAACCCCGACCTCGCGTTCGAGTTCATCAAGACGATGCAGACGAAGGCGAACGCCCAGAAGTGGTACGTCGCCAACTCCGGCATCGCGGTCCGCGAGGACGTCGCCGCCGACCCCGCGTACATCGAGGCCCAGCCCGGCATCGAATTCTTCACGGACCTGGTGGCCAGCACCCACTACCGCCCCGCCTACCCGGCGTATCCGAGGGTCTCCACCGCCGTCCAGGAGGCGATGGAGGGCGTGACGACGGGTGACATGTCGGTGGAGGAGGCGGCGAAGGGCTACGACGAGGAGCTGAAGTCGGCGACGGACGACCAGGTGATCGAGAAGTGAGCGCTGCCGGGACGGGGTCCCGCGGATGAAGCAGGCCCCCTCTCCCCCTCTCCTGCGCTCCCTCACCCGCGCCCTCCCCGTCGCCCCCGCCGTCGTCCTCCTCGTCCTCTTCCTCGCCGGGCCCATCGCCTACTGCGCCTACATCGCCTTCACCGACCTCCAGCTCACCGGCCAGGCCGAGGACTCCTTCGTCGGTTTCGACAACTTCCGTACGGCGTTCGACGACGAGGCGTTCCGCAACGCGGTCTGGCTCACGCTCGTGTTCACCGTGATCTCCGCGCTGCTCGGCCAGAACACGCTGGGCCTGGCCCTGGCCGCGTTGATGCAGCGCGCGTCCAAGCCGGTCCGCACGCTGGTGGGAGCCATCGTCATCACGGCGTGGGTGCTGCCGGAGGTCGTCGCCGGCTTTCTCCTCTACGCCTTCTTCCGCCGCGAAGGCACCCTGAACGCCATCCTGGGCTGGCTCCATCTCCCCACCCAGAACTGGCTGTTCACGCTTCCGATCCTGGCGGTGTCGTTCGCGAACGTCTGGCGGGGCACCGCCTTCTCGATGCTGGTCTACTCGGCGGCGCTGGGCGAGATCCCCAAGGAGATCACGGAGGCGGCCGAGGTCGACGGCGCCGGCGGCTGGCGTCGTATGTGGCACATCACCCTCCCGATGATCCGCCGTTCCATCGGCACCAACCTCATGCTCATCACCCTCCAGACCCTGTCCGTCTTCGGACTGATCTGGGTGATGACGAGGGGCGGGCCGGGCGGCAAGAGCCAGACGCTGCCGCTGTTCATGTACGAGGAGGCGTTCCAGAAGAGCATGATCGGTTACGGAACGGCGGTCGCCCTTCTCCTGCTGGTGGTGGGCTCCCTGTTCTCGGTGGTCTACCTGCGGCTGCTGCGAACGGAGGTGTGACGCCGAATGCCTCGCTCTCTCTCCGCGCGGCGCACCGCCCGCCGTCTGGCCGCCGACGCCGGTCTGCTGGTGGTGGCCGCGGCGTTCGTGCTTCCGCTGGCATGGCTGGTCCTGTCCTCGCTGGACACCGCCGCCGACCTTCAGGTGAAGGTCCCGGACGGCGTCACCCTGGACAACTTCGACGCGGTCCTGACCCCGGACATCACCTTCACCCCGCTCCTCAACAGCCTGCTCCTGTGCGGCGGCGGGACACTGCTGACGGTGGTCTGCGCCGCGCTCGCCGCCTACCCGCTGTCCCGGTTCCGGTCCCGCCTCAACCGGCCCTTCCTGCTGACGATCCTGTTCGCGACGAGCCTGCCGATCACGGCGATCATGGTGCCGGTGTACGCCCTCTTCGTGCAGGTGAACCTGATCGACACCATGGAGGGGACGGTCTTCTTCTTCGCCGCCTCCCAACTGCCGTTCGCCATCTGGCTGATGAAGAACTTCATGGACGGGGTCCCGAAGGAGCTGGAGGAGGCCGCCTGGACGGACGGGGCGTCGTCGCTCCAGTCGCTGGTGCGGGTCGTGCTGCCGCTGATGGGGCCGGGGGTGGCGGTGGTGACGGTGTTCTCGTTCGTGATGATGTGGGGGAACTTCTTCGTTCCGTTCATGCTGCTGCTCACACCGGACCAGATGCCGGCGGCCGTGAGCATCAACGAGTTCTTCGGGAACCGCGGGACCGTGGTGTACGGGCAGCTGGCGGCGTTCTCGATCATCTACTCGACGCCGGTGATCCTGCTGTACGTGCTGGTGGCCCGGCGGCTGGGGGGCGGGTTCGCGTTGAGCGGGGCGGTGAAAGGGTGAAGGGGTGATCGCGCGGCGGGCTGGGTCGTGCCGCGTGCGTGGCGCGCCGTCGGGTGCCGCGTACCGGCCGCACCGTCGGACACCGCGAACCGGCCGCACCGTCGGGATCGAGCCGCGCGCCACTCCCTATGTCCGACCTGTCGGCCCACCTCCCGTTGACGCACTCGATTTCGACACCCGGCCGTACGATCGACCGCCACTGCGCGACCTTCGGGGCCGGCGCCGCAAGCCGCCAGGAGACGGGCAACGGAAAGCGCTCGCGAATATGCCGCCTGACCTTGCCGTTCACCGACCGTCACCGGTCGCCCGCCGCACGTCGGCCCCGCCCCTGCGGCACCCGCGCCGGAACCCGGCCCGCACCGCAAAAGATCTCACCCGTCAACGAACCCGCCAGTAGCCGTAGCTTCATACAATCCGTAATCCTGGCCGAACAGACCGTAGTCACGACTCTCGGCCCGGCCTACGTTGTGGCCCGTGCGCCGACCCCAAGCCCAACCGAACCAGCCCGACCGCTCCAGCCGCCGAACCCCGCCCACTCCCCCGTTCAACGCCCCCGCCGCCCGCAGACTCCGCGCCGCCCTCAACATGGGGCCCGAGCACGTCGCCTACGGGATGCGCGCGTCGTACGGTCTGCCCTACGTCACCCAGGACCTCGTCGTCGCCTGGGAACGGGAGATCACCTGCCCCGACAACAACGAACTCACCGCCCTCGCCGGTGTGCTGTGGTGCTCGCCCAGCGAGCTGCTCGGCAAGCCGCGGACGCTGCGCGAACACCGCCTCGCCCGTGGCCTCGCACCCGAGGACGTGGCGCGCACCGTGGGGCACGAACTCCTCGCGTACCTGCGCATGGAGGAGAACGACGACTGGCAGGGCAACGACCGCCAGTCCGCCGCCCTCGCCGACGTCCTCGGTCTGACAGTCCCGGACTTCATCACCGTCACCGGCCGTGACAGGGCCCTCGCCGAGCTGCTGCGCAGTGCCGTGACGACGCGCTGGCAGGCGTACGTCCGCCCGGTCGGCAAGATGGTGCCCCTGGACCGGCGCCTGTTGGAGGACGCCCTCCAGCAGCTGCACCAGAACTACCAGGGGCAGATGACCGCCACGCTCAGCTGGGGTGGCGGCGGCAGCGAGTCCAGTGCGGCCGGCCGCGAGTTCCTGGACCGGATCGTGGAGCACTTCTGGGCGACGGTCGATGGCGCCACCGCCTGAACCGAACCCGGACCGGACCCGCCTGACCCCGCACCGAACCCGCGCGCTCCGGCCCTCGGCCTGGACCCCGGTCTAGAACACCGACTCCGCCTCGTCCATCCGGTCCTTCGGCACCGTCTTCAGCTCGGTCACGGCCTCGGCCAGCGGCACCATCACGATGTCGGTCCCGCGCAGGGCGGTCATCCTGCCGAAGTCGCCCCGGTGCGCGGCCTCCACGGCGTGCCAGCCGAAGCGGGTGGCGAGGACGCGGTCGTACGCGGTGGGCACGCCGCCGCGCTGGACGTGGCCGAGGATGACCGGCTTGGCCTCCTTGCCGAGGCGGCGCTCCAGCTCGAAGGCGAGGGCCGTGCCGATGCCCTGGAAGCGCTCGTGGCCGTACTGGTCGATCGCGCCCTTGCCGTAGTCCATGGTGCCGTCGGCCGGGTGGGCGCCCTCGGCGACGCAGATCACGGCGAACTTCTTGCCGCGCGCGAAGCGCTCCTCGACCATCTTCACCAGGTCGGCCGGGTCGAAGGGGCGCTCGGGCAGGCAGATGCCGTGCGCGCCGGCCGCCATGCCGGACTCCAGGGCGATCCAGCCGGCGTGCCGGCCCATGACCTCCACGACCATGACGCGCTGGTGCGATTCCGCGGTGGTCTTCAGGCGGTCCATGGCCTCGGTGGCGACGCCCACGGCCGTGTCGAAGCCGAACGTGCGGTCCGTCGAGGAGATGTCGTTGTCGATCGTCTTGGGGACCCCGACCACCGGCAGGCCGGCGTCCGACAGCATGCGGGCCGCCGTCAGGGTGCCCTCGCCGCCGATCGGGATCAGCGCGTCGATGCCGAAGTCACGGGCGATGTCGATGGCGCTCTCGCAGGCCTCGCGCAGCCGGTCGCGCTCCAGGCGGGACGAGCCCAGGATGGTGCCGCCGCGGGCCAGGATGCCGCTGACGGCCTCCAGGTCGAGGCTGCGGTAGTGGCCGTCCAGCAGGCCCGCGTACCCGTCCTCGAAGCCGATCACCTCGTCGCCGTACTGCGCGACCGCTCGGTGCACGACCGACCGGATCACGGCGTTCAGGCCGGGGCAGTCGCCGCCTGCGGTGAGAACTCCGATGCGCATCGTGCTGTGTCTCCTGCTCGCTGTTGATACCGGTGAGCCAGTCCGATTGTTTCACGTCCGTGAGGACCATGTCGCTCCCGCACTGACGGGCGCCTTATCCACCGCCAAGGGTATTGTCAAGAGGGTTTCGCTCACCCCACTGGGCGATTTTTCGACGCCCACGGGGACACCCGAGACGACGACCGACGATCGACGAGAACGACGGACGACAGACGAAACGGAGAGCACGCGTGACGCGCAGCGTGTACGTGACCGGCATCGACCGCGGCGACGGCCGCCAGGTCGTCGAACTGGGAGTCATGGAGCTCCTGACCCGGCAGGTCGACCGGGTGGGGGTGTTCCGGCCGCTCGTCCACCACGTCCCCGACCGCCTGTTCGAGCTGCTGCGCTCCCGTTACCGCCTCTCCCAGGACCCGGCGACGGTCTACGGCATGGACTACCACGAGGCGTCCGCCCTCCAGGCCGAGCGCGGGACGGACGAGCTGGTGTCCACGCTGGTCGACCGGTTCCACGCGGTCGCCCGCGACTACGAGTTCGTGCTCGTCCTCGGCACCGACTTCGCCGACACCCAGCTCCCGGACGAGCTGTCCCTCAACGCCCGGCTCGCCAACGAGTTCGGCGCGAGCGTCATACCCGTCGTCGGCGGGCGCGGGCAGGCCGCCGAGTCGGTGCTGGCCGAGACGCGCAACGCGTACCGGGCGTACGAGAACCTGGGCTGTGACGTGCTCGCCATGGTCACCAACCGGGTCGTCCGGGACGACCGGGACGAGATCGCCGAGCGGCTGCGGTCGCGGCTGCCCGTGCCCTGCTACGTCGTCCCGGACGAGCCCGCGCTGGCCGCGCCGACCGTCTCGCAGATCGCCCACTCCCTGGACGCGAAGGTCCTGCTCGGCGACGACTCGGGGCTCGCGCGCGACGCCCTGGGCTTTGTCTTCGGCGGCGCGATGCTGCCGAACTTCCTGACCGCCCTGACCCCGGGCTGCCTGGTGGTCACCCCGGGCGACCGGGCCGATCTGGTCGTCGGCTCGCTGGCCGCGCACAGCGCCGGCACCCCGCCGATCGCCGGTGTGCTGCTCACCCTGGACGAGCGCCCCGGCGACGAGATCCTCACCCTCGCGGCCCGTCTCGCCCCGGGCACCCCGGTGCTCTCGGTGCCGGGCTACAGCTTCCCCACCGCCGAGCAGCTCTTCTCGCTGGAGGGGAAGTTGAGCGCGGTCACCCCGCGCAAGGCGGAGACCGCGCTCGGTCTGTTCGAACGGTACGTCGACACCGGTGAGCTGCTGATTCGGCTCTCGGCGCCGAGCAGCGACCGGGTCACGCCGATGATGTTCGAGCACAAGCTGCTGGAGCAGGCCCGCTCGAACATGCGCCGCATCGTGCTGCCCGAGGGCACCGAGCCGCGCGTCCTGCACGCCGCCGAGGTGCTGCTGCGCCGCAACGTCTGCGACCTCACGCTCCTGGGCCCGGTCGACCGGATCCGCAAGCAGGCCGCCGACCTCGGGATCGACCTGGGCGACTGCCAGTTGATCGACCCGGCCACCAGCGAGCTGCGCGACACGTTCGCGGAGAAGTACGCGCAGCTGCGCGCCCACAAGGGGGTCACGGTGGAGCTGGCGTACGACGTCGTCTCCGACGTGAACTACTTCGGCACGCTGATGGTGCAGGAGGGCCTCGCGGACGGCATGGTCTCGGGGTCCGTGCACTCCACGGCCGCGACGATCCGCCCGGCCTTCGAGATCATCAAGACCAAGCCGGACGCCGACATCGTCTCGTCCGTCTTCTTCATGTGCCTCGCCGACAAGGTGCTGGTCTACGGCGACTGCGCGGTGAACCCCGACCCGAACGCCGTGCAGCTGGCCGACATCGCCATCCAGTCGGCGGCCACCGCCGAGCAGTTCGGCGTGGAGGCGAGGATCGCGATGCTGTCGTACTCGACGGGTACGTCGGGTTCGGGCGCCGACGTCGACAAGGTGCGCGAGGCGACCGAGCTGGTGCGTGAGCGGCGACCCGACCTGAAGACCGAGGGGCCGATCCAGTACGACGCGGCCGTGGAGCCGTCGGTCGCGGCGACCAAGCTGCCGGAGTCCGACGTCGCCGGTCAGGCCAGCGTGCTGATCTTTCCGGACCTCAACACCGGCAACAACACCTACAAGGCCGTGCAGCGCTCGGCCGGCGCCATCGCCGTCGGCCCGGTGCTCCAGGGCCTGCGCAAGCCGGTCAACGACCTGTCCCGGGGCGCCCTCGTCCAGGACATCGTCAACACCGTCGCGATCACCGCGATCCAGGCCCAGTCCCCCGCCCCGTCCCTCCACGAGAAGGCCGCCGCCCAGTGAGTCCGTCCCGCGTCCTCGTCCTCAACTCCGGCTCCTCGTCGGTGAAGTACCAGCTGCTCGACATGGCGGGCAGCAGCCGGCTGGCCATGGGTCTCGTCGAGCGCATCGGCGAGGAGACCTCCCGGCTGAAGCACACCCCGCTGGCGGCCGGCGGCGAGAGCCGCGAGTGGACCGCGCCCATCGCCGACCACGAGGCCGCCCTGAAGGCCGTGTCGGCGGAGCTCGCCAAGGACGGGCTCGGCCTCGACTCGCCCGAGCTGGCCGCGATCGGCCACCGGGTGGTGCACGGCGGCAAGCGGTTCACCGAGCCGACCGTCATCGACGACGCCGTGCTCGCCGAGATCGAGCGGCTGATCCCGGTGGCCCCGCTGCACAACCCGGCCAACCTCACCGGCATCCGCACCGCCCGGGCCCTGCGCCCGGACCTGCCCCAGGTCGCCGTCTTCGACACCGCGTTCCACACGACGATGCCGGAGTCGGCCGCCCGTTACGCCATCGACGTCGAGACCGCCGACGCCCACCGGATCCGCCGGTACGGCTTCCACGGCACCTCGCACGCGTACGTCTCCCGCGCCACCGCCGAGCTGCTGGGCAGGGCGCCCGAGGACGTGAACGTCATCGTGCTGCACCTCGGCAACGGGGCGTCCGCGTCCGCCGTGCGGGGCGGTCGTTGCGTGGACACCTCCATGGGGCTGACGCCTTTGGAGGGGCTCGTGATGGGTACGCGCTCCGGTGACACGGATCCCGCCGTCATCTTCCATTTGGCGCGTGTTGGCGGAATGTCCATCGCGGAAATCGACACTCTTCTCAACAAGAAGAGCGGATTGATCGGCCTGTGCGGCGACAACGACATGCGGGAGATCCGCCGGCGGATCGACGAGGGTGACGAGCGGGCCCAATTGGCCTTCGACATCTACATTCACCGGCTGAAGAAGTACATCGGCGCCTATTACGCGGTGCTCGGCCGGGTGGACGCCATCGCGTTCACGGCCGGGGTCGGCGAGAACGCGGCGCCGGTCCGGGAGGCCGCCGTGGCGGGCCTGGAGCAGCTGGGTCTCGCGGTGGACCCGGAGCTGAACGCCGTACGCGGTGACGGGCCGCGGCTGATCTCGCCGTCGGACTCGCGGGTGGCGGTGGCGGTGGTGCCGACGGATGAAGAACTGGAGATCGCGAGGCAGACCTACGCGTTGGTAGGGGAGAACAACCGTTGAAGCAACGGCCGAGTAACACGGCTGAGCAATACGAAGCTCATTTGTATCTTCCGCCAGACGGAATATTCCGCGGCGAAACAAACCGATAGGATCGTCCCATGCGCCGTTCGAAAATCGTCTGTACTCTCGGCCCCGCGGTCGACTCCCATGAGCAGCTTGTCTCGCTGATCGAGGCGGGCATGAATGTGGCCCGCTTCAACTTCAGCCACGGAACGCACGAAGACCACCAGGGGCGGTACGAGCGCCTGCGCGCCGCCGCCGCGGAGACCGGCCGGGCCATCGGTGTGCTCGCCGACCTCCAGGGCCCCAAGATCCGTCTGGAGACCTTCGCCGAGGGCCCGGTGGAGCTGGAGCGTGGTGACGAGTTCATCATCACCACCGAGGACGTCCCGGGTGACAAGCAGATCTGCGGGACCACCTACAAGGGCCTGCCGGGCGATGTCGCCAAGGGCGACCAGGTCCTCATCAACGACGGCAACGTCGAGCTGAAGGTCACCGAGGTCGAAGGCCCCCGGGTGAAGACGATCGTCATCGAGGGCGGTGTCGTCTCCGACCACAAGGGCATCAACCTGCCCGGCGCTGCGGTGAACGTGCCGGCGCTGAGCGAGAAGGACGTCGAGGACCTCCGCTTCGCGCTGCGCATGGGCTGCGACCTGGTCGCCCTGTCCTTCGTGCGGGACGCCAACGACGTGCAGGACGTGCACAAGGTCATGGACGAGGTCGGCCGCCGCGTCCCGGTCATCGCCAAGGTGGAGAAGCCGCAGGCGGTGGCGAACATGGAGGACGTCGTGATGGCGTTCGACGGTGTCATGGTCGCCCGTGGTGACCTGGCCGTCGAGTACCCGCTCGAGAAGGTCCCGATGGTGCAGAAGCGGCTCATCGAGCTGTGCCGCCGCAACGCCAAGCCGGTGATCGTGGCGACCCAGATGATGGAGTCGATGATCACCAACTCCCGTCCGACCCGCGCCGAGGCCTCCGACGTGGCCAACGCGATCCTGGACGGCGCGGACGCGGTCATGCTGTCGGCGGAGTCCTCGGTCGGCGCGTACCCGATCGAGACCGTCCGCACGATGTCGAAGATCGTCACCGCGGCCGAGCAGGAGCTGCTGAGCAAGGGCCTGCAGCCCCTGGTCCCCGGCAAGAAGCCCCGCACGCAGGGCGGTTCGGTCGCCCGCGCGGCCTGCGAGATCGCCGACTTCCTCGGCGGCAAGGGCCTGGTCGCCTTCACCCAGTCCGGCGACACCGCCCGCCGCCTGAGCCGCTATCGCGCCGCCCAGCAGATCATCGCGTTCACCACGGACGAGTCCACCCGCAACCAGATGACCCTCAGCTGGGGCGTGGAGCCGCACGTCGTGCCGTTCGTCAACAGCACCGACGAGATGGTCGACCTGGTGGACCAGGAGATCGTCAAGATGGGCCTGTTCAGCGAGGGCGACATCGTGGTCATCACGGCGGGCTCGCCGCCTGGGGTGCCGGGGACGACGAACATGGTGCGGGTGCACCATCTGGGGGGCGGGGCACGGGACTGACCGCGTCAGCCGCACGGCACGGCTCCTGTACGACACTGAGGGCGCTCCCTGTGGCAGGGGGCGCCCTCAGTGGTGTCTGCTCAGTGGCTGACGCCTGGTGTCACGCCTCGGACGCCGCCTGGACGACAGCAGACGCCAGGGCGTCGAAGTGGTCCCGGTAGAAGCCCAGGCGGATGTTGAACGGCTCCTCCGCGAAGAGGCCACCGCGCTCAAGGAACATGGTGGGCGCGGCGGTCAGCGCGCTGTGCGCCATGTGGAGTTCCGCCAGGGTGAGGCGGAAGTCGCGTGACTCCGTGTGCGGTCGGCCCAGGCGTTCCAGGAGTGCGTCGGCCGCCTCCCGGCCCGCGCCGACCAGGAGGGTCAACTCCGTGTCACCGTAGTCCTGCTCGCGCAGAAGGCTCAACGCCTCGTACATCGCCGTTGCCTGGCGGGGCGCGAGCCGGGCGATGAACGCGTCGCCGTCGCGGGTGACTTTCAGCTGGGTTCTCACACGTCTCTCCTGCGATTCGGCCTTCGGGTGTCGGGGTGGTCGACTCAGTCGTGTTCGACGAGTTCCTCCACCGCTTCGGTGATCTGGCTCCCGTTGTAACCGCAGCGTTCGCCCAGCAGACGGTACCGGGCGTACACGGTTTCCTTGACGGGGATCTCGAACGCCTCGACGATGCGCAGAAGGAACCGGAAACCGAGGTCGGAGTCGATCCCGGTCACGATGCGCTCCAGCATCGCGGCCGTGCCGTCGATCCCGGTCGCACGGTTCAGCGGCTGAACGAGATCCTGGACCTCCCTCGTGACCAGGTCCGTCAGGTCGGTGCGGGGAGGCGACACGAAGGGCGTGTAAGCCGGGTCAGCGGCGGTCAGCCGCTCCGTGCACACGTCGGCGATCTCCCGCAGCCACGTTCTTCCGTCCGCGTCGAACGCGTCCGCGGCTCGCTGACGTCGTGCGGCGGTGCGCCACAGGGCCGTGACGGCGTCGTCGGACAGAGCGGAGTCCAGCAGCCGCGTCACGTCCTCCAGCAGTACGGCCGCCTGCGCCCCCGGGGGCAGACCGCTGTCCGCGTGCGCGAGCCGCGCGATGTGTTCCCGAGGGGTGCCCATGCCCTCGTAACGCCAACTGTCCCACTCCCCGTCGAACATCCGGGACAGCCCCGGCAGCCCGAACCCGAACTCGAAGTCCCGTCGGCCCGGGTCGAGTGGCGGCCACCGCACGTCCAGTCCTTCGAAGACCACGGTGAGGGGGTAGGAGAGCCGCTCGGCGATGGCCAGCAGCCGGTGGTACCGGTCCTCGTCCACCGGCAGAGCACAGGCTTTGAGAGCGCGCAGGAACAGGCGGAAGCCAAGGTCGGCGTCAGCCTCGGCGACGACCTTTCCGAGGGCGGGCACGATGTCCCGTTCGGGGACGGCGCGCGTCAGCGCGGAGGCAGCCGACCGGATCTCGGCCAGCACGGACTCACTCAACTCCTCCTCCGGCACGACCGGCCCCGCCTCCGTCCGCCGTGGCGCGTGCGCCGGGCACACCTCGGCGATCTGGTGCAACCAGGCACGCATGTCCATGCCGTGGTCGGCGGGATCGAAGCGCTCTCCTACGGCGGTGAGCCACGCCGTGCGAATCGCCTCGCCCTGCAGGGGCGACTCCAGCAGAAGCCGTACGTCACTGCCGAGCTGATGATCCTCGTCGTCGCAGGCCGCCTGCGTGGCGAGGGCCGCCACCGCCCGGGCATCGAGGGGCGGGCCGGTCCGCGAGCTCAGCCTCCCGGCCAGCCCGGTGAGGCCGAAGTCCCCCTCGTGGTCGACGTGGTACACCTCTCGGCGCCTGGTCAAATGAGCCTCCTGAGGCATGGGCCAAGGCACGGGCCCCCGAGTGAGGGGCGCCCGTGCCTCCTGGTGGGTGGGCGTTATGGCTTCGGCAGCGGGAACGACGTGTAGACGACGAACTTGGTCGGCTTGTGGCCCTTCACGTAGCGCAGCATGATCCGGACCTCGTTGCCGGCCGCTTCACCTGCTCGCGCACCGCCCCTCGTGAACACGGTTCCGAGCGACCCCTCGCTCCGGACCTGCCACACGATCGGCAGACAGTCCCTGCCGCAGTCGAAGACATATCCCGGCTTCGCCTGCTTCTGGCCCTCCTTGCCTTTCCACTTCGTCAGTTTCTCTGCGTTGCCGGGCACCATCTGCCACTCGTCGAGCGCCTTGGCGACGGCACGCTCCGCGGTGGCCTGGTCCTTCCAGATTCCCACGGTGCCGATGCTCTGTGCCCTGTCCCACGCACCTGCGCGGGCGGCGGCGGAGACGTGCTCACCGATCGTGTGCGCCCCGGCGATGCCCTCGTCGGCCCCCAGCCTCGTGCAGTTGTGGACCAGGACATCGTCGGCGTGATCGCCCTGCGGGCGGACGAAGAAGGTGTGCAGTCCGTCGACGGTGAGGTCGTACACCTCCTGTGACACCAGGGCCGCCCGGTCCCGTAGGGCAGTCACCGTGCGGACCGACCCTTCGGGGGTGACCAGCCGGTCACCCGTGCGCAGGTCGGAGACAACGGTCCAGCCGCGTCCGTCCACGTACATCCGGTGCCCGGCCGTGCTGGTCAGGACACCGCCGCTCACGGTGATGTCCACCAGGTGCCCGGTGGTGTGGCGGAAGGTGTCCGTGACCTGCTGCGGGCGTACGCCATCCGTGTCCGGGTCGGCGGCCAGGACCAGGTCACCGGTACGCACGTCACGGATCGGCCGGTGTGTCCCGTCGGCCATCAGCACGGGGGTGTCGCCCGGGAAGCTGTTGGTCCGGCAGGCCGTCGCGATGGCCTGGTACGTGGTGACGGTCTCTTCGATCTGAGCCATGGCGCGGGCGTCGAGGTTCAGAGCGCGCAGCGCCTTGAAGGCGTCGGCGACCCCGACCCCCGTGTGCAGCGCGGCGTTGAGGGCGTGGATCCCGTCCGCGATGGCCTGGAGGGTCTTGCCGCCGACGAACCAGGTCGCCGCCCAACCGCAGGCGGCCCAGCTGCCGTTCTCCCCACCGGGTGCGATCTTCTTGGCGCACTCGATGAAGTCGCCGAGAAGGATCTTGACCGGATCGATGCCCTCGTTGAACTCGGTCATCGAGATGGTGTGCGTGACCTCCTGCTTCAGTCCCTTCAGGGTCTGCGGGCCGAGGTAGAGCGTGGCCGAGGTCGGGCACCCGAACTGGGTGGCGGGCATGTCCTCTGCCGTGCAGAGGTAGAGGTCGACGTACGCGTCGAAGTGAATGATCGCCGTGATCACGCAGTCACCGAAGTGGACGATGACGTTGCAGTTCTCCTTCTTGAGGACCTCCGGTTCGCCGACAGGTTCCATGCGTTCGACGACGTAGAACACGTTGCCGACGCCGGTGGTGGCGCCGGAAGCGATCTGGTCGTTATTGCCCTTGGTCTCCGTGCGCTCGGCGGCCTCCTGGGCCTCCTTGGCGTACTTGTCGGCATCCTTGGCCGCCTCTTCCGCCTCGGTCGCGGCGGCGTCGGCGCGGTCGGCGGCGGCGCGGGCGTCCTTGGCGTCCTGTTCGGCCTGCGAGGCGGCGGCGCAGGCGGCGGACGCGTCGAGGGCTGCCTGGTCGGCGGAGTCGCGGGCGTCCTTGGCGTGGCCCTCGGCTCGGCCAGCGGCCTTGTCGGCGGCCGCGGCGTCCGCGGTGGCCTGGCGGTCGTACTCGATGGTGCGGGCCAGTGACGCGGCGGCCTTGGAGGCGGCCTGCGCGGCGTCGGCGGCGTAGCCGAGGGCCTCCTTGGCGTAACCGCGAGCGTCCGAGGCGTGCTTGGCGGCGTTCGCCGCGTGCTGGAGGGCGGCCTTCGCGTCACCCTGCGCCTGGTCGGCTATCGCCTTGGAAGAGGCGGCCTCCTGCTGCGCGTTCTTGGCGTGCGCGTCGGCGACGGCCTGCTGCTGCTCCGCGATGGTCTTGGACCCCTGCCCGCCGAGCACCACCAGACCGGCGGCCGAGTCGATGTCGACGTAAGGGGAGCCGAGCTGGATGGCGTCGTTGGCCGGCTTGGCGACCTGGGCGGCGGCCTTCCCGGCGTCCACCGCGGCCTGCCCGGTGACGTAGGCGAAGCCTGCGGCCTTCGCCGCGGCGACCACGGCCTTGCCGGCCTCCTTGCGGGCCTCGTCCGCGTGGGACTTGGCGGTCTTGGCCTTCGCCTCCGCCTCGTCGGCCAGCTTGACCGCCGCCTTCGCCTCGGAGGCCGCGTGCTGCGAGGCCTTGATGGCGTCGGCCGCGGCGCTGGTCGCGGTCTTCACCGCGGCGTCGGCCTTCAGCTTCGCCGCCTGCGCGGCGTCGGCGTGGGCACGGGACCGCTTGGCGGCCGCCTCGGCCCGCGTGGCCGCCGCGTCCGCCTCTTCGGCCGCCTTGGTGGCGGCGTTGGCCGCCGACCGTGCCCGGCCTGCGGCCGCTTCGGCGTCATCGGCATGCTTGTCCGCGTCATTGGCCGCGGCACGGGCGGCGTCCGCCGCTTCGCCCGCGTCCAGGGACTCGGCGTACGCCGCCTTGGCGTCCGCCTTGGCACGCAGAGCGTCGGCCTTCTGCTCGGCCTCCCAGGCGTCGTCACGCTTGGCCTTGGCGTTGTCGCGGGCCTTGACTGCGTCGTTCTTCCGCGCGATCGCCGTGGCCTCGGAGGCCTCGGCCTTGTCCTTGGCGTCCTTGGCCTTCGTCGCCTCGGTCTCGGCGTTCTTCCTGTGCTGGGCGGCCTCGGCCTGCTTGGCGGCGGCCTTCTCCTTCTCCGCCTTGGCCGTCTTCTCCTCGGCCTCGGCCGCCAGGCGCTTGGCGTGGGCGGTGGCGGCGGCCGCCTTGGCGTCGCCCTCCGCCTTCAGGGCCTCGGCGAGCTTGGCCTCCGCGGTCTCCTTGTCCTTCTTGGCGTTGTCGCGGTGCACCTTGGCGGCGTCGGCGGCGGCCTTGGCCTGCAACTCGGCCGTCTCCGCGGCCTTCTTGCGGAACTCGGCCTTCGCCTGCGCGGCCTGAGCCAGCGCGCGCTGAGCGATGGTCTGGCTGTCGCCGGCGGAGGCTCGGGTCGCTGCCTCGGCGGTCTCACCCGCCTTCACCATCGCCTCCAGCGCGGCCACCGCGCCCTTGGTGACCTGTGCCTTCTGCTGCCCCACCAGCAGACCGCGTCCCCGCGGAGCGCCCTGGTCGTCAGCAAGGGTGTAGGCGGCCTGCTCGGCGCTGTCGGAGGCGGTGGCCGCCTGCTTCGCCGTGGCCAGTTGCGCCTTCAGGGCCGCCAGCTGCTTGACCGCCCCCGCCCGCGTCGCCGTGATACCCGACTTCGCCTTGTCGAACTGGGCCTTCGGCGGGACGGTGCCGGTATGGCCGGACGGCTTGACGGTGAACTTCTGCGGGGTGGCACCTGAGCAGGTCCACAGCCGGGAGTCCTGGCTCTTGTCGTACGTCTTCAGATCCAGGCACTTGCCCGTGCCCACGTTCTTCAGCGCCGTGGCGGCACGGACGTTGTACTCCCAGGTCTGCGCCGGGGAGCTGTTGCAGGTCCAGAGCTGGATCTTCGTGCCGTCCGCCGAGTTGTTCCCGGAGACGTCGACGCACTTGAGTGCCTTGACGTTGCGCAGGTGAAGGCCCTCGTCGTCGCCCTCGACGGTCCACTGCTGGGCGGCGGAGCCGTTGCAGGTGTAGATCTGCACCGCGGTGCCGTTGGCCGTGCCCCCGCCCGCGGCGTCCAGGCACATGCCCTTCTTGCCGGTCACCTCGATGGTGGTCGGCGCGTTCCCGATGGTGCCGACGCCACCGGCGGACCAGTAGTCCTGCCAGCGGGTGAGGTGGTCGGCGCTCCAGGAGTGGCCGACCAGGTCACCGAGGGCCTTGGCCCCGGCGGCGAGGGCCTTGGTGGCGTCCTTGTTTGCGGTAAGGATCTGGTTGCGCTGGGTGGCCTGGGAGGCGATCTCCTGCTGCCACTCGGCCGCCGCGGTGGCGGTGACATCGCTCAGGGCGTTGCCCGGGTCGAGCGGGTCACGCCAGGCGCAGGTGGCGAAGCGGGACTTCAGGTCCTCGACCGCTATGCGGTATTCCGGGGAGCCCTGCTGCGGAGCGGTACGGGGGAAGCCTCCGGAGGCCAGGAAGATGCGGGCGTCGTCGGCACCGGCGGATGCTGATTCCCCGGTCAGCCACTGGAAGGCGGCACGCTCGGCGAGGGCCCGGTTCCATTGGTCGCTCGGCAGGCCCGGGTCCGGATCAGTGCCGTAAAGGGGGACGCCGAGGTCGCTCACGGCTTTGCGCGTCGCGGCGTCGGCGGCAGGGGTGGAGTCCTTGTAGAAGGCCTCCTCGTCATGCCAGAAGCGGTCGGAAGTCCATTGGGACAAGCCGGTCTGGCTGTAGAAGCCGGGTTTGCCGTCGGTGCCGTCGGGCGGCCAGTGGAACTCGGTCTGGGTGAAACCGGCTGGGTTGGTCAGGCCGTCGAGGGGCTTCTTCCAGCCGTCGCGCAGGGCGTTGAGAGCGTCGAGCGCCTTGCCGGCGGTGTCACGGTCGTTCTTGTACGCCGTAGCCAGCGGGGTGCTCTCCCAGCGCTCGCGGTCGGCGAGGGTGCGCAGCTTGTCCGCGGGCTGGTTGAGGCCGTCCTGGGCGGTGACGGCCATGGCGGGGCCACCCAGGCGCAGGACGTCGGCCATCAGGCACTGGTCCTGCCTCAGCTGCTCTGCGGACGTGTCCTCGAACCAGGGGTACGAGTCGCCGACAGGGGTGGCGTCGAGTGGGGTGGGCCGGGTGAGCAGGTCCGGGCTCACGGCGAGCCCGGTGAGGAGTGCGGCGGCCAGGGGGAGCGGAAGGAGTCGGGCCAGCCGGGCCCGCTTCGTCCTCGGCGCCGGTCTGGGCAGCCCTCGGGGTCTGGAACGCAAGGGGGCATCCCTTCCTGCGTGCGGAGGGAGACCAGGGGGTCGGCGTTCGTTGATGGGGCCCGCAAGAGGCAGCGAGGGGCCACACGGGCACGGCGAACGCGCCCCCACCCCGTTTCCCCGTTTGGGCGACGCAGTTCCCCCGGTCGCAGATGGTCATACGCAAACACGGATTGGTCACATCCGAAACATGCGCATCGCAACAATAGTCAAAATCCGTCGACTTGGGGCAGAAATTGCGAAGGAAAGATGAAGGCTGCCACTTGGCTTCCCATGAGCCAGGCACAGCTGTGGCCCGGTCCGCACGTGAGGAGGACCGGGCCACAGCCGGTTGCGCGGCTCCCGAACGGGCCTGTGAGGGCGTCCGGTTGGAGGCGCCCGGTT
>CBFGZZ010000112.1:0-23524 GCA_965653385.1 uncultured Streptomyces sp. | reverse complement strand
AACTGACCGCCCTGCTGGACGGGGGGTCGGCGCGGGCGGTCCGGGTGCCGGTGCCGCGGTTGGTGGAGCGGGGCAGTACGGGGGTGGCGCGGGGCGCCTGACCGCGGTCCCCGATCCCCGGCCTCACGCCACCGGTGTCGTACTGGCCCTGGCGGCGCAGCCCCTGGAGCCCCTCGTAAGCGGCTGTCACGATCTCAAGACCCCGGGTGTCCTCCGCGGGTTCGCGCATCTGGTGGGTCACGTACGCCACGGCCATCCGGCTGTCGGGCTCGATCATCACCAGGGAACCGCCCCAGCCGCCCCAGCCGTACGTGTCGCCGAACAGGCCGTAGCCCAGGCCCCATCGCATCGGCATGCCCAGGACGCGGTCGTCGCCGTCGAACTGTTCCTCCCCGGCGCGGTCACAGCCCGCCCGCGACAGCAGGCGCACGCCGTTCACCTCTCCCCCGCAGGCCAGGAGCGACTGCACCAGCGCGACCGAGCGGGCGTTGCCGTAGCCGCTCGCGGCGGGGATCTGCGCGCGGCGCCAGGCCGGGCTGTTGCCGTCGCGGACACGCACGCCGTTGCCGGCCTCGGAGCCCGTCGGGTTGGCCGGCGCGCTCGCCGCGTAGTCCTCGTCCCGGCCCGCCGGCGGGATGGTGAGGGCGACCCGGTGGTCGTGTTCGGGCGGCAGACCGATGTGGAAGTCGGCGCCCAGCGGACCCGTCACCTCCGCGGCGAGGAACTCGCCCACCGTGCGGCCGGTGACCCGGCGCACGACCTCCCCGACCAGGAATCCCTGGGTGAGGGAGTGGTATCCGGCGGCCGTGCCCGGCTCCCAGCGAGGAGCGCGCGCGGCGAGCCGGGACGTGGCGGCCGACCAGTCGTGGAGCTCGTCGACCGTCCCGTCCCAGTCGGGCAGGCCGGCCGTGTGCGAGAGCAGGTGCCGTACGAGCACCTCGTCCTTGCCCGCCGCCGCGAACTGCGGCCAGTACCGGGCGACCGGCGCGTCCGGGTCGAGTTCGCCGCGGTCGACTAGGACCAGGGCGCACAGCGCCGTCATCGTCTTGGTCACGGACCAGACGTTGACGAGGGTGTCGCGCTCCCACGCGACGGTGCGGTCGGCGTCCGCGAACCCGCCCCAGACGTCCACCACCGGTTCGCCGTCCACGAAGACGGCGACGGAGCCGCCCGCGTCCCCCGCGTCCAGCATGTCGGCCAGCGCGTTCGGGACGGCGAGGAACAGGCGGTCGTAGGTGCCCTGGATGTCGGCCATGCGCCCCATCCAGCCGTGCGGCCCCGTGCCGGTCAACCGAATTTCAGACCTGTGACCGGTACAGCCCGAACTCCACGATCCGCGCCGCCGCCCGCGAACCGGTCACCCGGACCCGCCACCGCCGCGCCCGCACCGGTACCGCCAGCAGCAGGATCCGGCTCGCGCCGATCACCCCGGCCCGGGTCACCTCCGCCCAGCCCTCGTCCCGCTGGGCCTCCACGACGAAGCTCTCCACCTGCTGCCCGTACCGGATGTCCTCCGCGAGCCGGATCCGGTCCACCTCGCGCTCCCGGCCGAGGTCGACCGTGACCCGGCCCGGTGAGACGGTGGTCCGGGCGTCGCGCGCCAGGTCCTCTGGGAGCTCGCGGTCGACGCGCTCGCGGAACTCCCGCAGCCGCGCCACGTCGGCGGCGGGCAGCAGGCCGTCCGTGTCCGGCGGGATGTTCAGGAGCAGCACCGAGTTGCGGCCCACCGAGCGGAAGTAGATGTCCGTCAACTGCTCGACGCTCTTGGGCTGTTGGTCGGCGTGGTAGAACCAGCCGTCGCGGATCGACACGTCGCACTCGGCGGGCCACCACTGCAGGTGGTCCGCGACCGGCCGGGCCTTCACCAGGGCGGCGCGGCTGCCCATGTCGGGCGCGTCGTAGGACAGGGCGTAGTCCGTACGGCCGTAGTCCTTCTCCCGCACCGGTACGACGCTCCACTCGTCCTCCCGGGCCAGCCCGCCCTCGTTGCCGACCCAGCGGACGTCCGGGCCGGACACGGCGATCACGGCGTCGGGCGCGAGCGAGCGGACCAGGGCGTACCAGCTGTCCCAGTCGTACTTCTCGACCTTGTCCGGCGGGATGCGGCCCTGGGCGCCGTCGAACCAGACCTCGTCGATCGGGCCGTACTCGGTGAGGACCTCGTAGAGCTGGTTGAGCATGTGGGCGCCGTAGTCGGTGGCCGGGAGGGTGTACGACCGTGACGGCGTGCGGTCGTCGCCCGTGACCGGGGTGGGGACGGTGTGGTCGGTGCGGGCGCTGCCGTTGGCGTAGACGCCGTGGAGGTACTGGTTCTCGTCGGCGGGCGAGATGTAGACGCCGACCTTGATGCCGTGCCGGCGCATGGAGTCGGCGAAGGAGCGCAGCACGTCGCCCTGGCCGTCGCGCCAGGTGCTGGAGGCCACCGAGTGGCCGGTGTAGCGGGAGGGGTAAAGCACGAAGCCGTCGTGATGCTTGACCGTGAGGATGGCGAGCCTGAAGCCGCCGTCACGCAGGGCGCGCGCCCACTGGTCGGTGTCGAGGCCGGTCGGCTGGAAGAGGTCCGGGGCCTCGTCGCCGGTGCCCCATTCGAGGCCGGTGAACGTGTTCACGCCGAAGTGCAGGAACGCGGTGCGTTCCAGGCGCTGCCAGGCGATCTGCCGTGCGGTGGGACGGACCTGGGAGGCCTTGCGGACCAGGTCGGCCTCGGTGTCGTCGGGGCTGACGGGGATGCGGTAGCTGTCCCCGGTTTCGGCTGCGGGTGCCGCGAGGGCGGATCTGGTGGCGCCGGTCGCGGCGAGGACGGTGGCTGTCGCGACGAAGACGCGACGGGATACGGCCATGGCAGGCTCCTCAGGTCAGGTGCCATACGGCGGGCGGGTGCTGGTCCGGCGGGTACTGGACGAGCCGGCCGTCGTCCGTGACGCTCACTGTCATCCGGGTGATCGCGTTGACGAGCCGGTAGCCACCGGTCGTGGGCTCCAACTGCCAGCGCTGGAGGGTGTTCGCGGGATCGCAGGTCTGCGGCGCCGCCTCCACCCCGGGTTGCAGCGGCACGTTGAGCGTGAGCTTTCCGCCGCGCACCTCCAGGCAGCCGTCCGCCGTGCGCACGGTCGCGTAGCCGTCGGGCGTGCGCCGCAGCTCGGCGGTGAAGGACCGCCCGGACGTCCGGAAGGTGTACGACCCGTCCGCCACCGGTACGCGGGTCAGGTCCCGCCACCCGGGGGCGTGGCCCACGGCCGTGCCGCGCGCCGTGAACTCGGCGTAGGTGGCGTCCGGGTGGGGATCGCCCCAGGTCGCCTGGGCGATGTGCCGCAGCGCCGGCCACAGGGCGACGGCGACCTCGTTCTCGGTCTCGCCCCGGCCGTTGTCGGGCCAGAGGCTGATCTTCGCGCCGGTGACGCCGTCGGCGGAGGCGAGCTTCTCGCCCTCGAAGCCGCGCGGGTCCCAGCTCTGGTCGTACAGCCCCTCGGTGTCGCTGTGGAAGCCGCCGCGGACCAGGTAGAGGGCGTACGCGGCGTTCATCACCGGGTAGCCCTGCGCGAGGAGCCGGCTGGGCTTCACCGCCACGTTCAGCCAGTGCTCGACCGTCGTGCCGGCGGTCACCGGGACGGTGTTGGCGCCGGTGAGTCCGTCGTTCCAGATGCGCAGTTTCCTGCCCTTGCCGGCCGCGTAGGTGTGAACACGGTTGACGAAGTCGATGAAGGCGTCCTGGGGTGTGGCGTCGGGGCCGTACCTGTCCTGGGCGTACTTCAGGATCTGCGGGTACTTGGCGAAGTCGGAGCCGAGCATGTACTCGTCGGCTCCCATGTGCCAGGAGGTGGCGGGGAAGACCTCGGCGTACTCGTCGATCAGGCTGGTGTAGTAGGCGAAGGCCTCCGGCCGGGTGATGTCGAGCCGCGAGGGCTGTTTGTCGCCGTCGGAGTCGGTCAGCTGGAGGTCCGGGCGGTTCTCGATCCATGGGTCCATGTGCCCCGGTGAGTTGATCTCGGGGATGATCTCGACGTGGTACCGCTTGCCGAGGGCGACCAGGCGGCGGATCTCGTCCTTGGTGTAGTAGCCCCAGGTGTTGGCCTCGGGGTGGGCCTCGCTCTTCACCTTCAGTTCGAGGAGCAGCTGGTTGAGTCTGTGGTACGCCATCTCCCGAACAAGGTTCTCCAGCCAGGGCAGGGAGACGTGGATGTAGCAGGCGCAGACACCGACACCCCGCTCCCTGTACCGCGGTACGTCGACCGTGCGGCCGGCGGGGACGCGGTCGCCCTGCGCGAGTAGCTGGAGGAGGGTGCGGGTGCCGTAGAAGGCGCCGGTCTCGGTCGCCGCGGTGATGGACAGCCGGTCGCCCGCGCGGAGTTCGTAGCCGTCCGTGCCGAGGGTGGTCCGGGAGGGCTGGACGTCGATGACGACGTCGCCGGGCCGCGCGCCGCCGTGCACCACGCGGGGCGTGCCGTGTCCCGCGTCGCGCAGATCGCCGGCGAGGGTGTCGGCGACGCGCCGTTCGCCGGCGTCGGCGGCCACGAGACGGGCGGAGCGACGGTAGGTGTAACTGCCGGATGCCGGGGTCCAGTCGGCCAGGGCCGGCACCGTCACCGGTGCTGCCGCCCGCGCCTGCTGTGCGACCGCGGGCAGCGGCGCCACGAGCAGCACCATCAGCGTCAGCACCGCCAGGACACCTGACGATCTCCAGCGTCTCCTCATGAAGCACCCCTATTCATCGGATGTCTGATGATTGGGCGGGCCCCAGGGGCTGTCAATGGGACGCGAAGTGGGCCGAGTTGGCTCATTGATCGGATGATGCGCAGGTCAGCGAGGCGGAGCCGGGAAGGGGCGGCGTGAAAAGTCCAAGAAGAGCCGCCCGAATATCCAAGCGTGGCGGCTCTCGACGCCGGGCCCGCCGCGGGGCAGAGTTCTCCTACATACTCGCCAGTAAGCCCGAGGAGCAGCCGTGACCAGCTGGGTCGGCAGGACCGCCGCGGAGATCGCCGCCGCCGTACGCGAGAAGCGGGCCACGCCCCGTGAGGTGGTGGCCGAGCACCTGGCACGCATCGAGCGGCTCGACGGTCGCGTCGGCGCGTTCCGGGTGGTGCGGGCCGAGGCGGCGCTCGCCGAGGCCGACGAGGTGGCCTCGCGCGGCGACCTCGCCGAACTGCCGCTGGCGGGCGTGCCGGTGGCGATCAAGGACAACCTCGCGGTGCGCGGCGAGTCCAAGCGGATCGGCTCGGCGGCGACCCCGGACACCCTGGCCGACGACGACCATGTGACCGTGGCCCGGCTGCGGGCGGCCGGCGCGGTGGTCGTGGGCCTGACGAACGTGCCGGAGCTGTGCGTCTTCGGCACCACGGAGGGCGTGCACGGCACCGCCCGCAACCCGTGGGACACCTCCCGCACGGCGGGCGGCTCGTCCGGCGGCAGCGCGGCCGCGGTCGCGGCGGGCATGGTGCCGATCGCCCTCGGCAACGACGGTATGGGCTCGCTGCGCATCCCGGCCGCCAACTGCGGCCTGATCACCATCAAGCCCGGCTACGGCGTGGTCCCGGCCGGCGTCAGCGACGGCGACTGGTTCGGCATGTCGGAGAACGGCCCGCTGGCCACGACGGTCGAGGACACCCGCCTGATGCTGTCGGTCCTCGCCGGCACCGAGGTCGCACGGCCAAAGGCGCCCGGCACCCACAGGATCGCGGTGTCACTGCGCAGCCCGCTCGCCGGGGTCGCCATCAGCAAGCCGTACGCGAGCGCCGCCCGCGAGGCCGCCGGGCTGCTGATCAAGGCCGGTCACCAGGTGCGGCGCGCGGACCCGCCGTACCCGATGTCACTGGGCGTCACCTCGCTCACCCACTGGACGGCGGGCACGGCCGAGGACGTCAGGGGTCTCGACCTCCGGCAGCTCACCCGCCGGACCCGGGTCCACGCCACCGTCGGCAAGCGCTTCGTGAACCGGGTGCGGGGCGGGGACAGCCGGGAGCAGCTGCGCCGGCGTCTGGAGCCGTTCTTCGCCGAGTACGACGTGCTCCTCACCCCGGCCCTCGCCCGCCGCTCCCCCAGGTCCGAGCCCTGGCACGAGCGGGGCTGGCTGCGCAACGTCCTGGCCAACACCAACTACTCGCCGATGACTCCCCCGTGGAACCTCACCGGCTGGCCCGCGATGGCGATCCCCTTCGGCACGCTCCCCTCGGGCGCCCCCAGCGCCGTACAACTGGTGGGTCGTCCCGGCTCGGAGGCGGTCCTGCTGGGCCTGGCGGAGCAGATCGAGAAGCTGCGGCCGTGGCGGCGGACGGCTCCGCTGGACGAGGCCGTGTCGTCGTAGGGCTCGGACCGCGCTCGGCAGGTGTCGCGCCGCCGCGACCGCGGCCATCGTCCGCGGTCTCCGGTAGCAGGACCTGCGGTATTCGCCGCGGAAGCCGGCGGGGAACGGCGCTCGCCTGTGCTGCTCCCACTGAGAGAGCCCGTCAGCTCCCCTCGGCGAACGGCCCGTCCGCCGTGAACGCCAGCCGCGCGAACCGCTCTCCGATGCGGCGGTGGGTGGCGGCGTCCGGGTGGAGGCCGTCGGGCAGGGGCAGTTCGGCCGAGTCGGTCTCGCCGTAGAGGTCGCGGCCGTCGAGGTAGTGCAGGTTCGGGTCGTCGGCCGCCCGCTGCTTCACGATGCGGGAGAGCTCGTCCCGGATCACGCCCAGGGTCAGCTTGCCGCTCGCGCGTTCCGCCGGGTCGCCCATGGCGACGAAGCGCAGACGGCCGGCGCTCAGGCCGCTGAAGTCGGGAGCGCAGGGTCCGGGTGTGTCCTCGTGTATCGGGCACAGGATGGGCGACACGACGAGCAGGGGTGTCGTCGGGTGGCCCTCGCGGATGGTGTCGAGGAACCCGTGGACCGCGGGCCCGAAGGCGCGCAGCCGCATCAGGTCGGCGTTGACGATGTTGATGCCGATCTTGACGCTGATCAGGTCGGCGGGGGTGTCGCGCAGGGTGCGGGCGGTGAACGGGTCGAGCAGGGCGCTTCCGGCCAGGCCCAGGTTGATCAGCTCCACGCCGCCGAGCGAGGCGGCGAGCGCGGGCCAGATGCCGGTGGGGCTCGCGGCGTCGGAACCGTGGCTGATCGAACTGCCGTGGTGCAGCCACACCCTGCGGCCCGGATCACGGGCGGGCTCGACGGGGGCGTCGGTGCGCAGGGCGATCAGTTCGGTGGTCTCGTTGTGCGGCAGCCAGATCTCGACGTCCTTGTCGCCCTCGGGCAGCCCGGTGAAGCGGACGGTGCCGGGCGGGCCGGCCTGTTGCTCGGCGGTTCCGGCTGTCATGTCGACGGTCAGCAGGTTGCCGCCGGTCACGCTGCCCTGTCCCGCGGGGCGGCCGTCGACGATCAGGTCGTACCTGCCGTCCGGTCGGGGCGGCGCGCCGACATAGGCGCGCTTGGTGCGCAGCGCGTCCAGTTCGACGGCGGTGGCCCGGGTGCGGAACGCCAGCCGTACGCCGGAGGGCTGCGACTCGGCCATGGCCAGCTGTCCGTCGGTGTTCTGGGCCCGGGCCCGGGCGGGCAGCCGGTGCGGCAGCACACCGTGCTCGGTGTGCTCGATGTCGAGGGCGCCGCGCAGGAGTTCGGCGGTGACCGGCGTGGTGATCCAGTCGTGCCGCATGCCGTGCTCGGTGTCCATGTGTCCTCCGCCTGTCGTCAAGGGGTGGGCTCGGTGGGCCAGTTGCGCAGCAGGGCGTCGAGGGCGTCCAGGATCCGCGTCCAGGTCTCCTCGGAGTCGGGGGCGCTGTGGCTGAAGCCGCCCGCGACCTCCAGGCTGGCGTAGCCGTGGAAGACGCTGCCCAGCAGCCGCACGGCGTGGGTCGCGTCCGGCTCGGCAAGGTCGTAGCCGCGCAGGATCGCCCGGGTCATCTGCGCGTGCCGGACGCCCGCGCTCGCCGCCGCCGTCTCGGGGTCTAGCCGCATCCGCGCGGCGGCGGCCCGGCCGGGGTGCTCGCGGCCGTAGTCGCGGTAGACGTTCGCGAAGGCGACCAGGGCGTCCTTGCCGGCCCGGCCCGCGATGGCGTCGGCGGCCCGGTCGGCAAGCTCCTCCAACGCGAAGAGCGAGATCCGCGTCTTGAGGTCCTGGGAGTTCCGCACATGCGAGTACAGGCTGGCGACCTTGACATCGAACCGCCGGGCCAGTTCCGACGCGGTCACCGACTCGAAGCCGATCTCGTCGGCCAGCTCCGCACCCGCCCCCACCAGGCGTTCCGTGGTCAGCCCTACGCGTGCCACAACAGTCCTCCCGTTTGCCGTAAACGATTATGCATTTACCTAAAGCATTTAGGCAAACGAGGAGAATGTGAAGGCGGTCGACTAAAGTGCCCGGTACATGATGTGCAGGCCGACCCGCCCGTGCCGTGGGTGTTCGAACGCCTCCGGGACCGTGCCGAGAATCGTGAAGCCGAGGGAGGCCCACAGGCGCACGGCCGGGTTGGTCTCGACGACGGCGTTGAAGACCATGCCCCGATAGCCCTCGGCCTTGGCCACGACCAGCACATGCTCGGCGAGGGCACGGCCGATGCCGCGCCCGCCGTGATCGGGGTCGACCATGAAGCCGGCGTTGGCGATACCGGCGGCGGGGCCGCCGTAGTTGGCGGTGACATAGGCGGAGGCGACGACGACTCCGGCATCGTCCTCGACGACGTGGACACTCTTGGCCGGGTTCATCCACAGGGCCCGGGCGTCTTCCTCGGAGGTGTCCGGGGCCCACGCATAGGTCTCACCGGCGGCGACGATCCGGTGCCAGAAAGACCAAATCCGCGGCCAGTCGTCGGCCGCGGCTTCTCTGATCAGCATGGGCGTGAGTCTCGCACGCCCATGCGTCCGGCAATCGCGAAGGGCTCTGCCCCTCCGGTCGACCCGTCAGTCGACGCTGGGCAGGATGTGGGGCTCGGCGAGGTCGTCCTCGTAGCCCGCCAGGCGGATGGGGGCGGACCTGGCCCACACATCGAGACTGCCGATCTCCTTGGACCGGCGGCCGGCGCGCTCCGTGCGTTCCTTGGGGCGCTGTTCGCGATTCGTCTGCTCAGGTGTCACCGCGCACTCCTTCTGTGTCGGATCACCCTCGGGGCGAGGCCGGTCCAGTCTGCGGTCCGGTACTTGACGCCCGCTCGGGTCTTACTCAAAGTCGGCTCGGACGCGGTGGCGCCGGTGTACTGGTGTGAGAGCAGGCCGTTGTGCACCGGCTTGTCCCGGGACGGACCGTGGGTGTGGGTTGGGACCCTGTCATGCTGTCCGTCCGCTACAGACTAACCAAATGAGCGGGCGCCCGCTCGATGGGGCTGAAAACACAGGGTAACTATCCGGAGTCGACCGGATTTCACCTGCCCGTCATCTCCTGCTTTGCCGTGAATTACGGCATTTACCAGTCACTCGTTCGGCTCAACGGCACCGCGCCCCCGCGTCGGACCCCACCACGCCGCGCAGTTCAGGTCCCGTTGGCCGAATCGCAAGGCGGCCATGATCTGCTGACGGACGGCAACGGCCGGCCGGCGGGAGGACTGACGCATGGAGCTGCGCGGTGTCGAAGAGCTGATGGATCTGCTGTACGCCTGCCCGCACCAGCCCGCGCTGCGGACCGCCGCGCTGCTGCGCCGCAGCCGCCCCGCCGACAAGGAGCTCCAAGTGGCGGGCCTGGTCCACGACATCGGGTGGCTGCTGTGCCCCGGCGACGAGACCCGCCGTACCGAGCACGCGGCCGAAGCCGTACGGCAGCTGCTCGGCGAACGCGTCCACCGCCTCGTCGGCCGCCACGCCCCCGGCACGGACGAAGACGCGCTGCGCCTGCACCTGGCGGTCGAGGAGAGCCGGGCCACCTGTTTCGACGCCGGGGTCCTGGAGGACTGGCGCACGGTCCTGGAGCTGGTGGCGGCACGGCACTCGCGTCTCGGGGCTGTTGACTGACGGCCCGTCATGAGACGGTACGGCGATGACGTCGTCGTACGCACTCCGGGGCAGGGCCGCCGTCGTCACGGGTGGTACGCGCGGCATCGGCAGGGCGGTCGCCGAGCGCCTGGCGCGGGCCGGTGCGCTCGTGTGCGTGACCGCGCGGGACGCCGACGAGGTGCGGCAGACGGCCGCCGAGCTGGGTGGCGTGGGAGCGGCCGGCAGCGTGGCCGACCCGGACCATCTGCGGGCGGTCGTGGACCTGACCCTGCGCGAGTTCGGCCGGCTCGACGTGCTCGTGAACAACGCGGCGACCAACCAGCCGTACGGCCCGCTCATGGACGTCGACCCACTCTCGTGGCGCGAGTCCTTCACCGTGAACGTCGAGGCCCCGCTCCGGCTCGTCCAGTGCGCCTGGCGCGCCTGGATGCGCGAACACGGCGGCGCCGTGATCAACATCTGCACGGAAGGCGCCACTCACGTCGGCCCCGGCATCGGCGCCTACGGCACCACCAAGGCGGCCCTGCTCCACCTGACCCAGCAACTGGCGGGCGAACTGGCGCCGACCGTGCGCGTCAACTCCGTCTCCCCCGGCCTCGTCCGCACCGAGATGGCCCGCTTCGTGTGGGAGCCGAACGAGAAGGAGACGGCCACCGCCCTCCCCCTGGGCCGGATCGGCGAGCCGGACGACATCGCCCGCGCCGTGGTCTGGCTGGCGTCGGACGAGGCGGAGTGGGTGACGGGAGCGGATCTGCTGGTCGACGGAGGAACGCGGGTACGCCCGGCCCACCCCAGCAGGGCCTACCACTTACCCGGCGCGTAATCCTTCAGGAAGACCCCGTACACGTCCTCGCCCGCCTCACCCCGCACGATCGGGTCGTACACCCGAGCCGCCCCGTCCACCAGATCGAGCGGCGCATGGAACCCCTCCTCGGCAAGCCGCAACTTGTCGAAGTGAGGACGCTCGTCGGTGATCCAGCCCGTGTCGACCGACGTCATCAGGATGCCGTCGCTCTGGAACATCTCCTGCGCACTGGTCCGCGTGACCATGTTCATCGCGGCCTTGGCGGCATTCGTGTTCGGATGCCCCGCACCCTTGTAGCCGCGCCCGAAGACACCCTCCATCGCGGAGACGTTCACGACGTACGCCCGCCCGCTCGCCGCCTTCTTCGCGGCGTCGGCCATCGCCGGCCGCAACTTGCTGATCAGGATGAACGGCGCGGTGTAGTTGCACAGCTGGGTCTCGAGGAGCTCCACCGGGGAGATCTGCTCGATCGTCTGCACCCAGGTGTTGCTGTCGACGACGTCGGGCACGAGCCCGCCCGCGTCGATCGCGGTGCCGTCGAGGTGCCGGGCGACGCTGGCGTTCCCCGCGACCAGGGCGAGGTCGGCGACCTTCTGGGCGTCGAGGCCGCTGGTGCCCAGCGGCAGCGCGGCGAGGCCGTCGACCGCGCCGGAGTTGAAGGCGCCGATGACGTGGTGGGCGGGGAGCTCACCGGCGGGCAGCGGGGCGCTCTCGCCGTCGACCAGGGCGGCGTAGGCGGAGGGCAGCCGGCGTACGGTCTGCGTCGCGTTGTTGACGAGGATGTCGAGGGGGCCGGCCTCGGCGACCTGGTCGGCGAGGGCGACGGCCTGGGCCGGGTCGCGCAGGTCGATGCCGACGACCTCCAGGCGGTGCATCCAGTCACCGGAGTCGTCCATCGCCTTGAAGCGGCGGATGGCGTCCTTCGGGAAGCGCGTGGTGATCGTCGTGTGCGCGCCGTCGCGCAGCAGCCTGAGCGCGATGTACATGCCGATCTTGGCGCGGCCGCCGGTCAGCAGGGCGCGCTTGCCCGTGAGGTCGGCGCCGGCGTCGCGCTTGGCGCGGTTCAGGGCGGCGCAGTCCGGACAGAGCTGGTGGTAGAAGTAGTCGACCTCCACGTACCGGGTCTTGCAGGTGTAGCAGGAGCGCGGGCGCTGGAGTATCCCCGCGATCTTGCCGACGTCGGTGGCCGACGACGGCAGGATGCCCTCGGTCTCGTCGTCGATGCGCTGCGCCGAGCCGGTCGCCGTGGCCTCCGTGACCGCCTTGTCGTGGGCGGTCTTGGCGGCCCGGCGCTCCTGGCGGCGGCGCTGCTTGACGGTGCGGTAGATACCCGCGGTGGCCCGGCGCACGGCGATCGCGTCGGGATGGTCGACCTCCAGCTTGTCGAGTTCGTCGAGCACGCTGAGGCAGACGGCGAGCCGCTCCGGGTCGATGCCGGGGCCGTACACGACCTCGTCACCGGACTCGCGCACGACCTCGTCCACGGTCGCCGAGCCTTCGTCTGTCACCGTCATCGCGCTGCCGTTTCCCTGATCACCCGAGCGGCGCTCCGACCGCGCCCGCTTTCGAACGGGGAATTGTACGGAGCGCCGGGTCACTCCTCCAAAATCCGGCGAACGGACCCGGGGAACCGGGGGCTCAGGGAGCGCAGGCGGCGATCAGTGACTCCACCTCCTCGGAGATCGCCCTGGCCAGCACGTCGAGATCCGGTACGGCCGCGGCGTCGGCGACGAGCCCGTAGTGGACGCGTCCCCGGTACGTCGAGATCGCGACGGCCAGGGACTGGCCGCGGGCCAGCGGGGCGAACGGGAAGACCTCGGTGACCTGGTGGCCGCCGAGCTTCAGGGCGACGCCGGGCAGCGGCACGCTGGTCACCAGGATGTCGAACCAGAGCCGGGCGGCCTGGCTGACCAGCGGTCCGCCGATGCGGTGGCCGAGCGCCGGGACGTGGTCGGCGAGCAGGGCGACGGCGCCCGCGCCCCGGTTGGGTCCGGCGTCCTTGTTGCGGTCCATGGCGGTGCGGACCGTGGCGAGGCGGCGCAGCGGGTCGGGGTCGTCGACCGGAAGCCGTATCAGGTAACCCGAGAGCCGGTTGCCCTGTGGGTGCGCGGTGCGGGGCCGGCGCTTGGAGACGGGGATCAGGGCGCGTGGCGCGACGCCCTCGCTGCCGTCGCCGCGCTCGTCGAGCCAGCGGCGCAGGGCGCCCGCGACGACGGCGATCAGCACGTCGTTGACGGTGCCGCCGACGGCCTTGCGGACCACGTGCACGTCGTCGATGTCCACGACGACCCCGGCGGTACGGCGGGTTCCGCTGGGTTCGGCGACCAGCGCGGCCGACGAACGCATGCCCAGCGTCGAGACGGCGACGGAGGCGCCGATGTCCAGGGCCCGGCCGACGTCCGACAGAGCGCCGCGCATCAGCCCCGGCAGCCTGCGCACATCCGGCAGACCACGGCCGCGGGGCTCCTCGGGGCGGGGTTTGCGGGCGGGCATGTCCATGGGGTCGAGGACGGCGGCGGCGAGGGTCAGCGCGCGCAGTCCGTCGGCGAGGGCGTGGTGGAACTTGAACAGCACGGCGAAGGACACGCCGTCCTCTCCCGGCAGCACATGCGCCTCCCACGGCGGCCGCCCGCGCTCCAGCGGGCGCTCCATGAGCCGACCCGCCACCGCCTGGAAGTCGGCGGTCGGGGCGTGCAGCCGGACGTGGTCGAGCGGATCGAAGTCCGGGGCGGGCTCCCGGGTGGCTCCGCCGAACGAGAACGGCTGCAGGAGACCGGCCGGCTGCCAGGCGTCCCGGATGCGCATCCGCAGTCCCGGCACGGCGGCGGCACGGGCGGCGAGCAGGTCGGCCGCGTGGGCGCCGGCGGTGGGCGAGTGCGCCGCGAAGACGCCGAGCGCGCCCAGGTGCATGGGGTGTTCCGCGGACTCGATGTTCCAGAACGCCAGGTCGAGAGGTGCGAGCAGGTCAGAAGTCAATGGCTTGCCTCGCGTCGACGAAGGGTGGACCAGCAGTCAATCGCCCTCTGGCGATTACAGTCAAGTACGATCGGGCTACGCTCAGTTAACGGCAGATTAAGTCCCGCCCCCGGTGAAAGGGGCGGGACTCATGGTGCATATGAGGTCACTTCAGCACGGGTAGCGGCACCGGGCATCCCGACGGTGTCACCCGGGAGGCGTCACGAATGAGCGCCTCGTGAGCGGACCTGACCCGTTCCGCGTCAGGTTTGAGCACGGCGCGGTCGTAGGTCAGCAGTCCGTTCAGCTCACCCTCGACGTCCGTGATCTGGGTGTACACGGCACCGTTGCTGCCCTGGCAGACCAGGGCGCGCACCTCGTCGAGCTTGGTGAGGTAGTCGTCGGTGTAGGTCGCCGGGTCCACGTCGACGTACGACTGCTGCACCGACCAGGCGTGTCCGGGCACCGCCAGGCCGAGGCCGCCGTACTCGCCGCTGACCAGCGCCCGTTCGCCGTCGGGCCGCGGCGGCAGGGCCGGGCTGGGGTAGCCGTGCTCGTCCATGATGTCGCCGGCGTCGCCGTCGGCCCCGAGGTTCAGCCCCGACTGGTTGTTGACCAGCCGGGTCGGGTCCCAGGCCTTCGCCTGCTCGGCGACGCGGCCGATGTCGTACTGGCCCCACCCCTCGTTGAAGGTGACCCACATGATCACCGACGGGCTGCCGATGTGCTCGTCGATCATCTGTTTCATCTCGCGCTCGTACTGCGCGCGGGCCTCGGCGCTCGGGTTCACCCCCGCGGTCATCGCGGGCATGTCCTGCCAGACCAGCAGGCCAAGCCGGTCGGCCCAGTAGAACCAGCGGTCCGGCTCGACCTTGATGTGCTTGCGCACCGAGTTGAAGCCCATTTCCTTGTGCGCCTTCAGGTCGTATGCGAGGGCCTCGTCGGTCGGCGCGGTGTGCAGGCCGTCGGGCCAGAAACCCTGGTCGAGGGTGGCCATCAGGAAGACCGGCGCCCCGTTGAGGACCGTGCGCGGCACGCCGTTCACCTTCTCGACGGCGATGGAGCGCATCCCGAAGTAGCTGCCGACGCGGTCGGCGCCGACGGTCACCTTGAGGTCGTACAGGAACGGGTCGTCGGGTGACCACAGGTGCGGGTCGCGGATGGTGAGCGTGAGCGGCTGTCCGGTGCGACCCCTCGCGGCGGCGACCTTGCGCCGTCCCTCGTACGCCGTCGCCGTGACCGGGAGGCCGTCGCGCACACCCTGAGCCTCTACGGTGAGCGTGCCGGCGTCGACGTCGGGAACGAGCTTGAGGCCGTCCACGTGGTCCGGGGCGACCGGCTCCAGCCACACCGTCTGCCAGATGCCGGAGGACGGCGTGTACCAGATGCCGCTCGGGTCCAGGCGCTGCTTGCCGAGGGGCGGGTTCTCGCCGTTCGCGGCGTCGGTCGGGTCGTACACGCCGACGATGAGCTCCTGGGTGCGGTCGGGCTTCAGGGCGTCGGTGATGTCGGCGGAGAACTTGTCGTAGCCGCCCGTGTGCTCGGTGACCTTGGTGCCGTTGACATACACCTCGGTCCGCCAGTCGACACCGCCGAAGTTGAGCTTGAGGCGCTTGCCGGAGCCGATGCGCCAGTCGGGCGGGACGGTGAAGGTACGGCGGTACCACATGCGGTCCTCGTGGCGTTCGAGGCCGGAGAGCTGGGACTCGACCGGGTACGGGACGAGGATCCGCTCGGGCAGGTCCTTGCCGACCGGGGGCCGCTCCCCCGCCTCGGCCGCCGCGAACTGCCAGCGTCCGTTGAGGTTGCGCCAGGCGGGCCGCGTCAGCTGCGGTCGCGGGTATTCGGGATGGGCGTTGTCCGGGCCCACCTCGTCGGCCCACCTCGTGCGCAGCTGGTACGTCGAACGATTGGGGCCGCTGCTCAGGAAGCGCTTGACAACGTTGCCGTCCGCCGTGACCAGGCCGCCCTCACCGTCGTAGCGGATGTCGGCCGTGCCGCGTGCGGTGCCGGTCCTGTTGCCGACCACGGGTTCCTTCAGCGCGACCAGAAGGGCCTTGGGGTCGGCAGGGTCCGGCTCGGCGGCTCCGAGCGGCCAGGTGGCGCCTCCGATGACCGCTTCCAGGTGGTCGGTGAGGCCGGCCGGGGGCGCGGCGAGGTTCCGTGCGAAGTCGAGCTTGAGCGTACGACCGTCCGTGCGGACCGTGGCCGCGAGGGCCCCGTCGTAGTCGAAGCCGTCGGGGAGGCGGAACGCGGACTGCGGGACGGGCTCCTTGGCGCCGCCGGGCTCGCTCCAGCGCAGGTGGAGGTTGGAGCCGCCGTAGTGCTCGAAGTACTCGACCTTGATGTCGTAGGCCGTGCCGGCGGTCAACTCGACGGGCGCCGCGGTCTGTTCGCGGTCCCAGTCGTCGACCCAGTGGTCGATGGCGAGCCGGCCGTCGATCCAGAGGCGGAAGCCGTTGTCGGCGGTGATCGAGAAGGTGTGGGGGCCGGTCTTCTCCGGCACGATCTTCCCGGTCCAGCGGACGCTGACGTCGTCCGAGCGTCCGGTGGTGAAGGCCAGGCGCGGCTCCAGGTTGTCGAAGTCGAGGCCGGGGTCGAAGGCGGTCGCCCTGAGTTCGTGGAAGTCGAAGGCGCCGGGGGCGGACTGGGTGTGGTACTCGCCCTTCAGACCGTGGATCTCCACGGGGTCGTCGGCCGCGGCCGGGGCGGGTGTCGCGGTCAGGCCCGCGAGGCCGAGGGCCCCGGCGAGCAGGAACACGAGTCGGTTTCTGAGGCGGCGTAAGCGCACAGAGCCTCCATAACAACGTTGTCATGGACAGTGGTTGGCATGACAGCACGGATCCCGCCGCGCGTCCAGGTACATGACAAGAGGGGATGGCCCGGGGGCGGCCAGGCCATCCAGCAGTACAGACCCCCGCCCCATCCGCGCCCACATCCGGCTGACCTCGACGAGCCGGGGCCGTCCCGCAGCGGCGAGTGCGCCCAGGCGGGTTCCGGAAGCGGCGAAGACCACGGGACCGTCCCAGCGGTCGGGCCCCGTGACGCTCTCCGGCTCGTCGGCGGCCACGAGTTCGTCGAGGCTGCGGCCCGTGAGAGTCCTCTCCCTCTCCCACTCGATCAGCGCCTGATCGGCGTCGAGGTTGCCGTACCCGACGACTCGAAGGCCCCGCCCGGCCCGCTACGGGACCCGCTGCCCCTTCCCCAGCGCGATCACGCTGCCCTTGGAGACGGTGTACAGCTCCGCGTCCCGCTCCGGGTTGACGCCGATCGTCGCGCCCGGAGGCACCTCGACGTTCTTGTCCAGCACGGCACCCCGCACCACCGCACCCCGCCCGATGCGCACGTTGTCGTGCAGCACCGCCCCCTGCACCACGGCCCCCGGGTCGACCACGACGCCCGGCGAGAGCACGGACCGCGTGACCTGGCCGCGTATGAGGCACCCGGCGCTGATGATGGACTCGCTCGCCATGCCGCCCGCGTTGAATCGGGCCGGCGAGAGCTGGCCCGAGTGGGTGTAGATGGGCCAGCTGCGGTTGTAGAGGTTGAAGGCAGGGCGCTCGGCGATCAGGTCCATGTGGGCGTCGTAGTACGCGTCCAGGGTTCCGACGTCCCGCCAGTAGCCCCGGTCGCGGTTGGTCTCGCCCGGGACGTGGTTGGCGCTGAAGTCGTACAGCTGGGCCTCGCCGCGGTCGGTGAGCTGAGGCAGGATCGAACCGCCCATGTCGTGCACGGAGTTCTCGTCCTCGGCGTCCCGCTGGAGGGCCTCGATGAGGGCCTTGGTGGTGAAGATGTAGTTGCCCATCGAGGCGAACACGCACTCCGGGTCGGCCGGGAGGCCCGGAGGGTCGGCGGGCTTCTCCAGGAAGCGCTCCACGGTCATGCCGTCCGAGCCGGGGCTGATCACGCCGAACGACGACGACTCGCCGCGCGGCACGCGGATGCCCGCCACCGTCACGCCCGCGCCGCTCTCGATGTGCTGGGCGAGCATCTGGCGCGGGTCCATGCGGTACACATGGTCGGCGCCGAACACCGCGACGTACTCGGGGCGTTCGTCGTAGACCAGGTTCAGCGACTGGAGGATCGCGTCGGCGCTGCCCAGGTACCAGCGCGGGCCGAGCCGCTGCTGGGCCGGGACCGGGGTGACGTAGTTGCCGAGCAGGCTGGACATGCGCCAGGTCGTGGTGATGTGCCGGTCCAGGGAGTGCGACTTGTACTGCGTGAGGACGCAGATGCGCAGGATGTCGGCGTTGACGAGGTTGGAGAGGACGAAGTCGACCAGGCGATACGTTCCTCCGAAGGTGACCGCGGGTTTCGCGCGGTCCGCGGTCAGGGGCATCAGGCGTTTGCCCTCTCCGCCCGCGAGTACGATTCCGAGCACCGAAGGTCCGCCACGACGCATGGCCGCTCCCCTCACCATGGTTGGTCCCAGCCTGCCCCTGAGCACCGCGCGCTAAGCCTGTTTGAGGATCTCCTCGTACAGCAGTGCCGTCCGACGCGCCACCGCGTCCCAGCCGAACTCGCCCACCGCGCGCTCCCGTCCGGCCTCGCCCATCCGGCGGGCCGTCTCCGGGTCGCCGATCACCGCGTCCAGAGCCCGCGCGAGGCCGGTCTCGAAGGTCTCTGCGTCGTCGTCCGGCGGGACGAGCAGGCCGGTCCTGCCGTCGTCGACGACCTCGGGGATGCCGCCGACCCGCGAGGCCACCACGGGAGTTCCGCAGGCCATCGCCTCCAGGTTGACGATGCCGAGGGGCTCGTACACCGAGGGGCAGACGAACACGGCCGCGTGGGTGAGGAGTTGGATCACCTCGGGGCGCGGCAGCATCTGCGGGATCCAGTGCACGCCCTCGCGGACCCGGCTCAGCTCCTGGTAGAGATCGCGGAACTCCTGGTCGATCTCGGGGGTGTCGGGGGCGCCGGCGCACAGCACGACCTGTGCGGCCGGGTCGATGTCCCGTACCGCGCGCAGCAGATGGGGCACGCCCTTCTGGCGGGTGATGCGGCCGACGAAGAGGACGTACGGGCGGTCGGCGTCGAGGCCGAAGCGCGCGAGGACGTCGGTGCGGTGGTCGGGCCGGTAGAGCGTGGTGTCGATGCCGTTGTGCACGACGTGGACGCGGCCCGGGTCGAGCGCCGGATAGCAGCCGAGGATGTCCTCGCGCATGGCGCCGGAGACGGCGATCACCGCGTCGGCGGACTCGATCGCGGTGCGCTCCGCCCAGCTGGACAGGGCGTACCCGCCGCCGAGTTGCTCGGCCTTCCAGGGCCGCAGGGGCTCCAGGGAGTGGGCGGTCAGCACGTGCGGGATGCCGTACTGGAGCTTGCCGAGGTGGCCGGCGAGGTTGGCGTACCAGGTGTGGGAGTGGACGAGTTCGCGGCCTTCGAGTCCGGCGGCCATGGCGAGGTCCACGGAGAAGGTGCGCAGCGCGTCGTTGGCGGTGTCGAGGGCGGACCAGGGGCGGTGGCGCTGCACGCCGACCCCGCGGCCCTCGCCCCAGCAGTGCACCTCCAGGTCGACGAGGTCCCTCAACTCCCGGGCGAGGAACTCGACATGGACGCCCGCGCCGCCGTACACGTCCGGCGGGTACTCCCGGGTCAGCAGTCCCACACGCACCCGGAACCCCCTGTTCTCAGCGGCTGGTTGCCCTTTCATGGTCACCCAGATGTGGCGCTTGGGGAAGAGCGCGGGGGTCGTGGGAAGCAACAGTCACCACACACGCCTCCGCCCGGCACGCGGTAGTAGAGGCAGCAGCTGCGGCGGCGGAAGGAGGTCCCGGTGCGGGTGCCGGTGTCGGCGAGGAGGGGGTGGGCGAAGAGCTCCGCAGTCAGCGCACGGACTCGGGCGGCGGCGTCCCTGCGGCCGTGGGCGCGCGCCCACTGGTCCAGTTGCCGGGCCGCGCCCGCGAGCGCCGAGCCCGCGTTGCCCCACAGCAGTCCGGTGGCGACGCGGTAGCGGGTGTGCAGGGCGGCGGCCAGGGGTTCCAGGTGGGCGTGCAGGACCGCGTCCGCGATGGTCGCCGGGTCGGCCGCGCCGGCCGGGAGCGGGCGTACCTCGGTGAGCCACAGGTCGTCCGGGGCGCTGCCCTCGGGGTCCCAGAGCAGCAGACGCGGGTCGAGGTCGGGGATGCGGCCGTAGAGGGCGGCGCAGCCGAGCGTCACCGACCACAGCCGCGCCGCGAGACCCTGCTGGGCGATGGAGGCGGCGATCCGCGACTCGGGGGCGCACAGGGCGTTCGTGACTTTCCGGACGCGGAGCCCCAGGGGACCTCCCTGAGGCTCCGACGGGGGTTCTCCGTAGGTCTCCGCCAGGGTCGGCAGTGGCCGAAGTGCTTCCCCTGCCGTGTGCAGTACGAAGAAGCCGCCGAGCGGCCGGAGCGCGGCGAGATCGGGGTCGAGGTCCACGAAGAGCAGTAGTACCAAGGCCTCTCAGGGCCGTCACCTCGGGGTTCCCGCAGAGATCACCCGCCTTGGGGATGAGACCGGAGCCGTAGTACTCCATCGGCAGTAGGACACAGTGAGTGCTCTGGTACGACGACGGGAAGAGCTTTTCGCGGCATCGTGTTGGTTATGAGAGCCGACCGTTCGCCGCGCCGGGGCCAGCGCCCCTGCCTCACGCAGAGGAGCAGCTCATGAGTGCCCTCGCGTTGTCCGTGCTGCTGTCGCTCGTCTCCGCCGTCGCGTACGCGGGCGGGGCGATCGTGCAGGAGCGTGTCGCGGTGTCCTCCCCGGGTCAGCAGTTCGCGCCGATGCGTCGGCCGGGCTGGTGGGCGGCGGTCGCGCTGAACGGCCTGGGCGGTCTGCTGCACGTGGTGGCGCTGGCTTTCGGTCCGCTGAGCCTGGTCCAGCCGCTGGGTGCCCTGACGATCGTGTTCGCGCTGCCGATGGCGGCGCTGTTCGTGGGCCGCAAGGCCGGGTCGACGGCCTGGCGCGGCGCGATCATGGCGACCGTGGGTCTCGCCGGGCTGCTGTCCCTGGTCGGCTCCTCCGAGTCGCAGTCACTGGCCACCGCCGAGCGGGTGGGCGTGGCCCTGGTGACCGGCGGCATCGTCGTGGCGCTGATGGTCGCGGGCCGGGCGGCCCACCGCCATCCGGCGGTGCGCAGCATGCTGCTCGCGACCGGGTCCGGCATAGCCTTCGGCATGTCCTCGGTGTTCACGAAGGTCGTCGCGGTGGACTGGAACGGTGGGGTGTCGATGGCCGACGTGCCCGCCCTGGCCACGATAGGAGTCTTCGCGACGGCCGGCATGCTGCTGTCCCAGGCCGCCTACCGGGGCGCGGGACTCGCGGCGCCGCTGGCCACGCTCACGGTCGTGAACCCGGTGGTCGCGGCCGCGGTCGGTATAACGATGTTCGGCGAGACCTTCCGGTACGGCACGACGGGCACCCTGCTCGCCCTGGGCTGCGGCGTGGTCGCGGCGGGTGGCCTGATTCTGCTGACGACGGAGCGGATCGCGCGTACGGAGGCCGAGGCCCAGGTGGCACTTCCCAGGACGGTGCACGCCGTGGAGGCCCTGGTCGAGCCCGCCTTCGTCGAGCCGGCTCTGGACACGGTGCCCGCCGCGGAGCTGCTCGGTGGCCTTCAGGAGCAGGCCGGGACGAGGGAGCCCGAGGACATCCTCGTACCGGACGGGATCGAGGGGATCCTCATTCCGGCGCAGGTCGCGCGGGAGCAGTACGAGGACGCCGAGCAACCCGTTCCCGACCTCCAGGAGTCCCCGAACCTCTACGGCCCCTTCTACGGCGGCCCGTACGTCCCGGTGATGCCGGTCGTCGACCGGCACCGGATGCGCGTCAAATCCTGACGCCGCCGGCCCGGAGGTAGGCCACCGGGTCGATGTCGGAGCCGAAACCGGGCCCCGTCCGCACCTCGAAGTGCAGATGCGGGCCCGTGCTGTTCCCCGTGGACCCGGAGCGGCCGATGCGCTGGCCGGCGCCCACGGACTGCCCGTCCTTCACGGAGATGGCCGAGAGATGGGCGTACTGGCTGTAGCGTCCGTCGGCGTGCCGGATGACCACCTGGTAGCCGAAGGAGCCCTCCCACCCGGCGCTCACGACCCGCCCGGCGCCGACGGCCTTCACGGAGGTGCCGGTCGGCACGGCGAAGTCGACGCCCGTGTGGTAGCCCTTCGACCACAGGGCTCCGGCCTTGCGGTACGGCGTGCCGGTGGACGCGCTCACCGGGGAGACCAGCGAGCGGCCGCTCGCGGTGGCCTGTTCCTGCCGGTCGGAAGAGGTCTTCTCGGGGGTCGTCCTGGGCTTGGCCTCGGGTCGGGGCTCGGGCTTGGGGGCGGCCGTCGGACTTTCCGTCGTCGTGGCCGTCTTTCCGCGCAGCGCCAGCCGCTGCCCCGGCAGGATCAGGTCGGGGTCGGCGCCGACGGCCTTCCGGTTCGCGGCGTACAGGCTCCGCCAGCCACCCCGGACCTGCTGCGACTCGGCGATCCCGGACAGGGTGTCGCCGCGGACCACGGTGTACATCTCGGCGGTGCCCGCCCGTGACTGGGGCGTGGTCTGCGGCTGGACGTCCTGGACGGAGGTCCTCTGGCCGGAACGGCCGGTGTCGCGGGTACCGGCCGGGTGGATGCCGGGGGTGTCCCCGCCCCGGGTCAGCCCGGCCTTCACCGAGCACACCGGCCAGGCACCGGGGCCCTGGCCGTCCAGGACCTTCTCGGCCACGGCTATCTGCTGGTCCTTGGTGGCCAGATCCGCGCGCGCCGCGTAGCGCGGGCCGCCGTAGGCCTCCCAGGTCGACTGGGCGAACTGGAGTCCGCCGTAGTAGCCGTTGCCGGTGTTGACGTCCCAGCGGCTGGTCGACTCGCACGCGGCGACCTTGTTCCAGGTGCTCACGTCGGCCGCCTGCGCGGTACCGGTGCCGATGAAGGGAAGCGCCATCCCGGCGCCGCCCGCGGTGACGGTGAGCGAGGCGCGGTTGATCCTGTTCGGCTGGTACCGGCGGTGCCGACCGCGTACGGCCATGACGGAGCCCCCCATTGACATGCGTCAGGAGGGGCAAAAGTAAGCGCTGCGAACAGGCCATGACAAGACGGCAATTCAGCCGCCTGGTCACGCCAAGTGGCGCGGCACCGGCGCACGTTGCCCGCCATGCGGACAGCGCCCGGGACGGCGCCCGGGCGGCTGAGTGCGCCGGGGCCTTCCGTGCGTATCTGCCTGCGCGACACCGCGCCACCCGGATGTGCGGTCGGGATACCGGCACGTCAGGATGGACGATGGGGCAATACTGGCGGGCATGACCGGCACCGCTGATATATCGAGGTCACTAGGAGCCAACGCATGAGCACTTCGGCGCAGATCGGCGTCACGGGTCTCGCGGTCATGGGCCGCAATCTCGCCCGCAACTTCGCCCGCAACGGCTACACGGTCGCGGTCCACAACCGGACGCCGGCGCGTACGCGGGCGCTGGTGGAGGAGTTCGGGAGCGAGGGCGAGTTCATCGCGGCCGAGTCCGCCAAGGACTTCGTGGCGGCGCTGGAGCGCCCGCGGCGGCTGGTCATCATGGTCAAGGCGGGTGAGCCGACCGACGCGGTGATCCAGGAGTTCGCGCCGCTCCTCGAGCCCGGCGACATGATCATCGACGGTGGCAACGCGCACTTCGCCGACACCCGGCGCCGGGAGCGCGACCTGCGCGAACAGGGCATCCACTTCGTCGGCATGGGCGTCTCGGGCGGTGAGGAGGGCGCGCTGCACGGGCCGAGCATCATGCCTGGTGGCCCGAAGGAGTCGTACGACTCGCTCGGTCCGATGCTGGAGAAGATCTCCGCGAAGGCGGCCGACGGGGCGCCCTGTGTGACCCACGTCGGTCCGGACGGTGCCGGGCACTTCGTGAAGATGGTGCACAACGGCATCGAGTACGCCGACATGCAGCT
>CBFGZZ010000111.1:0-23758 GCA_965653385.1 uncultured Streptomyces sp. | reverse complement strand
AGTGCGTCGCGGACATCGACATGGCCAACGAGTTCTGGTCGTGACACGGACAGGGCCGACGCGGTCTGGTCGTGACTCGGACAGGGACGTGGGCATGCCGAAGGCCCCGGGGCCCGCCCTGGGGAAGGGTGGGGCGCCGGGGCCTTCGGATCAAGATGCTGGATCCGCACCCGCGTGGCGAACGCAGGCCGCGTGCGGATCCGGGGTGCCGGACGGGAGCGGATGAGAGAGGGCCCGCTCGATTCCCTCCGGCGGTCAGATCAGAAAGGTGTCAGCCCTTGAGGGTCGCGACCTTCGAAGCAAGCGCCGACTTCTTGTTGGCGGCCTGGTTCTTGTGGATGACGCCCTTGGAGACGGCCTTGTCGAGCTGACGCGCGGCAGCGCGCTGGTACTCGGTGGCCTTCTCGACGTCACCCGCGGCAGCGGCCTCGCGGGCCTTGCGGATCGCGGTCTTCAGGGAGGACTTGACGGCCTTGTTGCGCAGCCGAGCCTTCTCGTTGGTCTTGATCCGCTTGATCTGGGACTTGATGTTCGCCACGAATGAGCCTTTTCAGGTTCAGGCACGGGGACAGGAGCCTCACGAGGAGACCGGGTCCCGTACCAGGTGATTTCTTGAGGATGTGCCTCGTGCTGAGAGGGCATGAGACACAGCCACCCAGACTACCAGTGGGCCGGCGGACGGCCCAAAACGGTCCCCGGTCGCCGCCCGTGGGACCATGGAACCTACGTATCGATCCGACCCGAGGCATAAGGCGCCTCAAGAGACAGGACCCTGCGTGCCCGCGACCCCTAACAATGTGCCCGAGCCGAGCCGTACCGACCCGGCTCTGATCCGCAATTTCTGCATCATCGCGCACATCGACCACGGCAAGTCCACGCTCGCCGACCGGATGCTCCAGCTGACCGGTGTGGTCGAGCAGCGGCAGATGCGTGCTCAGTACCTCGACCGGATGGACATCGAGCGCGAGCGCGGCATCACGATCAAGTCCCAGGCGGTGCGGCTGCCGTGGGCTCCCACCCACGAACCCGGCAACACGCACATCCTCAACATGATCGACACCCCGGGGCACGTCGACTTCACCTACGAGGTCTCGCGGTCGCTCGCCGCCTGCGAGGGGACCATCCTCCTCGTCGACGCCGCCCAGGGCATCGAGGCCCAGACCCTCGCCAACCTCTACCTGGCGATGGAGAACGACCTCACGATCATCCCCGTGCTGAACAAGATCGACCTGCCGGCCGCGCAGCCCGAGAAGTTCGCCGAGGAGCTCGCCAACCTGGTCGGCTGCGACCCGAGCGACGTGCTGCGGGTCTCCGCCAAGACGGGTGTCGGTGTCGACGCCCTGCTCGACCGGGTGGTCAAGGAGGTCCCCGCGCCGGTCGGCGTCAAGGACGCCCCGGCCCGCGCGATGATCTTCGACTCCGTCTACGACTCCTACCGGGGCGTGGTCACCTACGTCCGGGTCATCGACGGCCAGCTCAACAAGCGCGAGCGCATCAGGATGATGTCGACGGGCGCCACCCACGAGCTGCTGGAGATCGGGACGAACTCGCCCGAGATGCTGAGCGCCGACGGCCTCGGCGTCGGTGAGGTGGGCTACCTCATCACCGGCGTGAAGGACGTCCGCCAGTCCAAGGTCGGTGACACCGTCACCAGCCAGCAGAAGGGGGCGACGGAGGCCCTCGGCGGGTACAAGGACCCCAAGCCGATGGTCTTCTCCGGGCTCTATCCGCTGGACGGTTCCGACTACCCCGAGCTGCGCGAGGCCCTCGACAAGCTCCAGCTCAACGACGCCGCGCTGGTCTACGAGCCGGAGACCTCCGCCGCGCTCGGCTTCGGCTTCCGCGTCGGCTTCCTGGGGCTCCTGCACCTCGACGTGATCCGCGAGCGGCTGGAGCGCGAGTTCGGCCTCGACCTGATCGCGACCGCGCCCAACGTGGTCTACCGGGTGGTGATGGAGGACGGCACCGAGCACACCGTCACCAACCCGAGCGAGTTCCCCGAGGGCAAGATCAACGAGGTGTACGAGCCCGTCGTACGCGCCACGATCCTCGCCCCGACCGAGTTCATCGGCTCGATCATGGAGCTGTGCCAGACCCGGCGCGGCACCCTCCTCGGCATGGACTACCTGTCCGAGGACCGGGTCGAGATCCGCTACACCCTGCCGCTCGCGGAGATCGTCTTCGACTTCTTCGACCAGCTGAAGTCCAAGACACGCGGTTACGCCTCGCTGGACTACGAGCCCACCGGCGAGCAGACCTCCAGCCTGGTCAAGGTCGACATCCTGCTGCACGGCGACAAGGTGGACGCGTTCTCCGCGATCACCCACAAGGACGCGGCCTACGCCTACGGCGTGCGGCTCGTCGCCAAGCTGCGCGAGCTCATCCCGCGGCAGGCCTTCGAGGTGCCGATCCAGGCCGCCATCGGCTCCCGGGTGATCGCCCGCGAGACCATCCGCGCCATCCGCAAGGACGTCCTCGCCAAGTGCTACGGCGGCGACATCTCCCGTAAGCGCAAGCTGCTGGAGAAGCAGAAGGAAGGCAAGAAGCGGATGAAGATGGTGGGTTCCGTGGAGGTTCCGCAGGAGGCCTTCATCGCGGTGCTCTCCAGCGATGACAGCGCGGGGTCGGGCAAGGGCAAGAAGTAACCGCTGGTAACAGGCGGTGGCCCGGCAAACCGGTGCAACAGGGGCTCGTCGTACGCAAGTGCGGCGGGCCTCTGCGCGTACCGGCTGGTACAGGGTGTGACTCTCTGGTGGAAGTGACAAGCCGCGGACCCTTACGCGTCGGCCGGTCGACCTTTACTCTGATCCCTGCTCGATAGTTACTCGCGAGTTAAACAACGGCACGCGAGTGAAGACCGCCGTAATGAGCCGGCCGTTCCAGCCGGCTGTTGAGCCAGCCGCACAGTCGCGGGCCCCCGGAGGATGTCGTGAGCGACACACAGACACTGATCGAGAACCGTCCGCCGAGCGTGGCGACCCTCTTCCTGGAGCGTGTGGCGGCCACACCGGACGCCGAGGCATATCGCCATCCCGTGGCCCCGGCCTCGGGCGAGGGCCCGGACGACTGGAAGTCGCTGAGCTGGGCGCAGGCCGCCGAGCGGGTCTACGCCATCGCGGCCGGGCTCATCGAGCTGGGGGTCCAGCCCGAGCAGCGCGTAGCCCTCGCCTCCTCGACCCGGATCGAGTGGATACTGGCCGACCTGGGCATCATGTGCGCCGGCGCTGCCACCACCACCGTCTATCCGCAGACCAACGCCGACGAGTCGGCGTTCATCCTCTCCGACTCCGAGAGCCGGGTGCTGATCGCCGAGGACGCGGCGCAGCTGGCCAAGGCGGTCGAGAAGCGCGGCGAGCTGCCGCACCTCACGCATGTCGTCGTCATCGACCCGGCCGGCGTCGAGACCGCCGATTGGATCCTCACCCTCGACGAGCTGGAGAAGCGCGGCGCGGCCCGGCTGGAGAAGGACCCGGAGCTGATCAAGCAGCGGGTCGGCGCGATCACCAGGGACCAGCTGGCCACCCTGATCTACACCTCCGGCACCACCGGCCGCCCCAAGGGCGTACGGCTGCCGCACGACAACTGGGCGTACATGGCGAAGGCCATCGCCGCGACCGGCCTGGTCGGCCCGGAGGACGTGCAGTACCTGTGGCTGCCGCTCGCCCACGTCTTCGGCAAGGTGCTCACCTCCGGCCAGATCGAGGTCGGCCACGTCACCGCCGTCGACGGCCGCGTCGACAAGATCATCGAGAACCTTCCGGTCGTGCAGCCGACGTACATGGCCGCCGTCCCGCGCATCTTCGAGAAGGTCTACAACGGGGTCGCCGCCAAGGCCCGCGCGGCCGGTGGCGCCAAGTACAAGATCTTCCAGTGGGCCGCCGAGGTCTCCCGCGAGTACGCCAAGGTCACCCAGGACAACTTCCGGCGCACCGGCACCCACTCCGCGCCCTTCGGGCTCGCCGCCAAGCACAAGGTCGCCGACACGCTCGTCTACGCCAAGATCCGCGAGGCCTTCGGCGGCAACCTGCGCGCGTGTGTGTCCGGCAGCGCCGCGCTCGCCCCGGAGATCGGCTACTTCTTCGCGGGCGCCGGCATCCACATCCTGGAGGGCTACGGGCTCACGGAGTCCTCCGCCGCCTCGTTCGTGAACCCGGGCGAGGCCTACCGCACCGGCACGGTCGGCAAGCCGCTGCCCGGCACGGAGGTGCGCATCGCGGACGACGGGGAGATCCTGCTGCGCGGCCCCGGCATCATGGAGGGCTACCACGGGCTGCCCGACAAGACCGCCGAGGTGCTGGAGTCGGACGGCTGGTTCCACACCGGTGACATCGGGGAGCTCTCGCCTGACGGGTACCTGCGCATCACCGACCGCAAGAAGGACCTGATCAAGACGTCGGGCGGCAAGTACATCGCGCCGGCCGAGGTCGAGGGGCAGTTCAAGGCGGTGTGCCCGTACGTCTCCAACATCCTGGTGCACGGCGCCGACCGGAACTTCTGCACGGCGCTCATCGCGCTGGACGAGGTCGCGATTGTCGCCTGGGCCGAGGAGAACGGGCTCTCCGGGAAGTCGTACGCGGAGATCGTGGCGGCGCCGCAGACGGTCGAGATGGTCGACGGGTACGTGAAGAAGCTCAATGAGGGGCTTCAGAAGTGGCAGACCATCAAGAAGTTCCGGTTGCTGCCGCGGGATCTCGATGTGGAGCACGGGGAGATCACGCCGAGTCTGAAGTTGAAGCGGCCGGTTGTGGAGCGGGAGTACAAGGGGCTGATCGAGGAGATGTACGCGGGTACGCGGGAGGCGTAGCGCCGTAGGGGAGGGGTGGCGGGGACTGCGGGCGGCCGCGGGTGGTACGTGGTTGCTCGCGCCCACGCGGCGGAGCCGCACATCGATACAGCCCCGCGCCCCTTGAGGTTGGGCAGCTCACCCTTTCTCGATAAGTCGACGTATCTCGTGGACCCTTGCGCGGAGGTCCGTCATGTCCGGGGGTGCGTCGTCGGAGAGTCGCTCCTCAAGGGATGTCATCCGCGCGCTCAGTTCCTTGCTGTGGACGTGCTCTCGGCTCAGCAGGCGCTCCAACTGCCTGTTCTTGCGGTACAGATCCAGGAAGACTGTCACCTTCGCGCGTAACACCCAGGGATCGAACGGCTTGGTCAAGTAGTCCGCGGCGCCGGTCGCGTAGCCGCGGAAGGCGTAGGCCGGATCGTCCTCCGCGCCGGTCAGGAAGATGATCGGGACGTCCTTGGTCTGGTCGAGCCGTTTGATGTTGGTGGCGGTCTCGAAGCCGTCCATGCCCGGCATCCGGACGTCGAGCAGGACCAGGGCGAAGCGTTGCCGCAGCAGCGCCTTCATCGCCTCCTCGCCGGAACGCGCGCGGACGAGCGGTTCGTTGAGGGACCCCAGGACGGCCTCCAGCGCGATCAGGTTGTCCTCCATGTCGTCGACCAGGAGGATGCCTGCACGCTCGTCGGTCGTTGCCTCAGCGCTCATGATGAAGTGGCCTCATTCGGTGATGGTCGGCGGGACCTCTTCCTCCTCGGAAGCGTCCGGTCCCGGTCCTACGGTGCTCGGGTCCGCGACCTCGGGGTCCAGGAGGTCGCAGACGACGGTCAGCAGCTGATCCACGTCCACCGGTTTCGGTACGTAGTCGTTGGCGCCCCGTGCGATGGACTTCTCCCGGTCTCCGGGCATGGCCTTCGCGGTCAGCGCGACGATGGGGAGGTCCGTCCAGCGCGGGGTGCGGCGGATGGCGGAGATCGTCTCGTAGCCGTCCATCTCCGGCATCATGATGTCCATCAGGACGAGTTCGACGTCCGGGTTGCGCTCCAGTGTCTCGATGCCCTCGCGGCCGTTCTCCGCGTAGAGGACCGGCATGCCGACCCGGCCGAGGACATGGGTGAGCGCGAAGACGTTGCGGATGTCGTCGTCCACTATCAGTACGCGTCGGCCGGGGAGGACCTGGCCCGCCCGGCCCGTCTGCCACGCCTCCAGCTTGGCCGGCGTCGGCCATGACTCCTCGGCGTCGTGCGCGGCCGGGTACGGATCGGCCGACAACTGCTCCGGCAGCGGCAGCGGACGGCCCGCCGGTGCCGGGCCCGTGGCCGCGTGGCCGGGGCTGACGACCGGGACGTACAGCGTGAAGGTGGAGCCCTTGCCGGGCTCGCTCTCGGCGACGATACGGCCACCCAGCAGGCCCGCGATCTCGCGGCTGATGGACAGACCGAGGCCGGTGCCGCCGTACTTGCGGTTGGTCGTGCCGTCGGCCTGCTGGAACGCCTCGAAGATCACCGGGAGTTTCTCCGCCGCGATGCCGATGCCGGTGTCGGACACCGCGAACGCGATCACCTCGTCGCCCTCGCGGACGTAGTGGTGCTCGGGGTCCTTCGCCCGGGTCACCCGCAGCTCGACCCGGCCCGTCGCGGTGAACTTGATCGCGTTGGACAGGAGGTTGCGCAGGATCTGCTGCAGGCGCTGTTCGTCCGAGTACATCTCGCGCGGCACGTCCTCGCCGACCGCCACCTCGAAGGCGAGCCCCCGGTCCAGGGTGAGCGGGCGGAACGTGGCGTGGACGTAGTCCAGCAGCTTGATGAGCGGCAGCTTCTTCGGGCGTACGTCCATCCGGCCGGCCTCGATCTTCGACAGGTCCAGGATGTCGTTGATCAGCTGGAGCAGGTCCGAGCCCGACCGGTGGATCGTCGTCGCGAACTGGACCTCCTGGTCGGTGAGGTGCCCGTCCGGGTTGTCCGACAGCAGCCTCGCCAGGATCAGCAGGGAGTTCAGCGGGGTGCGCAGCTCGTGCGACATGTTCGCCAGGAACTCCGACTTGTACTGGGAGGAGGTCGCGAGCAGGGCCGCCTTCTCCTCCAGTTCCGCGTTCGAGCGCTGCAACTCCGCCTGCTGCATCTGGAGTTCGTCGGAGCGCTCCTGGAGCTGCATGGCGAGGCGCTGGGACTCGCCGAGCAGGGACTCCGTACGGGAGTTGGCGATGATCGTGTTGATGGCGACCGCGATGGTGTTCACGAACTGGTCGAAGAAGGCGAGGTGTACGTCGGAGAAGCGGGAGAACGAGGCCAGTTCGATCACGCCGAGGAGCTTGTCCTCGAAGAGGATCGGGATGATGACGACGCTGGTGGGCGCCGCTTCGCCGAGCCCGCTGTTGATCTTGATGTAGTCCGGCGGGGCCTCCTCGACCAGGATCCGCTTCTTCTCCCGGGCCGCCTGCCGGACCAGGCCGTGCACGGGGAGGCCGCCGGTCTCCACTGTCGCGCCCTGTGCCGAGCCGTATCCGGCTATGAACGCGAGTCCCTTCGCGGGCACGGTCGTACGGAGCGAGGCGCTCTCCTCGTCCGGGTCGGCCAGGAAGAACGCGCCGTACTGGGCGTTGACCAGCGGCGTCAGCTCGCGCAGCAGCAGGTCGGCGACCTCCATCAGGTCGCGGTGGCCCTGCATCAGGGCGGCGAGGCGGGCCAGGTTGGACTCCAGCCAGTCCTTGGCGCGGGTCGTCTCGCGCAGGTTGGCCACCATCAGGTTGATGTTGTCCTTCAGCTCGGCGACCTCGCCGCGCGCCTCGACCGTGATCGAGCGGGACATGTCGCCCTGGGCCACCGCGGAGGCCACCTCGGCGATGGCGCGGACCTGGGTGGTGAGGTTCAGCGCGAGTTCGTTGACGTTGGTCGTCAGGCGCTTCCAGGTGCCGTAGACGCCCTCGACCCGTGCCTGACCGCCGAGTTGGCCCTCGGAGCCGACCTCGCGGGCCACGCGGGTGACCTCGGAGGAGAAGGAGGACAGGGTGTCGACCATCGTGTTGATGGCGGTCTTCAGCTCCAGGATCTCGCCGCGCGCGTCCACGTCGATCTTCTTGGACAGGTCCCCGTTGGCGACGGCGGTGGTGACCTGGGCGATGTTGCGGACCTGCGAGGTCAGGTTGTCCGCCATGTAGTTGACGTTGTCGGTCAGGTCCCGCCACACCCCGGAGACGCCGAGCACCTGCGCGCGACCGCCGAGCCGGCCGTCGGTGCCGACCTCGCGGGCCACGCGGGTCACCTCGTCGGCGAAGGCACGCAGCTGTTCCACCATCGTGTTGACGGTGTCCTTGAGTTCGAGGATCTCGCCGCGCGCGTCCACGGTGATCTTCTTCGACAGGTTGCCGTTGGCGACGGCGGTGGTGACCTGGGCGATGTTGCGGACCTGCGAGGTCAGGTTCAGCGCCATGAAGTTGACGTTGTCGGTGAGGTCTTTCCATACCCCGCTGACGCCGCGCACCTGGGCCTGACCGCCGAGGTTTCCTTCGGTGCCGACCTCGCGGGCGACCCTCGTCACCTCGTCGGCGAACGCGGAGAGCTGGTCCACCATCGTGTTGATGGTCGACTTCAGTTCCAGGATCTCGCCCTTCGCCTCGACCGTGATCTTCTTGCCGAGGTCGCCCTGGGCCACGGCGGTGGAGACGAGGGCGATGTTGCGGACCTGGGAGGTCAGGTTGTCCGCCATGAAGTTGACGTTGTCGGTGAGGTCCTTCCATACCCCGCTGACGCCGCGCACCTGGGCCCGTCCGCCGAGGTTTCCTTCGGTGCCGACCTCGCGGGCGACGCGGGTGACCTCGTCGGCGAAGGCGGAGAGCTGGTCGACCATCGTGTTGATGGTCGACTTCAGTTCCAGGATCTCGCCCTTGGCGTCGACGGTGATCTTCTGGCTCAGGTCGCCGTTGGCGACGGCGGTCGTCACCTGGGCGATGTTGCGGACCTGGGACGTCAGGTTCGACGCCATGAAGTTGACGTTGTCGGTGAGGTCCTTCCAGACGCCGGACACGCCCCGGACCTGGGCCCGGCCGCCCAGCTGGCCTTCCGTCCCGACCTCGCGGGCGACCCTTGTCACCTCGTCGGCGAACGCGGAGAGCTGGTCGACCATCGTGTTGACGGTCAGCTTGAGTTCGAGCAGCTCGCCGGTCGCCTCGACGGTGACCGTGCGGGTCAGGTCGCCGCGGGCCACCGCCGTGGTCACCAGGGCGATGTCACGGACCTGCGCGGTCAACCGGGACGCCATCGTGTTGACGGCCTCGGTCACGTCCCGCCAACTTCCGGACAGACCCTGCACCTTGGCCCGGCCGCCGAGCCGGCCCTCGGTGCCGACCTCGCGGGCCACTCGGGTGACCTCGCCGGTGAACAGGGAGAGCTGGTCGACCATCTTGTTCACGGCCCGGCCGAGTCTGCGCAGGTCACCGCGTAACTGGCGGCTGCCGTCGTGCAGGTCGACGCGCTGCGTGAGATCACCGCCGGCCACCGCGTCCAGCACGCGCGTCGCGTTGGCCGCCGGGGCCACCAGGGCGTCGAGCACATGATTGACGTCGTTGACGCGCGTGGTCCAGTCGCCCTGACCCGGGCTCGCCGAGAGCCGCTCGTCGAGCCTGCCGTGCCGCACCAACTCCCTTTTGACCCGCTGCACTTCACCGTTGAAGTGGGTGCTGCGGTCCATGATCTGGTTGAAGACGGCCGTCAGCTCGGCCACCACCCCTTCACCGGCCTCCGGGAGCCTGCGGAAGTCGCCGTCCCGGGCCGCGGTCATCGCGGCGAGCAGCGGGCGCAGCTCCGATGCTCGAATTTGACCGTCTTTCTGACCGTCTTCGAGCACACGCGTAGCACGGTTCTCACTCATGGCGGCCCACTTCGGTAACTCGGTGCTTATGGGCGTGGCCAGTCTGTCACTCTGTCGGCGTCGACTGAGGCGTATTCGTCCGAACCGTTCGGGGAGCTGTCCATGGGGGCCATTCCGGCGCAACGGGAGACCGTTACCCGTGCCTCTGGTGTGCCTGTGCACGGGGGCGCGGGCGCGGAAACCCGCACCACCCTCCCCGGCAGCGCGCTCTCCCCGGGCTCCGCGCGCACCCTCGTGCGGGGCGCCCTCACCGAATGGGCCGCCTCCGGTCTCCCCGGCACCGAGCACCTCACCGACCGGCTCGTCGACGACGCCGTCGTGGTCGTCAGCGAACTCGTCACCAACGCCGTCGTGCACGCCGGTACCGATGTCGAGCTCGCCTGCCGCCTGGAGGACGAGACCGGCGACCTGCTCGTCGAGGTCCTGGACCACCACCCCTCGCGCGCCCCGCGCGACGGCGAGGTCGAGGCGCCGTACGAGACACCGGAGTACGGCCGCGGCCTGCGCCTTGTCTCCCGGCTCGCCGAGTCCTGGGGCGTCACCTATCGCACCGGCTCCAAGACCGTGTGGGCGCGGCTGCCCGCGGAAGACCCCATGGCGGCCAGGGACGACATCGAGGCGTACACGGAGGAGCGCGCGCTGGAGCGCGGGCTGCGCGTCGCCGAGATCCTCGCGCCCGAGCCCCAGCGCGCCGAACGAGACCGGGACTGGCTCAACCGGGGCGCCCTGTCCTTCCTCGCCGAGGCATCCGACCTGCTCGCCGGACAGCTCGACGAGAACCTGGTCGCCGCGCTCGCCGGCCAGCTGATCGTGCCGCGGCTGGCCGACTGGTGCGCGGTGTGGCTGGAGGACGAGGTCGCCGGGCGCTGGGGATACCCCCGATCGGGCGAGGCCGAGGGCGGCTGGGCGATCGACGGCACAGCCGGTACCGGGCCCCGGCTGGCCCGCGTCTGGCACGGCTCGGAGAACCTCATCGAGGAGCTGCGCCGCGCCCTGGAGAAGGAGCCGCCGCTTCCGCCCGAGACCCACGGCACCGGCCCCGTCCCCTACCCCTGGCCGGGTGAGGCGCTCGGGGCGCGCGGGGCGCACGGCACGGCGCTCGCGTACCGCCTGATCGCCGGAGGCCGCCCCCTGGGCACGCTGGTCATCGGACGGGCCGACCTCATGCGCTTCCCCGACGAGGTCACCGGACTCGTCGAGGACCTCAGCCGCCGGGTGGCCCTCGCCATCGGCGCCGCCCGCCAGTACGCCCGGCAGGCCACCATCAGCCGGGTCCTGCAACGCGGACTGCTGCCCGGCGCGGTCGCGGAGATCCCCGGGGTGGTCAGCGCCCTGGTGTACGAGCCGTGCGACAAGGGCGGCCCGAGCGGCGACTTCTACGACCTCTTCCCGGCCGGTGACGGCCGCTGGTGCTTCGCCATCGGTGACGTCCAGGGCAAGGGCCCCGAGGCGGCCGTGGTGATCGGCATCGCCCGCCCCTGGCTGCGCCTCCTCGCCCGCGAGGGCTACCGCGTCGCCGACGTCCTCGACCGTCTCAACCAGCTCCTCCTCGACGACGCCACGGAGGCCGCCGACGCCGCGGCCCGTGCCCTGGTCGGCCCGGTCGCCCCCGGCGACGGCCCTCAGACCCGCTTCCTGTCCCTCCTCTACGGCGAACTCACCCCCTTCGACGGCGGCGTCCGCTGCACCCTCGCCTCCGCCGGACACCCGCTGCCCCTGCTGCTGGGCGCGGGCGGCGAGGTCCACACCGCCGCGCACCCGCAGACCCTCCTCGGGGTCGTCGAGGACGCCACGTACACCTCCGAGACCTTCGAGCTGCGCTCCGGCGACACCCTGCTGTGCGTGACCGACGGGGTGACGGAGCGGCGCAGCGGCTCCCGCCAGTTCGACGACGGTGACGGCCTCGCGACCGCCCTCGCCGGGTGCGCGGGGCTGAACGCCCAGCTGATCGCGGAACGGATCCGCAGGCTGGTGCACGAGTTCAGCGGCCGCCCGCCGGAGGACGACCTGGCGCTGCTGGTGCTGCAGGCCGAATGACCGGCCGGACCGGGACCCTCCGGGGTGCTGGACAATGGAGGACATGCCCTCCGCACTCCCCGACGGCGAACCCGTCCCCGCCGACGGCGCGCTCCCCGCGTCCGCGCTCGCCGGGTCCGCCGACCGCCCCCTCGGCTTCTACCTGCACGTCCCGTACTGCGCGACCCGCTGCGGCTACTGCGACTTCAACACCTACACCGCGACCGAGCTGCGCGGCACGGGCGGAGTGCTGGCCTCCCGCGACAACTACGCCGAGACCCTCGTCGACGAGATCCGCCTCGCCCGCAAGGTCCTCGGCGACGACCCGCGCGAGGTCCGCACGGTCTTCGTCGGCGGCGGTACGCCCACCCTGCTGGCCGCCGACGATCTCGTACGGATGCTGGCGGCGATCCGCGACGAGTTCGGACTGGCGCCGGACGCGGAGATCACCACGGAGGCGAACCCGGAGTCGGTCGACCCGGCGTATCTGGCCACGCTCCGGCAAGGCGGCTTCAACCGGATCTCCTTCGGCATGCAGAGCGCCAAGCAGCACGTACTGAAGATCCTGGACCGCACCCACACCCCCGGCCGCCCCGAGGCCTGCGTCGCGGAGGCCCGCGCGGCGGGCTTCGAGCACGTCAACCTCGACCTGATCTACGGCACACCGGGGGAGACCGACGACGACTGGCGGGCCTCCCTGGAGGCGGCGATCGGCGCCGGGCCGGACCACGTGTCGGCGTACGCCCTGATCGTCGAGGAGGGCACCCAGCTGGCCCGCCGGATCCGCCGGGGCGAGGTCCCGATGACGGACGACGACGTCCACGCGGACCGGTACCTGATCGCCGAGGAGACGTTCACGGCGGCCGGTTTCGACTGGTACGAGGTCTCCAACTGGGCGACCTCGGAAGCGGGCCGCTGTCTGCACAACGAGCTGTACTGGCGGGGCGCGGACTGGTGGGGCGCGGGGCCCGGGGCCCACTCGCACGTGGGCGGGGTGCGTTGGTGGAACGTGAAGCATCCGGGCGCGTATGCGGGGGCGCTGGCGGCGGGGCGGTCGCCGGGGGCGGGGCGTGAGCTGCTGTCGGACGAGGACCGGCGGGTCGAGCGGATCCTGCTGGAGCTGCGGCTGCGGGAGGGGGTGCCGCTGGAGCTGCTGCGGGAGGAGGGGCTCGCGGCCTCGCGGCGGGCTCTGGGGGAGGGGCTGCTGCAGGAGGGGCCGTATGCGGAGGGGCGTGCGGTGCTGACGCTGCGGGGGCGGTTGTTGGCGGATGCGGTGGTCAGGGATTTGGTGGACTGATCACTCGGACGTGTGAATCGGTGCGGAACGTCGGTTCGGTCCCTAACCTGGTTCGTAGGCTGCCGCTAAAAGGACGCGGCGGATGTGGAGGCCACGGAGATGACCGCTGTGGACGAGCGTGCGATGACGAAGGTCTTCGAGGAGCTTGAGGCCCCTGAGGGCGTCAAGGTCGAGCTACTCCGGGGGGTAATCGTGATGATGGCGAGCCCTGATCTGGTGCACAACATCAACGTGCTGCAGATCAGCAGGCAGATTCCCGTCGAGCACTGGTACCCCCTCCAGACCCAGGACATCGACATTGTCGACGAGGCCAGCGAGCCTGTCCCCGACCTGGTGGTCGTGGCGCCCGAGGTCCTGCCCGCCTCGGGGCGCCTACTGCCGTCCACGGTGATCACCATGGTTGTCGAGGTCGTCTCCAAGACCAGCGTCGAACGGGATTACTGCGTCAAGCGCTCTATCTACGCAGCGGGCCAAATCCCTGCCTACCTTGTCATCGACCCGATCATGGCGCACTGCGTCCTGCTGACGAATCCGGTTGGTAAGGGCGAGGAAGCCGACTATCGAAAGCAGCACATCGTAAAGTTCGGCGAGCCGCTGCCGGTGGAGGCTCTGGGGCTAGAACTGGACACCACCGAGTTCGGAACGTTCCCCGACGTCAGGCCCCACCGCTACCCGTGACGAAGTCGATCAACTCCTCCACTCGCCCCAACAACTCCGGCTCCAGGTCCTTGTAAGACCCCACCCGCTTCAGAATCGCCTGCCACACCGCCCCGGTGTTCTCCGACGGCCACCCCAGCGCCCGGCACACCCCCGTCTTCCAGTCCTGCCCGCGCGGCACCTTCGGCCACCCGGCGATCCCCAGCGACGACGGCTTCACCGCCTCCCAGATGTCGATGTACGGGTGGCCCACGACCAGGGCGTGCTCGCTGGTCACCGACTCGGCGATCCGCCACTCCTTAGAGCCCGGCACCAAGTGGTCCACCAGGACTCCCAGCCGGGCATCCGGCCCCGGTGCGAATTCGGCCACGATCGACGGCAGGTCGTCGACGCCCTCCAGGTACTCCACGACCACGCCCTCGATGCGCAGGTCGTCGCCCCAGACCTTCTCGACCAGCTCGGCGTCGTGCCTGCCCTCGACGTAGATACGGCCGGCGCGGGCCACGCGTGCGCGTGCGCCGGGGACGGCGACCGAACCGGAGGCCGTGCGGGTGGGCCGTACCGGAGCCGCGCTCGACGGGCGTACGAGCGTCACCACCTTGCCCTCCAGCAGGAACCCGCGCGGCTCCAGCGGGAACACCCGGTGCTTGCCGAAGCGGTCCTCCAGGGTCACCGTGCCCGCCTCGCAGCGGATCACCGCGCCGCAGAAGCCCGTGCCCGGCTCCTCCACCACCAGACCCGGGTCCGCCGGGACCTCAGGGGCCGGCTTGGGCTTCTTCCAGGGCGGGGTCAGGTCGGGGGAGTACTGGCGCATTCGGATGACGATAGGAGAAGCCCGGCCCGCGCGTCCCGCCGTTCAGCCCGACACGCCGAAGCGGGCGGCCAAGGCGTCGCGCTGGCGTCGTACGAACTCCGCGTCCACCACCGCTCCGTGACCGGGCACGTACAGCGCGTCCTCGCCGCCCAGGTCGAGGAGGCGGTCCAGGGCCGCCGGCCAGTGCGACGGTACGGCGTCCGGGCCGGCCTGCGGGTCGCCGGACTCCTCCACCAGGTCGCCGCAGAAGACCACCTCCCGGTCGCCGACGGTCCCGCCCGGTACGAGCACGACCAGATCGTGGGCCGTGTGGGCCGGGCCGACGTTCGCCAGGAGGACCTGACGGCCGCCGTCCAGGTCGAGGGTCCACTCGCCGCTCACCTGGTGGTGAGGGTGGACCAGGGCGTCGATCGCCTCGTCCGCCGCGTCCTGGTCCAGGCCGTGGCGTACGGCGTCCGCGCGCAGTTCCGCCCGCTCGTGCGCGAACACCGTGTCCACGCCCACCGCCCCGTACACCTCGGCCCCCGCGAACGCCGCCGCCCCGAAGACATGATCGAAGTGCGGATGGGTCAGCGCGAGATGAGTCACACGGTGACCGGCGAGCCACTGCGCCTGCGTACGCAACCGCACGCCCTCCCCGAGGCTCGACCCGGCGTCCACGAGCAGTGCGCCACCGTCCCCGACGACCAGCCCCGCCGTGCAGTCCCAGCCCGGCAGCCGGCACCGCCCGACCCCCGCCGCCAGCCGTTCCCACCCCAGCTCTTCCCAAGTCACCGTCATACGGCGACGCTAGCCAAGACGACAGCGTCGGGCACTGTGGTCCGTGACCGGCCTTGCCCGGGGCGTACCCCACCGCCGTACACTGGCCGGGGACGGTTGGCACTCACCTGAGCAGAGTGCCAGGCGAGGCGCCAAGGGGACGACTTCTGGAGGTGTGCGCGATTGCTGAGTGAACGCAGGCTTCAGGTGTTGCGTGCCATCGTCCAGGACTACGTCGGGACCGAGGAGCCGGTCGGCTCGAAGGCCCTGACCGAGCGGCACAACCTCGGTGTCTCCCCGGCGACCGTCCGTAACGACATGGCGGCCCTGGAGGACGAGGGTTTCATCGCCCAGCCGCACACCAGTGCCGGCCGCATCCCGACCGACAAGGGCTACCGGCTGTTCGTCGACAAGCTCGCCGGCGTCAAACCGATGACCCCGCCGGAGCGGCGCGCCATCCAGAACTTCCTCGACGGCGCCGTGGACCTCGACGACGTCGTGGCCCGCACCGTGCGGCTGCTCGCGCAGCTCACCCGGCAGGTCGCCGTCGTGCAGTACCCGTCGCTGACCCGGTCCACCGTCCGCCATGTCGAGCTGCTGTCCCTCGCGCCCGCGCGCGTGATGCTCGTACTGATCACGGACACCGGACGGGTCGAGCAGCGAATGGTCGACTGTCCGGTCCCCTTCGGCGAAGGGTCGCTCGCGGATCTACGCGCGCGGCTGAACAGCCGGGTCGCCGGGCGGCGCTTCACCGATGTGCCGACCCTCGTCGAGGACCTCCCCGAGGCCTTCGACCTGGAGGACCGCGGCACCGTCTCGGCTGTGCTCTCCACCCTCCTGGAGACGCTGGTCGAGGAGAACGAGGAGCGGCTGATGATCGGCGGAACCGCCAATCTCACCCGCTTCGGACATGACTTCCCCCTCACCATCCGGCCCGTTCTGGAAGCCTTGGAGGAGCAGGTCGTGCTCCTCAAACTCCTTGGCGAGGCCGGGGATTCGGGCATGACCGTGCGCATCGGGCACGAGAACGCCTACGAGGGACTCAACTCCACGTCCGTCGTGTCGGTGGGCTACGGTTCGGGCGGCGAGGCAGTCGCCAAGCTCGGCGTGGTCGGACCGACCCGCATGGATTACCCGGGAACGATGGGAGCGGTACGCGCAGTGGCACGGTACGTCGGACAGATCCTGGCGGAGTCGTAAGTGGCCACGGACTACTACGCCGTTCTCGGCGTGCGTCGCGACGCGTCGCAGGAAGAGATCAAGAAGGCCTTCCGGCGGCTCGCGCGCGAGCTGCACCCGGACGTCAATCCGGATCCGAAGACCCAGGAGCGGTTCAAGGAGATCAACGCCGCTTACGAGGTGCTGTCGGACCCGCAGAAGAAGCAGGTCTACGACCTCGGCGGCGACCCGCTGTCCCAGGCGGGCGGCGCGGGAGCCGGCGGCTTCGGCGCGGGCGGCTTCGGGAACTTCTCGGACATCATGGACGCGTTCTTCGGTACGGCGTCGCAGCGCGGTCCGCGCTCACGTACGCGCCGGGGCCAGGACGCCATGATCCGCCTGGAGATCGAGCTCGACGAGGCGGCCTTCGGTACGACGAAGGACATCCAGGTCGACACGGCCGTCGTCTGCAACACCTGTAACGGTGAGGGTGCCGCTCCCGGCACCTCCGCCCAGACGTGTGACATGTGCCGCGGTCGCGGTGAGGTGTCGCAGGTGACGCGGTCCTTCCTCGGCCAGGTCATGACGTCCCGGCCCTGCCCGCAGTGCCAGGGCTTCGGCACCGTCGTGCCGACACCGTGCCCCGAGTGCGCGGGCGACGGGCGGGTACGGTCCCGTCGGACCCTGACCGTCAAGATCCCGGCCGGTGTCGACAACGGCACGCGGATCCAGCTCGCCGGTGAGGGCGAGGTCGGGCCGGGCGGCGGTCCCGCCGGTGACCTGTACGTCGAGATCCACGAGCTGCCGCACGCGATGTTCCAGCGGCGCGGCGACGACCTGCACTGCACGGTGACGATCCCGATGACGGCGGCGGCCCTCGGCACGAAGGTGCCGCTGGAGACGCTGGACGGCATGGAGGAGGTCGACATCCGGCCGGGCACGCAGTCCGGCCAGTCGATCCCGCTGCACGGGCGGGGCGTGACGCATCTGCGGGGCGGCGGGCGCGGCGATCTCATCGTGCACGTCGAGGTGCAGACGCCGACCAAGCTGGATCCCGAGCAGGAGCGGTTGCTGCGCGAGCTGGCCAAGCTGCGTGGCGAGGAGCGTCCGCAGGGGCAGTTCCAGCCGGGGCAGCAGGGGCTGTTCTCCAGGCTGAAGGATGCGTTCAACGGGCGCTGAGCCGTGGGCGACGGGTGCTGATCCCCTTGGGAAATTGCTGGCCTATGCCAAGGGGAAGGGCCGATTCGGACTTGTTCGGAGGACGTGACAACATGCCGTCATGTCCTCCGCGCTGACCGATCTCTTCCCTCATCCGATCGTGCAGGCCCCCATGGCGGGCGGCGTCTCCGTGCCGCAGCTCGCCGCTGCCGTGGCCGAGGCCGGTGGGCTGGGCTTCCTCGCCGCCGGGTACAAGACGGCCGACGGGATGTACCAGGAGATCAAGCAGCTCAGGGGGCTGACCGGCAGGCCTTTCGGGGTCAATCTGTTCATGCCGCAGCCCGAGTACGCCGATGCCGCCGCCGTGGATGTCTACGCCCATCAGCTCGCCGGTGAGGCCGCCTGGTACGAGACCGAGCTGGGGGACCCGGACAGCGGGCGGGACGACGGGTACGACGCCAAGCTCGCGGTGCTGCTCGACAACCCGGTGCCGGTCGTCTCCTTCCACTTCGGCGTGCCCAGCGGCGAGGTGCTGGAGTCCCTGCGGCGCGCCGGGACCTTCACGCTCGTCACCGCCACCACCCCGGACGAGGCCGTCGCCGTGCAGCGGGCCGGTGCGGACGCCGTGATCGTGCAGGGCGTCGAGGCCGGCGGGCATCAGGGGACGCACCGCGACAACCCGGAGACCGACGGTTCCGGCATCGGGCTGCTCTCCCTCGTCGCACAGGTCCGGGAGACCGTGAGCCTGCCTCTCGTCGCCGCCGGCGGCATCATGCGGGGCAGCCAGATCGCCGCCGCCCTCGCGGCCGGGGCGAGCGCCGCCCAGCTCGGCACCGCCTTCCTCGCCACCCAGGAGTCCGGCGCGAACGCCCTGCACAAGCAGGCGCTGACCAACCCGCTGTTCGTCCGGACCGAGTTGACGCGCGCGTTCTCCGGCCGCCCGGCCCGTGGCCTGGTCAACCGGTTCATGCGCGAGCACGGCCCGTACGCCCCCGCCGCCTTTCCCGAGATCCACCACCTCACCTCACCCCTGCGCAAGAAGGCCGCCTCCTCCGGCGACCCGCAGGGCATGGCCCTGTGGGCGGGGCAGGGGCACCGCATGGCCCGTGACCTGCCCGCCGGACAGCTGGTCGACGTCCTGATCGCCGAACTGGCCGCGGCGTCGACAGCGTTGTCGGCCTTCCCGCGGGGCGGTGCCGGCCGATGACGGCACCGGTGTTCGTCGTCGAGTCGCTGGAGCGAGGCGTCGCCCCCGGTGGGGAGTACGTCCTCGACGGGCCGGAGGGGCGGCACGCCGTCTCGGTGAAGCGGCTGCGGGCCGGCGAGGACGTCGTCCTCACCGACGGGCTCGGGCGCTGGGCCGAGGGCGTCGTCAAGGCGGCCGAGGGCAAGGACCGGCTGGTGGTGGAGCTGGGGGCGGTCGCGCAGGAGCCGTCCGCGCAGCCCCGTATCACCGTCGTCCAGGCCCTGCCCAAGGGTGACCGCGGTGAGCTGGCCGTCGAGACCATGACCGAGACCGGCGTCGACGCGATCGTGCCGTGGGCGGCCGCCCGGTGCATCACGCAGTGGAAGGGCGAGCGGGGCGCGAAAGCCCTCGGCAAGTGGCGGGCCACCGCGCGTGAGGCCGGCAAGCAGTCCCGCCGGGTGCGTTTCCCCGAGGTCGCCGAGCCGGCCACGAGCAAGCAGGTCGCGGCGCTGCTCGCGGGGGCCGACTTCGCCGCCGTACTGCACGAGGACCGCGCCTACGGCAGCGAGCCGTTGGCCACGGCGTCGCTGCCCGCCGAGGGCGACATCGTCCTCGTCGTCGGACCCGAGGGCGGCGTGAGCCCCGAGGAGTTGGCCCTCTTCGAGGAGGCGGGAGCGAAGGCGTACCGTCTGGGCCGTACCGTCCTGCGGACCTCCACGGCCGGAACCGCGGCGACGGCACTGCTCCTCGGCCGCACCGGCCGCTGGTCCTGACGTCGGTAGCTTGTTCGATATTGTCACCTTGAGGTGTGGCGCTCGGCCGATCGCACGCGATTGGCGGTGCGGTGCGGTGTTGTCACGGTCATGGCGTCCGGCAGGACCTACCGCCGGGCGGGCGGGAAGTGACGCTTGTGGAGGCCCACGTAAGACCGTCGCCCTACGGGGACGACGGCGAGGGCCTGTGAAGCAGGAACCCGAGGTGGTACCGCGCACGGTACGGACCGGAATCGTCTGCCTTCGCGCGGACGAGTGCGCCAACGCTGCTACGCCGACGTGCGTGGAGCTTCGGTGCGGCCCTTGACGCAGCTGGCGACAGCCTGGGACAGGGGCCGCCTGCCGGAGGCCCCGCGAGTGGCCGTATGCGCTCTACCGCGGCGGCCGGGACAGTGGCAGGCTGCCCTCTCATGGGGGCTTTCAGCAGGGTTTGGGGTCGTGTTGGCAGGCGCCCGCGAGTGGCGGGTGCGGTGGGAGTCGCCGTGCTCGCCGTCGGAGGGATGACGGCCTGTGATCCCGGTGGGCTCAGCAGCGCGACCGTGGCGTTCACCACCGACCAGACCGTGACGGCGGAGCTGGAGCGGCAGAAGGCCGACGTGCGGTGGCTCAACTGCACCGGCTCGTACGACAACGGCGACGGCAAGTCCGGCGGGGCGACGGCCAGTGCGAACACCGTCGTCAAGGTCGACTGCGAGGGCGAGACCTCCGACGGCAAGGACATCGTCGTCACCGGCCGGATCACCCGGGCGGTCAGCGGTTCCTGTGTGCGCGGGGACCTCGTCGCCGAGATCGGCGGCAAGGAGTGGTTCCACGTCAACGGGCTGGGCGACTGCGACGCCACGCCCTCGCCGGTCAGCCCGTCCGGCGGCGGACAGCAGCCCGGGCCCACCGTCACCGTGACCGTCACCAAGACCGTCTACTGCAAGCAGCACCCGAACTGCTGGCCGGAGGGCAAGTGAGCGCTTTCGGCCGGGAGTTGGGCAAGTGATCCAAAGGTCTGTCCCCGGACGCCGCCCCTGCTTATGGTGAGCGGGTGACTCAGCCCGCGACGCCCGGATCGTCTTCCTATCTCCGGTATCCACATCTCCACGGTGACCTGGTCGCCTTCACCGCCGAGGACGACGTGTGGCTCGCCCCGCTCGACGGCGGCCGGGCCTGGCGGGTCAGTGCCGACAACGTGCCGGTCACCCTGCCGCGCATCTCCCCCGACGGCACGACCGTCGCCTGGACCTCCAGCCGCGACGGCGCCCCCGAGGTGCACATCGCGCCGGTCGACGGCGGCCCCGCCAAGCGCCTCACCCACTGGGGCAGCTGGCAGACCCGGGTACGCGGCTGGACCCCGGACGGCCGGATCCTCGCCATCAGCACCCGGGGCCAAGCGGGCAGCCGCCGCACCTGGGCGCACACGGTCCCGCTCGACGGCGGCCCGGCCACCACCCTGCCGTACGGCCCCGTCGCCGACGTAGTGCACGGGCCGCAGCTCGTCCTCGCGTCCGCGCCGATGGGGCTGGAGGCCGCCCGGTGGAAGCGCTACCGGGGCGGTACGGCGGGGAAGCTGTGGATCGACCTCGCGGGCGACGGCGACTTCGTACGGCTGCACGCGGACCTGGACGGGAACATCGAGTACCCCGTGTGGGCCGGTGACCGGATCGCCTTCCTCTCCGACCACGAGGGGGTGGGCGCGCTGTACTCGTCCCTCGCCGACGGGTCGGACCTACGACGCCACACCCCGGATGGGGGAGGGTTCTACGCCCGGCACGCCGCGAGCGACGGCACCCGCGTCGTGTACGCCCGCGCCGGGGAGCTGTGGCTCCTGGACGACCTCGACGGGGCCGAGCCGCGCCGGCTCGACATCCGGCTCGGCGGACAGCGCACCGACCGGCAGACGTACACGCTGAACGCCGCCCGCGCCTTCGGGGAGGCCGCGCCCGACCACACCGCACGCGGCAGCGCCGTCTGCGTCCGGGGCGCCGTGCACTGGGTCACCCACCGCTCCGGACCCGCCCGCGCCCTCGCCGCCGAGCCCGGCGTACGGGCCCGGCTGCCGCGCACCTTCCGGGCGGAGGGCGAGGAGTGGGTGGTGTGGGTGACGGACGCGGAGGGCGACGACGCCCTGGAGTTCGCCCCGGCGACCGGCCTCGCACCGGGTGCCACGCCGCGCAGGCTCGGCGCCGGACAGCTGGGCCGGGTCCTGGAGCTCGCCATGGCACCCGACGGAAGCCGGGCGGCGGTCGCCGGGCACGACGGGCGGCTGCTGCTCGTCGAACGGGAGTCCGGCGAGGTGCGCGAGGTCGACCGCAGCGCCGACGGCGACGTGTCCGGTCTTGTCTTCTCGCCCGACTCGGCCTGGCTCGCCTGGTCGCACCCCGGCCCGCGCCCGCTGTCCCAGCTGAAGCTCGCCAACACCACCGACCTGTCCGTCTCCGAGGCGACCCCCCTGCGCTTCCAGGACTACGCGCCCGCCTTCACCCAGGACGGCAAGCACCTGGTCTTCCTGTCCACCCGGGCCTTCGACCCCGTCTACGACGAGCACGTCTTCGACCTCGCCTTCGTGGTCGGCTCCCGCCCCCACCTGATCACCCTCGCCGCGACCACCCCGTCCCCCTTCGGCCCGCAGCGGCACGGCCGCCCCTTCGACGCGCCGGACAAGGAGGAGACCCCCGACAGCGAGGGCACCCCGACCACCCGCATCGACCTCGAAGGTCTCGCCGACCGGATCGTGCCGTTCCCCGTCGAGGCCGCCCGCTACACCAACCTGCGGGCCGCCAAGGACGGCGTGCTGTGGCTGCGGCATCCCGTGCGCGGCGCGCTCGGCGCCACCCGGGCCACGCCCGACGACCCCGAGCCCAAGAGCGAGATGGAGCGCTACGACCTCGTCCAGCGGCGGATCGAGCATCTCGCCGACGACGCCGACCACTTCGAGGTCAGCGGCGACGGCAAGCGTGTCCTGCTGTGGACCGACAGCCGGCTCAAGGTCGTCCCCAGCGACCGGCGTGCCTCCGGCGACGACGAGAGCGACTCGAACATCACCGTGGACCTGACGCGGGTACGGCAGACGGTCGACCCGTCGGCGGAGTGGCGGCAGATGTTCGACGAGACCGGTCGCATCATGCGCGACCACTTCTGGCGGCCGGACATGAGCGGCGTCGACTGGGCGGGCGTACTGGACCGCTACCGCCCCCTGCTCGACCGGGTCGCCACCCACGACGACCTGATCGACCTGCTCTGGGAAGTGCAGGGCGAGCTGGGCACCTCGCACGCGTACGTCGCGGGGCGCGGCGGCTACGGCGGCGGCGCCCGCCAGGGCCTGCTCGGCGCCGACATCTCCCGTCACAAGGACGGCAGTTGGCGCATCGACCGCATCCTGCCGTCGGAGACCTCCGACCCCGACGCCCGGGCACCGCTGGCCGCACCCGGGGTCGCGGTGCGGGCCGGGGACGCGATCGTGGCCGTGGCCGGGGTGCCGGTGGATCCGGTGACCGGACCCGGACCGTTGCTCGTCGGCACGGCGGGCAAGGCGGTGGAGCTGACGGTCTCGCCGGCCGGGGGCGGGGAGGTACGGCACGCGGTCGTCGTACCGATCGCCGACGAACAGCCGCTCCGCTACCACGCCTGGGTGGCCGACCGGCGCGCGTACGTCCACGAGAAGTCCGGCGGCCGGCTCGGCTACCTCCACGTCCCCGACATGCAGGCGCCCGGCTGGGCCCAGATCCACCGTGACCTGCGGGTCGAGGTGGCCCGTGAGGGCCTCGTCGTGGACGTCCGGGAGAACGGCGGCGGCCACACCTCGCAGCTGGTCGTCGAGAAACTGGCCCGGCGTATCGTCGGCTGGGAACTGCCGCGCGGGATGCGGCCGTACAGCTATCCGGCGGATGCTCCGCGCGGGCCCGTGGTGGCGGTGGCGAACGAGTTCTCCGGGTCCGACGGCGACATCGTCAACGCGGCGATCAAGGCGCTGGGGCTCGGGCCGGTGGTGGGGACGCGGACGTGGGGCGGCGTCATCGGCATCGACAGCCGCTATCGCCTGGTCGACGGCACGTTGATCACACAGCCGAAGTACGCCATCTGGCTGGAGGGTTACGGCTGGGACGTGGAGAACCACGGGGTGGACCCGGACGTGGAGGTGGTGCAACGTCCGCAGGACTGGGTGGCCGGGCGGGACACACAGCTGGACGAGGCGGTGCGGCTCGCGTTGGCGGGGCTGGAGGAACGGCCGGCCAAGTCGGCACCGCCACTGCCGGACCGGTGAGCCCCTCGCCCCCGCCGCCCCTACCCGTCCCGTCTCCAGGGGCTT
>CBFGZZ010000110.1:0-24151 GCA_965653385.1 uncultured Streptomyces sp. | reverse complement strand
GATCTCCTGGTTCTGCAGGATCTTGTCGATCCGCGCCTTCTCGACGTTGAGGATCTTGCCTCGGATCGGGAGGATCGCCTGGTACTCCGGGTTGCGGCCGGACTTGGCCGAGCCACCGGCGGAGTCACCCTCGACGATGAAGATCTCGCACTTGATGGGGTCGTTCGACTGGCAGTCGGAGAGCTTGCCCGGCAGGGAGGCGGTCTCCAGCAGGCCCTTGCGACGCGTCAGGTCACGGGCCTTGCGGGCCGCCACGCGCGCGGTGGCCGCCTGGATGCCCTTGCGGATGATGTCCGCCGCCTCGTTCGGGTTGCGGTCCAGCCAGTCGTTGAGGTGCTCGTAGACGACCTTCTGGACGAAGGTCTTCACCTCGGTGTTGCCCAGCTTGGTCTTCGTCTGCCCCTCGAACTGCGGCTCGCTCAGCTTCACCGAGATGATCGCGGTCAGACCCTCGCGGATGTCGTCACCCGTGAGGTTGTCGTCCTTCTCGCGCAGCAGCTTCTTGTCACGCGCGTACTTGTTGATCAGCGAGGTCAGCGCGGCCCGGAAGCCCTCTTCGTGCGTACCGCCCTCGTGCGTGTGGATGATGTTCGCGAAGGAGTACACGCCCTCGGTGTAGCTGCTGTTCCACTGCATCGCGACTTCGAGGGAGAGGCTGCGCTCCTTGTCCTCGGCCTCGAGGTCGATGACGGTGGGGTGCACCACGTCTCCCTTGCGGGAGTTGAGGTACTTCACGAAGTCGACGATGCCGCCCTCGTAGTGGTAGTCGACCGACTTGACCTCGGCGCTCTCGTCCGCGCCCGCCTCGTCCGCGCCGGACGTCGCCTTGGCCGACTCCCGCTCATCAGTGAGTTTGATCCTCAAACCCTTGTTGAGGAACGCCATCTCCTGGAAGCGGCGCGAAAGCGTCTCGAAGGAGTAGTCGGTCGTCTCGAAGATGTCCGGGTCGGCCCAGAAGGTGACCGAGGTACCGTGCTCCTCCGTGGCCTCGTGCTTGGCCAGCGGGGCCGTCGGAACGCCGAGCTTGTAGTCCTGCGTCCAGCGGTAGCCGTCGGTCTTGACCTCGACGGCCACCTTGGTCGACAGGGCGTTCACGACGGAGACACCCACGCCGTGCAGACCGCCGGAGACCGCGTAGCCGCCGCCGCCGAACTTTCCGCCCGCGTGCAGCACGGTGAGCACGACCTCGACGGCCGGCTTGCCCTCGGAGGGCACGATGCCGACCGGAATGCCACGGCCGTTGTCCACGACCCGGACCCCGCCGTCGGGGAGGATCGTCACGTCGATGGTGTCCGCGTGGCCCGCCAGCGCCTCGTCGACGGAGTTGTCGACGACCTCCTGCACCAGGTGGTGCAGGCCGCGCTCGCCGGTCGAGCCGATGTACATACCGGGTCGCTTGCGGACCGCGTCCAGACCCTCGAGGACGGTGATGGCGCTGGCGTCGTACGAGGCGGTTACCTCGCCGTTCGACGAGATCGCCTCGGCGTCGGTGGACGGGATGTTCTCGTTGGGGTTGCCGGAATCGGCCACGAAGCGCCCTTTCTGGCACAGCACGAGCCAGGCTCGTCGGCGGGTTGCCGGAGCGGCTGCGGCATGTTGCGTTGGTAAGCCTTGATCAGCGTTGCTCAGCTTTTCCCGGACGGTCCCCACGTTTGGGGCGGGATTGGCTTCCAGTCTACCGGTTGCGCCGACAGTGATGGGGGTTTGCCGGTACCTGAGTCCGCATGTGCCGCCCTGAACCCGGCTCGGCCGACTCCCGATATACGGATGGGGGCTCCAAGAGGCTCAGGGAGCCACTCAGCGCTTCCAGGCGTCAACCCTTGGCTACTTAGGAGTCAGGTCGCGATTCGCAACCGCGTGCGGTGGTACGACGAGCAGGTCGCCGACCGCGCTCCGGGACCGTCGGCAACTGCTGATGTGATGTCGGTCACCTGTGCCTGACGAGGCGTCGGGGACTGCGGTGACGGCCCCTCGACAGGCCCGGCACACCCTCCACGGACAGCCCGATCACGCCCTGCCCGGCACCCGTCACCCGTAGGTGTCACCGGGCCCCGTGCTGCCGGGCGCACGCAACGGGCCGTACCGGCGGGCGGGGCCGCCCGGCCCCTGCACCTTGATCTGCCGCACCGCGCCATGGCCGAGGTCCTCGTTGAGACGGGCCACCAGGGTCGGGGCGAGCAGCCGCAGATTCGTCGCCCAGGCCGTCGAGTCGCAGCGCACGACCAGGACCCGCTCATCCTCGTCGTACTTCTCCGGCACACAGTGCTTCGCGACGTCCTCACCGACGATCTGCGGCCAACGGCCCATCACACCGCCCACCGCAGCCGGGGCCTCCCAGCCCCGCTCGGTGATCAAGCGGTTAATGGCAGCGCCGAGCGCCAAGGGGTCGCGGCCGTCGGCACGCGCGCCCGAGCGCAACCCCCCACGCCGCGCCTGCTTCTTCTGCTGCGCCGCGTCCCCACGCGCGCGTGCCTGCTCCTTGGCCGCCCTGAGCGCCACGCGCGCGAGGTCGACGCCGGAGGGCTCCGGAGCCTTCTTGGCGGCGTCCGGGGCCTTCTCGGACGGGTTCTCGCTCATACGCGCTCCACCGCCCCCTCGGCCACCGCGTACCGCGCCCCCGCCAACACATGCGGCACGTCGTCGTCGACCGCGGCCGTCACCAGGACCTGCTCACCGGGCGCGACCAGCTCGGCCAGCCGCTCACGACGCCGGGCGTCCAGCTCGGCGAAGACATCGTCGAGGACCAGCACCGGCTCGTTGCCCTCGGCCCGCAACAGGTCGTACGAGGCCAGCCGCAGCGCCAGCGCGTACGACCAGGACTCGCCGTGCGAGGCGTACCCCTTGGCGGGCAACTGACCGAGTTTGAGAAGCAAATCGTCCCGATGAGGGCCTACGAGGGTGACGCCACGCTCGATCTCCTGCTTACGGGCCTCGGCGAGCGCCGCCATCAGCTGCTCGAAGAGATCCTCGCGCGTGTGCGCCTCGCCGGGAGCAGACGGCTTGTACTCCAGCAAGACCGGACCGCCGCCCGGCGCCAGCTGCTCGTACGCCTTGTCGGCCAGCGGCTGGATCGCGGCGACCAGATCGAGACGCTGGGCGAGCAGCTCGGCGCCCGCGCGCGCCAGGTGCTGGTCCCAGACGTCGAGAGTGGACAGGTCCATGGAACGCCCGCCGTGCCGACGGGCCAGCGCGGCCGACTTCAGCAGGGTGTTGCGCTGCTTCAGCACCCGCTCGTAGTCGGAGCGAACGCCGGCCATGCGCGGGGAGCGGGCGGTGATCAGCTCGTCGAGGAACCGGCGCCGCTCCCCGGGATCGCCCTTCACCAGGGCGAGATCCTCCGGCGCGAACAGGACGGTCCGTACGATGCCGAGCACGTCACGGGGCCTGACCTGCGAGGACCGGTTGATGCGAGCCCGGTTTGCCCTGCCGGGGTTCAGCTCCAGCTCGACCAGTTGCTGCCGGTCGCCCTGGCGTACCTGCGCCCGGATGATCGCCTGGTCGGCGCCCATGCGGACCAGCGGGGCGTCGGAGGCGACACGATGGCTGCCGAGGGTCGCGAGGTAGCCGACCGCCTCGACGAGATTGGTCTTGCCCTGGCCGTTGGGGCCCACGAAAGCGGTGACGCCCGGATCGAGCGGAACTTCGACCCGGGCGTACGAGCGGAAGTCGGCCAGCGACAGATGCGTGACGTGCATGGTCGTTCGCCGACCTCCCCCAACGTGTGGTTCAACCTTCCCCAGTTGTGGACAACCGGGCCACTCCCGAGGGTGCCAGGGTGTCATCCCCAGGGTGTGGATTACTTGTTCTCGTTTCCGACGGTCGCTCGCTCCGCCCCGCCGCTCGCGACGGGGCGGTCCCGACGGCTACTACTTCGTCTCGACCGCGTGGCCACCGAACTGGTTCCGCAGCGCCGCGATCATCTTCATCTGCGGAGAGTCGTCCTGCCGGGACGCGAACCGCGCGAACAGCGACGCGGTGATCGCCGGCAGCGGCACCGCGTGGTCGATCGCGGCCTCCACAGTCCAGCGTCCCTCACCGGAGTCCTGTGCAAAACCCTTGAGCTTGTCCAGGTGCTCGTCCTCGTCGAGGGCGTTCACCGCGAGGTCCAGCAGCCAGGAACGGATGACCGTACCCTCCTGCCAGGAACGGAAGACCTCCCGGACGTCCGTCACGGAGTCGACCTTCTCCAGCAGCTCCCAGCCCTCGGCGTAGGCCTGCATCATCGCGTACTCGATGCCGTTGTGGACCATCTTCGCGAAGTGCCCCGCGCCGACCTTGCCGGCGTGCACCGCGCCGAAGTCACCCTCGGGCTTGAGGGCGTCGAAGATCGGCTGCACCTTGGCCACGTTCTCCGCGTCGCCGCCGTACATCAGCGCATAGCCGTTCTCCAGGCCCCACACGCCGCCGGAGACCCCGCAGTCGACGAAGCCGATGCCCTTGGCCGCCAGCTCCCCGGCGTGCCGCTCGTCGTCCGTCCAACGCGAGTTGCCACCGTCCACGACGACGTCACCGGGCTCCAGCAGCTCGGCGAGCTCGTCGATGGTCGACTGGGTCGGGGCACCGGCCGGGACCATCACCCAGACCACGCGCGGCCCGGGAAGCTTGCCCACAAGCTCTTCCAGGCTGTGGACATCTGCGAGGTCCGCGTTGCGGTCGTATCCGACGACGGTGTGGCCCGCGCGGCGTATCCGCTCGCGCATGTTGCCGCCCATCTTGCCGAGGCCGACGAGACCGAGCTCCATCAGTTGTTCCTTAGGTTGCTGTGGCGTGTGGGGCACCTTCGTACCCATGCATGAGCCTAAACCCGGACGCACGCGCACATCCGTGGGCACAGGCGCTCATACGTACGCCCTCACCTGCGGGTTCTCCCACAGGCCGGCGTTCACTTCTCCACCGGCCTGTGGACAACTGTCGGCTGCTCAGCCGCTCAGACGCACCGGCATGATCAGGTACTTGTAGGCCTCGTCCGCCTCGGCGTCCAACGCCGGCTTGCCGCTGAGCAGCGCGGGCTTCGTGGACGTCGTGAAGGACAGCTGGGCGATCGGGGAGTCGATGGCGCTCAGACCGTCCAGCAGGAAGGTCGGATTGAAGGCGATCGAGATGTCGTCGCCCTCCAGCTGGGCGTCAACCCTCTCCACAGCCTGTGCGTCGTCGCTGGAACCCGCCTCAAGGATCAGCACACCCTGCTCGAAGCTCAGCCGCACCGGGGTGTTGCGCTCGGCGACCAGAGCCACGCGCTTGACGGCCTCCACGAAGGGGGCGGTCTCGATCACGGCGACGGAGTTGAACTCCGTCGGGAATAGCGTGCGGTACTTCGGGAGGTCGCCCTCCAGCAGACGGGTCGTCGTACGACGCCCGGCCCCCTCGAAGCCGATCAGTCCCTCGCCCGCACCCGAGCCGGACAGTGCCAGCGTGACGCTGTCACCGCTGGTGAGCGCCTTGGCGGTGTCCAGGAGCGTCTTGGCGGGCACCAGGGCGACCGCGGAGGCCTCCGGGTTCTCCGGCTTCCACAGGAACTCGCGGACCGCGAAGCGGTAACGGTCGGTGGACGCCAGCGTCACCGTGTCGCCCTCGATCTCGATGCGCACGCCGGTCAGCACGGGCAGCGTGTCGTCACGGCCGGCCGCGATGGCGACCTGGGCGGCCGCGGACGCGAAGACCTCGCCGGGGACGGTGCCCGTGGCGCTCGGCATCTGCGGCAGCGCCGGGTACTCCTCCACAGGCAGGGTGTGGAGTGTGAACCGCGAGGAGCCGCAGACCACGGTCGCCCGTACACCGTCTGTGGAAATCTCCACCGGCCGGTTGGGCAGAGCGCGGCAGATGTCCGCGAGCAGACGGCCCGAGACCAGGACCGTGCCCTCCTCCTCGACCTCCGTCTCCACGGACACCCGTGCCGAGACCTCGTAGTCGAAGCTGGACAGGCTCAGCTGGCCGTCCTCGGCCTTGAGGAGGAGGCCGGCGAGGACAGGCGCCGGCGGACGGGCCGGGAGGCTGCGTGCCGCCCAGGCCACTGCCTCCGCGAGTACGTCGCGTTCCACCCGGATCTTCACTGTTGCCGCCTCCTGCTGTTGCCGGCGCTTCTCGCTCTGCCTGGCCCTCGTCGTCTGTCTCTGTGTCGTCGGCCCCTGTGAGGGGAAGGACACCGGGGACCAGTCTGACGCACGGCACTGACAGTAGGTGCCTCTCGGGGTCAAGTCGTGACGAGGGGCAGCCGGGAGCCGGACAGCGAGTTGTGCACAGGACCCTCTTCGAAACGAATTCCCAGCTCTCTCTAGTTGGGAGTAGTAGTAGGGCCTGTGGATACCGTGGATAACCTCGTTTGCCCAGCTCAGAGCGGAGATTTTGTCCACGGGGCCTGTGGGTGACGGCGGTGGACAACTCAGGGTTTCTGTGGAGAACGGAAAGTTCTGCACACCCCGTGCACAGGCTGGGGCGACTTCTCCCCAGTGCCGTCCCCAGCTTTACCCACCTTTCCCACAGCCCAACCCGGCACCTTCGTGTGACGCCTTTCACTCGGGGTGGTGAGATGGCGCGTCGTGTTGCCGAACAGTGGACAGCGGTGTGGAGAAGATGCGGATCGCTGGGGACAACTGGCCACAGCCTGTGGGTTGCCGGTGGACAACTTGATGCACAGCCTGTGGATCTTCTCGCTGTCCACAGTCTGTGGAGATCGTTCGTCCACGAATCCACAAGCAGTTGACCTGGTCTGATGGTCTTTCAACAGACAGCTCTGTGGACACAGTCTGGACAACTTTCCAGTCCCCAGGGTGTGGACGCCAGAAAGTCACCGAATCTGTGGAGAGTGGCCGTAACCCGGCAGGTAATCGAACAGCCGGTGTCCGGGCGTTCGGCCGTGGCATGACGAAGGGCGCCCCCGGAACCTTCTCCGGGGGCGCCCTCGGCGTCGTACGACGGCTCTTGCGGCCGTTGCTCGGCCCGCTCGGTCAGCCGTTCTTGATGCGGTTGGTCAGCTCGGTGACCTGGTTGTAGATGGAGCGCCGCTCGGCCATCAGATTGCGGATCTTGCGGTCGGCGTGCATGACCGTGGTGTGGTCGCGGCCGCCGAACAGTGCGCCGATCTTGGGCAGGGAGAGGTCCGTGAGCTCGCGGCACAGGTACATGGCGATCTGGCGGGCCGTGACGAGTGCGCGGCCGCGGGAGGTGCCGCACAGGTCCTCGACGGTCAGGCCGAAGTAGTCGGCGGTCGCGCTCATGATGGCCGTGGAGGTGATCTCCGGAGCCGAGTCCTCGCCGCCGGGGATCAGGTCCTTCAGGACGATCTCCGTCAGGCCCAGGTCGACCGGCTGCCGGTTGAGCGAGGCGAAGGCCGTCACCCGGATCAGGGCGCCCTCCAGCTCGCGGATGTTGCGCGAGATGCGGGAGGCGATGAACTCCAGGACCTCCGGCGGGGCGTTGAGCTGCTCCTGGACCGCCTTCTTGCGGAGGATCGCGATGCGCGTCTCCAGCTCGGGCGGCTGCACGTCGGTGATCAGGCCCCATTCGAAACGGTTCCGCAGCCGGTCCTCCAGCGTGACCAGCTGCTTGGGCGGCCGGTCGCTGGAGAGCACGATCTGCTTGTTCGCGTTGTGGAGCGTGTTGAAGGTGTGGAAGAACTCCTCCTGCGTCGACTCCTTGTCCGCGAGGAACTGGATGTCGTCGACGAGCAGGATGTCCATCTCGCGGTAGCGCTTGCGGAAGCTGTCGCCCTTGCCGTCGCGGATGGAGTTGATGAACTCGTTGGTGAACTCCTCGGAGCTCACGTATCGCACGCGCGTGCCGGGGTAGAGGCTGCGCGCGTAGTGCCCGATGGCGTGCAGCAGGTGTGTCTTGCCGAGGCCCGACTCTCCGTAGATGAAGAGGGGGTTGTACGCCTTGGCCGGCGCCTCGGCGACGGCGACGGCGGCCGCGTGGGCGAAGCGGTTGGAGGCGCCGATGACGAACGTGTCGAAGAGGTACTTCGGGTTCAGTCGCGCGGTGGGTTCGCCGGGGCCGGGGGCCGGTGCGGGCTGTGCGGCCAGGGGGCCGGGGGCGCCGGTGGTCGGCAGATTCGCGCCGACGGGGCCGCCGCGGTGCACATGACCGGAGCCGGGGGGCGGGTCGGGCAGGTCGCGGCGTGGGTCGCGGTCGTAGTCGGCGCGCGGCTGGTCGTAGTCCGGCCGCTGCTGCTCGTACTCGGGGCGGTGCTGGTCGTGGTCAGGACGGTGCTGCTCGTAGTCGGAGCGGTGTCCGTCGTAGGACGGCCGTTCCATCCGCTGCGGGCGGTAGTCCTGGGTGGGCGCGCCGTAGGAGTCCTGTCCGTAGGAGTCCTGGGACGGCGACGCGTACGGGTCTCGCTCCGGGAAGCCGAGTCGCTGCTGCTGCCAGCCGTATTCGTCCTGGGTCGGGCGGGGCCAGCTGCCGGGGCTGGGCTCGGGGCGCTGGTACTCGCTCGGGTAGGCCGGGCGGGCGGTGGGCAGCGGGTCGTTGGGCGCGCCGTTCCCACGGTCGTCGGCGCGGTGGCGGCCGTAGCCGTCGTACGAGGGGAGCTCGGGCTCCTCGTAGCGCGGCTGGGGCGGAGTGGGGGGTGCGGGTGGGGCGGGCGGTTCGCCGGCGGAGTCGTCCACGGTGATCGCGATGCGGATCGGGCGGCCGCATTCGCGGCTCAGGGTCTCGCTGACGATGGGGGCCAGACGGCCCTCCAGTACGCCTTTCGCAAATTCGTTCGGTACGGCGAGGAGGGCGGTGTCGGCCACCAGCGCGAGCGGCTGGCAGCGCCGGATCCAGTGCTCGTCCTTGACCTCGACGCCCTGCCCGCGGCCCTCACCGAGAAGCTGCTCCAGTACTCGTGGCCACACTGCGGCAAGATCGGCAGGTACGTCAGCCACAGGGCACGCTCTCTCACGGGTCCCACGAACGTGTGATGGTGGGACGGGTCGGGATTCAAAAGGGGTGGAGCCAGAATCAAGGGGACAAGGGAACGAATCGGAGTTCAGCCACGGTAGTCAGGGCGGCGGGTGCGGTTCAAGTTGTTGTCCCCAGCCTGTGGATAGTGTCTCCCCATGACCTCTGGTTTGACCGGATGGCGTAGCCGCGCGTACCGTAACCAGGTCGAGTTGTCGATGGCTGCTGCCGCCTGCCTCCGATGGGCACAGATCGCCTCGGGTGATCGGGAAGCGGTGCACTCGGGCGTAACGCGAGCTACTCGTGGGCGCACGGTGACAGCCAGGACGGCACCCGCCAACACCGATTTCTTTCTGGAGCCCCCGAGTGAGCAAGCGCACCTTCCAGCCGAACAACCGTCGTCGCGCGAAGACCCACGGCTTCCGCCTGCGGATGCGCACCCGCGCTGGCCGCGCGATTCTCGCGAACCGTCGTGCCAAGGGTCGCGCCAGCCTGTCCGCCTGATCCTGATCAGGTCATGACGTCGTGCTGCCCACCGAGAACCGGCTGAGGCGGCGCGAGGACTTCGCGACCGCGGTACGACGAGGTCGCCGGGCAGGCCGCCCGACGCTCGTCGTCCACCTTCGCAGCGGTGCCACGGACCCGCACGCGCCTGGGGAGAGCGCTCCCCCGACGCGTGCGGGTTTCGTCGTGAGCAAGGCTGTGGGCGGTGCGGTCGTACGGAACAAAGTGAAGCGCCGGCTTCGCCATCTGATGCGCGACCGAGTCGACCAGCTGCCCCCCGGTAGCCTGGTAGTCGTACGAGCGCTGCCCGGTGCGGGTGGCGCCGACCATGCACAGCTGGCCCGAGACCTGGACGCCGCTTTGCAGCGGCTCCTGGGAGGGGGCGCGCGATGAAGTACCCACTGCTGGCTCTGATCAAGCTGTACCAGTGGACGATCAGTCCGCTGCTCGGGCCGGTGTGCAAGTACTACCCGTCGTGTTCCCACTACGGCTACACGGCGATCGACCGGCACGGTGCGATCAAGGGCACGGCGCTCACCGCCTGGCGCATCCTGCGGTGCAACCCGTGGTCGCTGGGTGGTGTGGACCATGTTCCGCCACGCAAGCGCCCGCGGTGGCACGAGTCGCTGCGTAATGCGTGGCGTGCACGGAAGGGCGGGCACTCCGCCGCCGAAACGGCCACCGAGGAGAATGTTCCTTCGAGCCCGGCCGCAGAGACCTCGTCCCATGCGCAAGGAGCATGATTAGTGGACACGATTGCCAGCCTCTTCAGCTTCATCACGACACCCGTCTCATGGGTCATCGTCCAGTTCCACAAGGTGTACGGCGCCATCTTCGGCCCTGACACCGGGTGGGCCTGGGGCTTGTCCATCGTGTCCCTGGTGATTCTGATCCGTATCTGCCTGATTCCGCTCTTCGTGAAGCAGATCAAGGCGACCCGGGCCATGCAGACGCTCCAGCCCGAGATGAAGAAGATCCAGGAGCGCTACAAGAACGACAAGCAGCGTCAGTCCGAAGAGATGATGAAGCTGTACAAGGAGACGGGCACCAACCCGCTCTCCTCGTGCCTTCCCATCCTGGCGCAGTCGCCGTTCTTCTTTGCCCTGTACCACGTGCTCAACAGCATCGCGAACAACGACACCATCGGTTCCATCAACCAGAGCCTGTTGGACAGCGCGCAGAAGGCTCACATCTTCGGGGCCCCGCTCGCGGCGAAGTTCACCGACAGTTCCTCGAAGGTGGAGGCGCTCCAAGCCACGCTCACCGACGTTCGGATCGTCACCGCGATCATGATCATTCTGATGTCGGCGTCGCAGTTCTACACGCAGCGCCAGCTGATGACGAAGAACGTCGACACCACGGTGAAGACGCCGTTCATGCAGCAGCAGAAGATGCTGATGTACGTCTTCCCGGTCATGTTCGCCGTCTTCGGTATCAACTTCCCGGTCGGTGTCCTCGTCTACTGGCTGACCACCAACGTGTGGACCATGGGCCAGCAGATGTACGTCATCCACAACAACCCGACCCCGGGTTCCAAGGCGCAGGCCGCGTACCTGGAGCGTCTCACCAAGCATGTGACGCAGCACGGCAAGGCCCGCAGGCGCAGCGAGCGCGTGATCATCAAGGCGATCGTCGCCAAGGGCCGTGACCGCAACGACTACGAGCGCAAGTTCATCAACGGCCTGAGCAAGGCGGGTCTCGCTGCGCAGACCGACGGCAGCGTGGTGAAGAGCGAGGGCGCCGTCGCCACCGTGACAGAGGACGGTACGCCGACCACGGCTGGTGCGCCCAAGCGCCAGCAGCCGAAGCGGCAGAGCAAGTCCCAGCGTCAGTCCGGCGGTGCGAAGCAGGGCGGTGAGCCGACCACCTCGCTTCAGAAGTCCGACGATCCCGAGGACGCCAAGCCCGGCGCTGCGAAGTCCGACGCTGCGAAGTCCGACGCTGCCAAGAAGGCCGCGCAGAAGCCCGGCGGCGGTACCCGCAGCAAGGCCCAGTCCGGGCAGCGCAAGGGCGGCCCGCAGCGTCCCAAGTCCCCGTCCAAGAAGTAAGAAGGAGCCCATCCCGTGACGGAAGGCACCACCTCCGCCGCTGCCGAGGGTGCAGACACCCTGACCCGCCTGGAGCAGGAGGGTGAGATCGCGGCGGACTACCTCGAGGGTCTGCTCGACATCGCCGATCTCGACGGCGACATCGACATGGACGTCGAGGCCGACCGCGCCGCTGTCTCGATCATCAGCGACGCGGGCAGCCGAGACCTGCAGAAGCTGGTCGGGCGTGACGGCGAGGTGCTGGAGGCACTCCAGGAGCTCACGCGCCTGGCCGTGCACCGGGAGACCGGGGACCGCAGCCGGCTGATGCTGGACATCGCGGGCTACCGGGCCAAGAAGCGTGCCGAGCTCTCCGAGCTGGGCGCCAAGGCCGCAGCCGAGGTCAAGAGCACGGGCGAGCCCGTGAAGATGAAGCCGATGACGCCGTTCGAGCGCAAGGTCGTGCACGACGCGGTCAAGTCCGCGGGCCTGCGCAGCGAGTCCGAGGGCGAGGAACCGCAGCGGTTCGTCGTCGTGCTCCCCGCCTGATCGGCCCGTTCGTTCCCCCGGCCCCGTCTGCACGCAGGCGGGGCCGAACTTTGTCAGCCTGATGGTTCTGGTGGTTCTGGTGTCGGCGCTCGGTGCGCCGACGGTACGGAAGGACGGTCCCCGTGACGGAGGCAGCGGAGCTTCCCCCTGCGCCCGAGCAGGCACGTGAGGTGTTCGGCGATCGCTACGCAGATGCGGTCCGATACGCCGAACTGCTCGCTGAGGCGGGTGTGCAGCGCGGTCTGATCGGCCCGCGTGAGGTGCCCCGCCTGTGGGAGCGGCATCTGCTGAACTGTGCGGTGCTCTCCGAGGTGGTGCCGGAGGGGGTGACCGTGTGCGATGTCGGCTCGGGCGCAGGCCTGCCTGGCATTCCTCTGGCCCTCGTCCGGGAGGACCTGAAGATCACGCTGCTTGAGCCGCTGCTACGACGCACCAACTTTCTGACCGAGGTGGTGGAACTGTTGGGCCTCGATCACGTGACGGTGGTACGTGGCCGTGCCGAGGAGGTCATGGGGAAGCTGACACCGGTGCACGTTGTCACCGCCCGTGCCGTGGCGCCGCTGGACCGACTGGCCACCTGGGGAATCCCTCTGCTGCGACCGTACGGCGAGATGCTCGCCCTCAAGGGCGACGCTGCCGAAGAGGAGCTCAAGAGCGCCTCCACGGCGCTGAGCAAGCTCGGCGCCGTGGAGACGTCCATCCTGCACGTGGGCGAGGGAGTAGTGGATCCGATGTCCACCGTCGTCCGCGTGGAGGTCGGGGAGAGCCCGGGAGGTGTGCGTTTCGCGGCGAAGCGTGCGAAGGCGGCCCGGTCGACCCGGGCACGGCGCAGGCGCTGACGGGAGCCGAACGCCGCGTATCGCTTTTTACGCAAAAGAGGTGCCCGTCCCGGGAGTTATCCCCTGGGGCGGGCACCTCTCTGTTATGTTTCCGGACTCCTGATCAACAGGCTCCGAATTTACCGGTCCTTGCAGTAGTCCCGGGCCAGGGAGATGGAGCGGCAGACCCTCTTGATGGTCACCGTGCCACCGTCGCCACTGTACGTCGTGGTGCCCTTACCCTTCTTGTTCCACAAGGTGAAGATCTTGTCGCCATGGCCGCTTCGGGTGTACTGCACGTAGACCTCGTTGTCGTCGTCGCCGAGGTCCTTGACGGCGGCAACGCCATGGTCACTGCTGGTGCGGTATCCGTGTCCCCAGATGGCCTTGACGTCCTGGTCGGCGAAGGCCGGCGTGGTGACGCTCAGCATTCCGACGCCGACGAATATGGCAGCCGCGCGCGCGAAATTCCTGCTCTTCATGGTGCTCCCCGTGATGTCTTGCTTTTTGGTCAATACTCAATGAAGCGGAAAGTGCGCGAATGCGCTACCTCATAAAGAGGACCGGATTGGTCGACGCCCGGAGCCCCCCGTTTCATCTCGCACCCTACCTCTTTGATTCGTCAGCAAAATTTGCGCGATAAATACCTTGAGACGCATTTGGGCTGTATGGCGTGAGGGTGTTTCTGCCTGAATGATCACTATCGTTCCGCCTGTGAGGGGTGACTGCTGTGGCAGACGTCTCATGTGTGGCTCTTGGAGGGTGTGGTGACCCTCTTGGATGCCTAGGGCGTACTCCGTAAAAGGGTACAAACTACTTGCGATGGAGTGTCGTGAGGCATTTCAGGATGACGCTGGCATCGTGTTTCACGTGAAACGTCGCTCACTGCTGCACGGGATCATCAGCCGCGGCCGCGCTGCGGCCGAACCTCGCGACCGACAACCCCTTGGTTCTCTCGGAGAGGGTCCTCCTGATGACACTCCGTCCCCCTTGAGGGGCACGGAGTTGTCCACAGAGGTGGATTTCTCCACAGAACACCAGGCCTCACTGGTTCACGACCCCGAAGACATGGGAGGCTCTGTTCATTGCGAGCCTGAAGTCGAGGAGAGTGAATCCTTGCGGTCCGACGCCAACATCGCGGGACCGATGACCGATCCGGTCCCCGGTCCCCGTACCGAGTCGACGGGGGAGGATGTTTCACGTGAAACACCGCCCCCGATGGACGACACTCCCATCGGTCGTGCTGCCCAACTGGCGGTGGAGGCTCTAGGCCGCGCCGGCGAGGGCCTGCCGCGGCCCGAGCAGACCCGCGTCATGGTGGTCGCCAATCAGAAGGGGGGCGTGGGCAAGACGACGACGACCGTCAACCTTGCCGCGTCGCTGGCCCTTCATGGTGGCCGCGTGCTGGTCATCGACCTCGACCCGCAGGGCAACGCGTCCACTGCCTTGGGGATCGATCATCACGCCGAAGTCCCCTCCATCTACGACGTGTTGGTCGAGAGCAAGCCGCTTGCGGAAGTCGTCCAGCCGGTCCCCGACGTCGAGGGCCTCTTCTGCGCCCCTGCCACGATCGATCTCGCCGGTGCGGAGATCGAGTTGGTGTCTCTGGTGGCGCGCGAAAGCCGACTCCAGCGGGCGATTCAGGCTTACGAGCAGCCGCTGGACTACGTCCTCATCGACTGCCCTCCCTCGCTCGGTCTGCTGACGGTCAATGCGTTGGTGGCCGGGCAGGAGGTCCTGATCCCGATCCAGTGCGAGTATTACGCGCTGGAGGGCCTCGGTCAGCTGCTGCGGAACGTCGACCTGGTCCGGGGGCACCTCAACCCCGTTCTGCACGTCTCGACGATCCTGCTCACCATGTACGACGGCCGGACGCGGCTCGCGTCCCAGGTTGCGGACGAGGTACGTACCCACTTCGGCGACGAGGTGCTGCGGACGAGCATTCCCCGCTCGGTCCGTATCTCCGAGGCGCCGAGCTACGGGCAGACGGTGCTGACCTACGATCCGGGATCGAGCGGTGCCCTGTCGTATCTTGAGGCGGCACGAGAAATCGCGCTGAAGGGTGTGGGCGTCAGTTACGACCCGACGCACGCCCACTTCGGCGCTCAGAGCAATCCGAGCATGGCGGAGGGGATCCAGTGAGCGAGCGACGGAGGGGGTTGGGCCGTGGTCTCGGCGCACTGATCCCTGCTGCACCGACGGAGAAGACGGTGCCTCCTGCTGCGATGGGAGGCGCTGCTTCGTCCCCGACTGCCGTTCCGGTGCTGAGTGAGCGCGGGGTGGCCGCGGCCAAGGTGGCCACACTGCCGCATGTTTCACATGAAACCGAGGAGTCGGCACCCCACGGTGCCGTGGAGACGCCCGCGCCTCCCATGGGCGCCCACTTCGCCGAGATCCCCCTTGAGGCGATCACGCCGAACCCGCGGCAGCCGCGTGAGATCTTCGACGAGGATGCGCTGCAAGAACTGGTCACCTCCATCCAGGAGGTCGGTCTCCTCCAGCCGATCGTCGTACGGCAGATGGGCCCCGCACGCTACGAGCTCATCATGGGCGAGCGGCGCTGGCGGGCCTGCCGTGAGGCCGGCCTCGAGGCGATCCCGGCGATCGTGCGGGCCACGGACGACGAGAAGCTTCTCCTGGACGCCCTCCTGGAGAACCTGCACCGGGCTCAGTTGAATCCGATCGAAGAGGCGGCTGCCTACGATCAGCTGCTGAAGGACTTCAACTGCACGCACGACCAGCTGGCGGACCGCATCGGCCGTTCGCGCCCGCAGGTCTCCAACACCCTGCGTCTGCTGAAGCTCTCGCCGAAGGTCCAGAACCGGGTGGCCGCGGGAGTGCTCTCCGCCGGGCATGCGCGGGCGCTCCTCTCCGTCGAGGACCCGGAGGAGCAGGAGCGGCTGGCCTACCGGGTGGTGGCCGAGGGACTTTCGGTCCGCTCGGTCGAAGAGATCGTGACCCTGATGGGTTCCCGTCCGCAGAAGGCCCAGCGTTCCAGGGGGCCGCGGGCCGGCTCCGTGCCCTCCCCAGCGCTGTCCGACCTCGCGACCCGTCTCTCGGACCGTTTCGAGACGCGGGTGAAGGTCGAGCTGGGCCAGAAGAAGGGCAAGATCACCGTCGAGTTCGCCTCCCCGGACGACCTCGAGCGGATCCTCAGCACACTCGCTCCGGGCGAGAAGCTGGCCCTTCAGAAGAGTCTCCTGGACGGTGACGCGGACGACACCGAGCTCTGAGCTCGGCCCGCCGGGGCTCCGCCCGGCTACCCATGCGGGCCGTGTCCGGTGTGTACCGGAACACGGCCCGCACTTTGCTTTCTGGCGGTATCGAGGGAATCGCTTCGTGGATACGATGCGTTCGGGTATGGCGCATCCACCTGGCAAGACCTCTTAGGGGAGGCGGGGTCCATGCGAACGGTGAGCCGCACCGGACTGGTGAGCGCGGGTCTTGGGCTGGGCGCGGTCGGCGGGTTCGTCGGCAGCCTGCTCAAGGAACGGAGCGCCTTGACAGCCGCCCGCGATGCCGCGGGCGAGGGAAGCGAGGAACAGCCTTCATGGGGCGTCGGCTCGTACCGCTCACGCTGGACAACCTTCCGGACCTTCCCAAGCGCTGCCGCGCGTGCGTCTTCTGGGAGTTGGACCCGGTCAGCGGTGAAGCCGCGGTAAAGGCCGGAACCGCCGCTCTGGAGAAGGAAGCCTGGATCTCCGCCGTCCTGCTGGACTGGGGATCCTGCGGTCGTGTCGTCTACGTCGACGACGTGCCCGTGGGCTTTGTGCTCTACGCTCCGCCGGCTTATGTGCCACGAGCGACAGCGTTCCCCACGAGCCCCGTGTCGCCGGACGCGGTGCAGTTGATGACCGCGTTCATCATGCCGGGCTACCAGGGGCAGGGACTGGGCCGGGTGGTGGTCCAGACGGTCGCCAAGGATCTGCTGCGGCGGGGCTTCAAGGCGATCGAGGCGTTCGGGGACGCGCGCTGGAAAGAGCCGGCGTGTGTGCTGCCTGCCGACCATCTTCTGGCCGTGGGCTTCAAGACGGTGCGCCCTCACCCGACCTTCCCGCGTCTGCGGCTGGAACTGCGGACGACGCTGTCGTGGAAGGAGGACGTGGAGATGGCGATCGACCGGTTGCTGGGGGCCGTACAGAAGGAACCGGCGTTGAGGCCGCTCTAAGCCGTCCAAAAGCGAATGGGCCAACCCTCTCGGGTTGGCCCATTCGTGTTTCACGTGAAACGTCACTCGGCGATGAAGTCCTCGAGGTCGCGGACGATCGCGGCCTTCGGCTTCGCGCCGACGATGGTCTTGGCGACCTCGCCGTTCTGGTAGACGTTCAGCGTCGGGATGGACATGACGCCGTACTTGGCGGCCGTACCCGGGTTCTCGTCGATGTTCAGCTTGACGACCTCGATCTTGTCGCCGTACTCGGAGGCGATGGCCTCGAGGGACGGCGCAATCTGGCGGCAGGGGCCGCACCAGGCGGCCCAGAAGTCCACCAGGACGGGCTTGTCGCTCTTGAGGACGTCCTGCTCGAAGGAGTCGTCGGTCACGTTCTTCAGGGTGCCGGCCACGGCGGGCTCCTTAACTGTGTGGTGCGTGGGGCGGATGGGGGTGAGGCGGGGGTCAGACAGCGGTCTTCTCGGGCTCGGCCTGCTCCTCGTCCGCGAGGGCGGCGAGGAAGCGTTCGGCGTCGAGAGCGGCGGAGCAGCCGGTACCGGCGGCGGTGATCGCCTGGCGGTAGGTGTGGTCGACCACGTCACCGGCGCCGAAGACACCGGTCAGGTTGGTGCGGGTGGAGGGGGCGTCGACCTTGAGGTAGCCCTCCTCGTCCAGCTCCAGCTGGCCCTTGAACAGCTCGGTGCGCGGGTCATGGCCGATCGCGATGAACAGGCCGGTGACCGCCAGGTCCGAGAGTTCACCGGTCTTGATGTTGCGCAGCTTCAGGCCGGCCAGCTTCTGGTCGCCCTGGACCTCGGCGACCTCGCTGTCCCAGACGAACTTGATCTTCGGGTCGGCGAAGGCACGGTCCTGCATCGCCTTCGAGGCGCGCAGGGTGTCACGCCGGTGGACGATGGTCACCGACTTGGCGAAGCGCGAGAGGAAGGTGGCCTCCTCCATCGCGGTGTCGCCGCCGCCGATCACGGCGATGTCCTGGTCCTTGAAGAAGAAGCCGTCACAGGTGGCGCACCACGAGACTCCGCGACCGGACAGAGCGTCCTCGTTCGGCAGACCGAGCTTGCGGTGCTGCGAGCCGGTGGCGACGATGACGGCCTTGGCCCGGTGGACCGTGCCCGCGGTGTCCGTGACGGTCTTGATCTCACCGCTCAGGTCGACGTTGACGATGTCGTCCGGGACGAGCTCGGCTCCGAAGCGCTCGGCCTGGGAGCGCATGTTGTCCATGAGTTCGGGGCCCATGATGCCGTCCTGGAAGCCCGGGAAGTTCTCCACCTCGGTCGTGTTCATGAGCGCACCGCCGGCGGTGACGGCCCCCTCGAACACAAGCGGCTTCAGCGACGCGCGCGCGGTGTAGAGCGCCGCCGTGTAGCCGGCGGGCCCGGAGCCGATGATGATCACGTTACGGACGTCGCTCACAGCTTGATTCCTCGTCTCTGGACTGCGTCGTCGGACCGGGGAGAGTCCCTTTCAGAACTCTCATCCCACCCAACGGATCCTAAGGGGCGCGCATTCCCACTGTGTCCGGGCACACGGTGACGCCACACCGTAGGGGTTGCCAGGCAGACGGAGGCGATACCACCGGGTCCTCAGGAACGCGCGTAGGACTCCTGCAGAAGGATCTTGGCCTTGGTGGAGGACGGGTGCCTCACACAGGTCGCGTCCATCACGTAGACGGTGACTCGACTGTCGTTGGTCGCATGTGGCAACACGACGAGGAGAGCGTCCTTGCCCTTGTAGACACCTTCCTCAGTGGCGAGCGCCAGGTCGTCGCGGCCGATGCCCTTCCTGACGCATTCGGGCACCGTGATCTCACGCAGGATCTGAGGGCTCTTGGTGTCGGGTCCGCCTTGCGTACCCAGACTGCGGTCCGGCTTCTGGGAGCTCCCTGGGGAGCTCTCGTTCTTGGCGAGGAGATCGGCGACCTGCGTCTCCAGCTTCGCTGCGGAGAACGTGTCGGTGGCGGTCTGCCCGCCGTCGGCGGTGGGGCCCGCCCCTCCGCCCATCAGTGAGGTCAGCAATACCGAGCCGAGGCCCAGGGCGGCGGCCGTGAACGCGGCGCTGAGGACGGCGACCTTGCGTCGCCCTGCCTTCTTGCGATTCTTGCGGCCGGGGCCGGCGGTGGAGGAGCGGGCGTGGCCCACCGGACGGTCTGCCGTGGCCGATGTTTCACGTGAAACATGCGCGCTGTCGTGTGCACCGGAGACCGGGAGGGTCTCCCTGGCGCGGGGTGCCGCTGCCGTGTCATCGGGCGCCGTAGCGTTCAAGAGTGCCTCTGCGGCGAGAGCGGCGTCGATGCGGCCTGCGACATCCGCGGGCATACGCGGAGGGCCGGGCACGACCCCCAGCAGGTCCCGGATCTCCTCCAGCGAGGCGTAGACGTCCGCGCACAGCTCGCACTGCTCCAGATGCCGCTGTACGTCGGCAGTCCGGGACGGGGAGAGAAGGCCCTCGGTGAGGTCGGAGATCTCGGCGACGTCCGGGTGCCCGGCCGTGTCCGTCGTGGCTGTCACGCTCGCCCACCTCCGCCCTTCACTGCAGCTGAATCACTTGGCCCGGTATCTCGCGGATCCGTGACCGGTGGCCTGGTGGCCTGTGGATCCGCTGCCGGTGGGACGGATGTCCCCTGCGTCCGGTTCCGCCTCTCATCCGAGCCCTTGCCGCCACTGGCGCTTTCCGGCCTCAGATGCGTGAGCAGAGGCAGGAGTCTGGCTCTGCCGCGTGCGCATCGGCTCTTGATCGTGCCGGTGGGCACATCGAGTACGCGGGCCGCTTCGGCGACCGGGTAGCCCTGCATGTCCACCAGGACGAGCGCCGCTCGCTGGTCCGGGGGCAGGGTGCCGAGCGCCTCCAGGAGCTGGCGGTGCAGATCGTTGCGCTCTGCCGGAGCGGATGCCTCCTCGTGGGGCTCCAGCAACTGCTCCAGGCGCTCGGTGTCGTCGACGGGGGAGGTTTTGCGGGAGGCCGCCTTGCGGGCACGGTCCAGGCAGGCGTTCACGGTGATCCGGTGCAGCCACGTCGTGACGGCGGACTGGCCCCTGAAGGTGTGGGCGGCCCGGTAGGCGGAAACAAGGGCGTCCTGGACGGCATCAGCGGCCTCCTCGCGGTCGCCCAGCGTCCGCAACGCCACCGCCCAGAGCCGATCCCGATGCCGCCGCACGAGCTCACCGAAGGCGTCGGGATCGCCCTTCACATGGAGGGCCAGGAGATCCTGGTCGCTCACGTCGCGCTGAGCGGCACCATCTGTCATCGGACCCCCTCCCCTTGGATCGGTCAGTTCTAGCCGGTGAACTTCAGGTCGGTGATGGCCTGCTTGAATCCGGCGTCGCTGTACTGGTCCCCGTCCGCATGGGGCATGGCGGTGAGCCATACGAGAACGTACTGGGTCTTCGCCGGCTTGGTGACCTTCACCGTCGCACTGGTGCCGCTCGTTGTGACGGTGCCGATCTTTTCCATCGAGTCCAACGACGAGGGCGTCAGGGAGTCCGAGGCGTACAGGGAGACGGTCGTGTGATCGCCGGGGTACAGCAGCCCTATCGAAGCGGCCGACACTGTCTGAGCCGAGCCGAGGTCGTAGACGATGCCGACACCAGGCTTGTAGGCGGGGTTCATGTCAGGACCGTCGACGAAGCTCTTGCTGCGCCAGTACGTCGAGCTGTTGCCGTCGTACGTCTTGCCTACATCCTCCGGCGCCTGGGCCCCGCCCTTGGCGACGAACTCCTGGGCGTTCTGAATCTCTATCGGCTTGACCGGCTTGGCCTTGTCGCTGCCCTTGTCATTGTCGTCCGTGGTCTGCGTCTGATTGCTGTCCTCGGACTTGCCGCCCTGGTCCATGAGCGCGTCCGCGAGTTGCCAGCTGCCAAGGCCCAGGGCGGCGATGAGGAGGGCCGAGACGGCCCACTTCAGTGCCTTGCCCGTGCGGCTCTGCAGCGGAGGCGGCGGGGTCGGTACGGGCTGGGTGGCGCCAGGGTGCGACGGCTGGCGGCCGTAGTTGCCCTGCTGGTACGTCGTGCGCTGATAGTCCGGCGGGGCCGTGAAAGCGGGCTCCGGCGGGCGGATGCGGGGCATCTCGCCGATCGCCTTCACCAGTTCCTCCGGCGTCGTGCACGCGGACTCATGGCGGGACGCCGTCGCGCCGTCGTTGACCAGCGCGCGCATGGCGAGCTCCGACAGGCCGCGGTGGACGCCGGCACGCACCTGGTCGGGGGCGATCAGACCGACGTCCTTCGGCAGCCCGGACAGGCCGTAGGCGTCGCTCTCGTACGGCCAGCGCTGGGTGAGCGCGGCGTACAGCAGGGCGCCGATGGCCTCCGTGTCGGTGCGCTGCGGGGTGTCGGAGCTGATGCCGCGCAGCGCGGCGTTCACCGCGAGACCCCTGATGCGCCACTGGCCGGTCGACGTGCGCAGCACGGCGTTCGGGTTGAGCCGGAGATGGGCCAGGCCCTCGCGGTGGGCGGCGGCCATGGCCGCGGACACCTGGGTGACCATCTGGTAGGCGTCGTAGACCTCCAGTGGGCCCGCGGCGAGCAGGGTGCTCATCTCGGTGGCGTCGGGGAGCCACTCGTGGACGACGTAGACGAGGTCGTTCTCCTCGACGGCGTCGAGGACCTGGACGAAGCGGGGGTCGCCGAGAAGCGCGGAGGAGCGGGCCGAGGCCAGGACGGACCGGGCCCGTGCGTGGTCCGCGGGCAGGATGTGGACGCCGACGGCGCGACGGAGCTTCTCGTCGACCGCACGCCAGCTGCTGAAACCGTCCAGACGGGTGACGCACTCCTCGAGGCGGTAGCGTCTGGCGAGTTTGTGACCGCTGTGCAGTTCGGGCGGTGAGGCCTTTCCGGGACCCTCGGTCCCGCCACTCCCCTGTGCCTCGTCGATGTCCGTGTCCCGCTCCCGATTCTTGGCCACCCCGTCGGCCGTGGACTGGTCCGCCTGAGCGGTCAGCGGCTCGTCGCCGCTGTTGTCTGCCACGTCGACGGCAGCCGTGCTCCGTTCCGCCACCGTCGTTCCTGCCTCCCCATCCATTGCGCGCCGTCAGACTCCGTGCGCGCCGTCCGACGCCGAACCAATTGTGCCCACAGTCCGCCGCTATGCACGACACACGATGGCGGACGATGGTTGTGCGCGTACCCCCGCCTCAGCGACCCAGGCGTCCGCGCACCATGCCGACCAGTGAGTTCAGTTCCTCGATCCGCATCCGGCGTGCGGCGACGAAGAAGATCCCGAGCAGCACGGCTCCGCCGGCCAGCAGGGCGGCGAAGGAGCCGAGAACGCCCTGCCCCAGGCTTTGGGCGATGCCGTAGCAGGCCGCACCGCTCAGCAGCGCCGCCGGCACCGATGCGATGCAGAGCCTGGCGTACGTCCGCATCACGCGGGCGCCGTCGAGGTCGCCGCCGAGCTTCTTGCGCAGTCGGCTCCAGGCCACGCCGACACCGATCGCGTAGGCCAGTCCGTACGAGGCGGCCATGCCGACGACGGCCCAGCGGGCCGGGATGACGAAGTAGCAGAGGGCGGAGGCGGCGGCGTTGACGGCCGCCACGATGACCGTGTTGTAGAACGGGGTCCGGGTGTCCTCGTACGCGTAGAACGCGCGCAGAACGACGTACTGCACGGAGTACGGGATCAGGCCGAGGCCGAAGGCCATCAGCATGAAGCCCATGTTCGTGGCCTCGCTCGCGCCCGAGGTGCCGAACATCAGGGTGCACATCGGGATGCCGAGGGCCAGGAATCCGAAGGCGATGGGGACGATCGCGACCGCCGTCGTCCGCAGCCCCTGGGAGATGTCGTCCCGGACGGCGCCGCTGTCACCCTCGGCCGCCGAGCGCGACAGGCGCGGCAACAGGGCGGCCATCAGAGAAACGGTGATGATGGCCTGCGGCAGACCCCAGATCAGCTGGGCGTTGGCGTAGGCGGCGAAGCCGGTTCCGTCGACGTCGGAGTCGACTCCTGCGGCGGTGGACAGCTGGGTGACCACGAGGGCGCCCGCCTGGTTGGCGAGGACGAACAGGATCGTCCACTTCGCGAGCATCGCCGCCTTGCCGAGACCGTGGCCCTTCCAGTCGAAGCGCAGCCGCAGCCGGAAACCCGTCTCGCGCAGGTAGGGGATCATCGCCAGGGCCTGGACGACCAGGCCGAGCAGTACGCCGATGCCGAGGAGGCGCTGACCCTCCGGCGGGATGTTGGTGACGGCCATGCCGGAGCGCTCCGCGGTGCCGTACACCCAGAGGAACATCCCGAGTGTCACGATGATGACGATGTTGTTCAGGACCGGTGTCCACATCATCGCGCCGAACTTGCCGCGGGCGTTGAGGATCTGGCCCATCACCACGTGGACGCCCATGAAGAAGATCGAGGGCAGGAAGTAGCGGGTGAAGGTGATGGCGACCTCGTTGGCGGCGGGGTCGTTGGCGACGGGGGTCGACAGGGCCTTGACGAGGAGTGGTGCGCCGACCATCGCGAGTGCGGTGAGGGTGGCGAGCGCCACCATGACCAGGGTCAGCAGACGGTTCGCGTAGGCCTCGCCGCCGTCCTCGTCGTCCTTCATGGCGCGTACCAGCTGCGGAACGAAGACCGAGTTGAGGCCGCCGCCGACGGTCAGGATGTAGATCATCGTCGGCAGCTGGTAGGCGACCTGGAACGAGTCGCCGAGCAGGCCGAGGCCCAGCGCCGAGACGATCATCATGGACCGGACGAAGCCGGTGAGGCGGGACACCATCGTGCCCGCGGCCATCACGGCGCTCGACTTCAGCAGACCGCCGGCCCGCCCACCCTTCTTCGCGGCGGCGGGCGCCGCGGCAGGAGCGGGCGCAGGCGGGCTGCTCTCGGCCGCGGCAGGCGGCGGAGCTCCCTGGTACGGGCCCGCGGTCGGTGCCGGGGACGGCCCCGGGACCACGGGCGGCTGGTACTGCGGATGACCGCCCTGTTGCTGGTCCCGGAAGAGGTGTGCGAAGGCGTCGTGCTCGGGACGTTCCTCGGTGGAGTGCGTGACGAGGTCGTCGACACCCACGTACTGGGTCGTACGGTGATCGTCGCCGTACGGCAGGTACTGGGTCGGGCCCTCCGGCTCGGGCGCCGGGGTCTGCGCCCACACGTGCGGGTCGGGGGCGTACGGCGACTGGGGTGGCTGGGCGTACAGCGCCTGGGGTGGCTGGTAGGTGCCCGGCGGGGGCGGCGGGTGGGCGGCGCGGTCGTACAACGCCTCGGCGACCGGG